>NZ_ABHJ01000551.1:0-768 GCF_000171895.1 Hydrogenivirga sp. 128-5-R1-1
TTTATAAAAAGCCTGTAATTGCAACAGGATACAGTGGTCAAACTTACTTTTGCAACGAAGATACAGCCTTTTTAATAGACTACACCTTTGAACCTTCAAAATCCCACGTTAGCTCTCCTTTTTCCTACTGGGTAAATCCAAAAAAAGAAGACCTTATAGAAAAAATGCTTTTCATTTACAAAAACAAAGACTCACAAACAGTTAAACAAAAAGTAGAAAATGCGTATAATCTAATAAAAACAAAATTTACATGGGAAACTGTAGCAAATAAACTAGAAGAAGCAATAAAATATGCAGATAGTCTTCCTGTATTTTTAGACAAAAAAATAAACCTTGCATGGATAAGCACATTTAACACAAAATGTGGAATAGCAACTTACTCTCAGTTTTTAATAGACAATCTACCTGATTTTATAAACCCAATAAAAATTGCAAATAAAATTCAACAAGAAGAAATACTAAACCAAGAAGAAGAAAAAAACATAAACAGACTTTGGAGTTTTGGGCTATCAGATACAGATATAAAAAACCTAACAAATTTTATAGACAAAAATGCAGACGCAATTTTAATCCAACACCACTTTGCATTTTTTGATACAAACCAGTTTGGAAAACTACTACAAAACCTAAACAAACTAAATAAACCAATATTTATAACCTTCCACAGCACATACACAGACATAAAAAAATACTGTCTGTCAAATATAAAAAACCAACTGAAACTTGCAACAAGAATATTTGTCCATAACATTCAAGACTTAAACATAA
>NZ_ABHJ01000550.1:0-866 GCF_000171895.1 Hydrogenivirga sp. 128-5-R1-1
TTTTTTGCTTATATTTACACAAAAAGAAAAGAAGGCTTAAAAACAGGTTTTTCATTTTTTGGTCTTGGTTTTGCCTTTCTTTTAGTTTATATTGGCATCTCAGACTACCAGCATAAAAGTTTTGCCCTTGCCTCAAATGAGAACCTGCCTTTACTTTTAGTTGTTCTGATTTCAGCCCTTTTTTACGGCTTTTCATTAAAATACAAACAGTTTAAAGAGCTCGGTTCTATATTTGCACCAATAAATGTATTTTTAATTGCCCTAATACTGCCAAATACTGAAGAAACAGGACAAATTCATAATAATATATGGTTCTATCTGCATGTTATATTTTCATCTCTCGCTTACGTATTTATAATCGGTGCAACTGTAGTGGCAGTAATTTATCTACTAACAGAAAGAGATTTAAAAAATAAAAAGTTAAACTCGTTTTTTGTTTCCAAGTTTTCTTCTTCTTTATATACTCTGCAAGAGATTGAATATAAATCAAATGTTCTTGCTTTTATATTTTTAAGTCTTGCACTTGTAGCATCTTCTGTGTGGTCTTCGGTATATCTTGGAAAACACTGGCTGTGGGATGCAAAACAGACAGCACTTTCTATTTTATGGGTGTTTTATGCAGTTTTACTACACTTTAGGATAATAAAACATCAAAAAGGAAGAAAAGCGTCGTACATGACGCTTACAGCAAGTTTTATAGCTTTAATAGTTTTCTGGTTTGTTAAGCACCCTGTTTATTGAGAAGCTCTGAGACTCTAAATATTGGATAAAAATCAAAACCTTCTTTTCTTATGTTTTCTTCACCGCCTTCTTCTCTATCTACAATCGCAATTATCCCAAGTATTTCAAGACCAGCTTCTTTTGCA
>NZ_ABHJ01000549.1:0-898 GCF_000171895.1 Hydrogenivirga sp. 128-5-R1-1
TTTCTCTTTTGATAGAAATACTCTGATGTAAATTCGTAAACCCTTCCTTTGATACTTATATTAAATCCTATAAATTTTACCTTTTCTGGTTTGTTCTTATGCTCAAAGTACCCACCAGTAATGCCAAAAGTTGAGTCCTCTTTAAAATGTTTTTTTAGTTGAAATGCATAAAAGTTTTTAGTGATTAAGCTGTTGTTATCTTCATTTATTTGCTTTCCTGCTTGTGCCATAAGGTCATATTCCCATGAATCATTTTGAAAAGGTAAGTATCCAAATATCCTAATTCCAGTCAAAAATCTTGGATAAAACTGTGTGGAAGTAATAGGATTTGATGTAGTCCACCGCAGAACAATTACGTAAATTGGATTCCAGTAGCCTAAAGGAGTTATAAATCTGCCAAATCTAATTTTAAAATAGTCATTATGTATGTAATCAAAATAAAGACGATTAATTTCAACGTCTTTTATATTAAAAGTTTTATTTTCATTTGAATTTGAAGATTTTACATATATGTCTTTTAACTCAATTTCTGTAAAAAATTTAAATTTATCTGTTATATCTATAAATCCTAAAAATGCTAATTCTTCCCAATTGAATTTTTCATAACTGTTTTTATTATTATTTTCATAAACAAAAGCAGAATAACCACCTAAAGTAAACTTACCTACTTTTAAACCACGACCAAAACTATAATTAATATCTGCTGAAAAAGATAAACTTACATATAAAAAAAGAAATAATAATATATGTAGTATTTTTTTCATACTTTTAATATTAATTATAAAAACCTTATACTGTCAAGTTTATCACAAAAATAAGAACTCATAATAATATGATTACTTCCTCTTTTTATAGCTAAAGTTTCAAATGTATTTTTTTCTACAAATTCAAGTATATT
>NZ_ABHJ01000548.1:0-948 GCF_000171895.1 Hydrogenivirga sp. 128-5-R1-1
AGAGGTTTAAAGAGCAGTCCTTCCTGTCCTGTTAAAGCAAAAACAGGTAAAAACGATACAACTATAATTAAAAGGGCAAAGAATATAGGCTTTCCAACCTGTTTTGAAGACTTTATTATAGCTTCTATCCTGTCTTTTTCTGTAATTTCTCCTTTTTCCTCTTTTATTTTCTCTATATGTTTATGGGCGTTTTCTACCATAACAATAGCCCCGTCAACCATTGCACCAATTGCAATTGCTATTCCACCAAGAGACATTATGTTAGATGTAATTCCTAACATCTTCATAAATAAAAATGAAATTAAAACTCCAAGAGGAAGTGTAAGGATAATAACAAGGGCACTTCTAAAATGGAATAAAAACAGTCCAACTACTACTATAACTATTAAACTTTCTTCAAATAATGCTCTCTTTAGCGTGGCTATTGCTTTTTCAATAAGCTCTGACCTGTCGTAAGTTGTGATTATTTTTATATCTTCAGGAATGCTTTGCTTTAACTCCTGAATTTTTTTCTTTATTCTTTGAATAACATCATAGGCGTTTTCTCCAAAACGCATAACAACTATCCCGCCGACAACTTCCCCTAATCCGTTTAAATCTGCAAGCCCTCTTCTTCCCATTGGAACAAGTTCAACTTTTGCCACGTCTTTAATTCTTACTGGAATACCGTTTTTATCTGTTTTTATTGTTATGTTTTTTATATCTTCTAAATTTTTAATGTATCCAAGACCCTGAATAATATACTCAAAGCCATTATGCTCTATTATTCTTCCGCCTGTGTCGTTGTTGTTCTGTCTCAAAGCTTTTAATATCTCTTTTATAGAAATGTCGTAAATTCTTAATTTTTGAGGCTCTACTGTTATCTGATAGCCTTTTACAAAACCACCAATAGATGCAACTTCTGAAACGCCGTCAACCCCAAGAAGCGCATATCTTAAATACCAGTCT
>NZ_ABHJ01000547.1:0-990 GCF_000171895.1 Hydrogenivirga sp. 128-5-R1-1
GAAACTCCCAATGACAGAAGACCCAAAAACATTAAGTAAATGGTTAACTGATTTAATAAATGTTCAAAAAGATATAGCGTTTAAAAGAAATTTAGCTTATGAGGGAAAAACAGTAGAAGTTTTAGTTGAAGAAGAAAAAGACGGTAAATTAGTTGGAAGAACAAGAACAAATAAACTTGTTCATTTTGAAGGAGGGCATAACTTATTAGGAGAGATTGTTAAAGTTAAAATAACAAAAGCAAACAGGTTTTCACTGGAAGGACAGGTAGAAGACAGTAGATTAAACCTTGTCCATATTTAGGAGGATTTATAATGATTGAAATGCAGCTTCAAGGACTTACTTTAGACCCTATAACAAATATGCCTGTGATTGTTCTAAAAGGGAAAAATTGTGATGATATTCTTTCCATATGGATAGGTAATTTTGAAGCAAATGCCCTTTCTATGAAGATAGAAAATGTATTTATTCCACGACCTATGACCCATGACCTTATTGCCAATTTAATTAAGAATTTAGAAGCCCACGTATCAAGAATAATAATTAATGACTTAAAAGATAATACATATTATGCTGTTATTCATATTGAAAAAGATGGTAATATTTACGAGATAGATTCTCGTCCAAGTGATGCTATTAATATTGCGTTGAGAGTTGATGCTCCAATTTTTGTTGAAGAAAAAGTTTTACAAAAATATAAAAATGGATTTAATGGAAAAATAAATGAAAATGATATAAAAGAATGGCTTGAGTCTTTAAAACCTGAAGATTTTATCTAATATTTTAAAATTATAGAGCCCCATGTAAGCCCACCACCAAATGCAGTTAAAAGTATGTAATCTCCTTTTTTAACTCTACCTTCTTTAATTGCTTCATAAAGTGCTATTGGAATAGATGCTGCACTTGTATTCCCGTATTTATGGATATTACTAAATACTTTTTCCTTTGGTATATTAAGTCTTTCTGCTAAAGCATCAATAATTCTTATATTT
>NZ_ABHJ01000546.1:0-1001 GCF_000171895.1 Hydrogenivirga sp. 128-5-R1-1
TCCATCTTTTCCTTTTACATAAATCTGTTCTAAAATCCCTTTATTAAGTTCTGATACAACCCTTTCAGAAAGAGATAAAATAGCAGCACCCATTGCAGCAGCCCTTTCTTCATCATATCCTTCGTTAAATGTAGATGCTATAGAAAGCCCATCGGGACTTATTAAAATTGCACCTTCAGCTCCTGTATTAAAAACCAGCTCTTTTAAAATTTTTTCAAATTTATTCATGACAACCCTCTTAAATTAATGTCTTAATAAAGATATTATAATATATGAATTATGATATTTCAGAAAAAAAATATCTACTTTAAAATAATATTCTCAACAGCATCTAATATATCTTCTGCAACATAATCAGCGGTTGTTTCATTGATATATTTAATTCCTTGTCCTGTTTTTACTAAAACAGCTTTTATTCCTTCCTTATGTGCTGCCTTAATATCTGTTTCTTTATCTCCAATCAAAAAAGAGCTTGAAGGGTCTACATTAAACTCTTTTATTCCCTGTTTTATCATCCCACTTTCAGGTTTTCTGCAATCACATTTCATAGTAAGTTCTGGAATTATACCTTCAGGATGATGGGGGCAGTAATAAACTTTGTCTATTTTTATACCTTCTTTTTCAAAAATTGAGAGCATATGCTCTGTTATTTTCTTAAAATCTTCTTCAGTATAATATCCAACAGCTATACCTGATTGATTTGTAACTACTAAAAGTTTAAACCCAGCTTCCTGAAGTTTCTTCAGGGCAGGAAAAACCTGCGGATATATTTCAAAATTTTCCACTTTATGAACATATCCATAATCTTTGTTAATCACGCCGTCCCTGTCTAAAAAAACAGCCTTTTCTTTCAATCTATTCTCCTTAAACTTATTTCTAATAAATGATAAAATAATATCTCAAAAGTATCCAAGAGGTAAATTAATGCCAAAAAGAACAGATATCCACAGGATTCTCTTAATTGGTTCAGGACCTATAATTATTGGACAAGCAGCAGAATT
>NZ_ABHJ01000545.1:0-1003 GCF_000171895.1 Hydrogenivirga sp. 128-5-R1-1
TTGCAGATATGGGAATAGAGTCATTTTTAATAGCCTCATCTTTAGAAGGAGTAATTGCACAAAGACTTGTTAGAAGAATATGTGAAAACTGCAAAGAAGAAATAAAACCTTCTGAAAATGAAAAAGAGTTTATAAAAAAACATCTACACATAGATAAAGATTTTAAACTTTATAGAGGAAAAGGCTGTGAGCAGTGCTTAAACACAGGATATAAAGGAAGGATAGCTATCTATGAAATAATGAAAATAGATGAAGATTTCAGGTCTTTAATATCAAAAACAACAGACAGCAAAACAATAAGATATTATGCAGTAAAAAATGGAATGAAAACATTATTACAGGACGGTCTTAGAAAAGCAGTTGACGGAATAACGACAGTAGAAGAAGTACTATCGGTGGCAAAACAGTAAAATGCCAGTTTTTAAATATAAAGCAGTTAATAAAAATGGAAAAGAAATAACAGGAACAGTTGAGGCAACTTCCGTTTCTCACACACGTAATATTTTAGTCTCAAAGAATTTAGTGCCGCTTGAAATAGAAGAAATAGGCAGAAAGACAAAAAAATCTTTAAATATAAAACTTTTCAAAAAAAGTATAAATCCGGATGACCTTGTTTTAATTCTTTATCAGCTTGGGCTTTTACTTGATAAAAATGTTCACATAACATCTGCCCTTGAAATAGTAGCCAAACAGCAGGAAGGCGCTGAGCTTAAAGAAAAACTCCTTAAAACTAAGGCTCTTATAGCTGAAGGAAAATCTATAGCAGATGCCTTTGAAGAAGTAAAAATATTCCCAAAATTCTTAATTGAGATGATAAAAGCAGGAGAAGCATCAGGGGCTTTAAGCAGTATATTTTTATCAGCCTCAAATTTTATAGAAAAGCAAAACAGCTTTAAATCTCAAATTATAAATGCATTAATTTACCCATCAATTGTTATAGGAGTTGGATTTTTAGCCCTTATTATTATAATGAACGTTGTTGTACCAACTGTTGTTAAAATTT
>NZ_ABHJ01000544.1:0-1007 GCF_000171895.1 Hydrogenivirga sp. 128-5-R1-1
AAAGAAAAAATTTTAGAAAAGAAAAAAAATGGAATTAAGCATGTTGAAATTTATAAACCTGCCGTTGCTGAAAAGTACTGCCTCATGTGTCATGTAAATGCAAAAGTGGGAGACGTGCTTGGAGTTATATATATTGATAAAAACTTAAAAAATAGTGAAAGTATAATAAAAGGAGCTTTATTTAATCTGGCAGTTTTTTTAACAGTCGGCACAGTATTTATAATTTTAGGTTCATTTATTTTCTCTAATATTTTTATATTCAAGCCTTTGAACTTATTAATAGCAAGAAGTAAAGACCTGGCAGAAGGAGAGGGAGACCTTACGAAGAAAATTGAGATTAACAGAAAAGATGAAATTGGAACCGCTGTTAATTTTATAAATAAATTTATTGATAAGTTGAGAGATATGATTATTCAAATAAAAAATAAAATTTCAATTTTAAGTAAAGCCAATGAGAATGTAGACAAAGCAACAAAAGTAATAATAGAAGATGTAAAGTACCAAAATGAAGAGATATCAAATGCTAAAAAGCTTTTAAACGATATTAAAGAAAGTTCTTCTTTATCTGAAAATTCTTCTAAAAAAGTTCAGGAAATAGCAAGTCAAAATTATGAAGAGTTAAATAAAGTTGTAAATGCATTATCTAATCTTGTAAGAGACATACTGGAAATAAGCGATAAAGAAGAAAACATATCCAGAAAAGTTCTAAATTTATCTGATAAAACTGAAGACATACGAAACATATTGAACCTAATATCAGAAATTGCTAAGCAAACTAACTTACTTGCATTGAATGCTGCGATAGAGGCTGCAAGAGCTGGTGAATTTGGCAGAGGTTTTGCCGTTGTTGCTGATGAAGTTAGAAATTTAGCAGAAAAAACAGAAACTACAACTGTTCAAATAGAAGAAAATATAAAATCAATAATAGATGAAATTAATACTGTAAGCAAACAGATACTTGAAAACTCAGAATTTATGAAAAGAACAAGTGATGATGCTCTTGCTTT
>NZ_ABHJ01000543.1:0-1013 GCF_000171895.1 Hydrogenivirga sp. 128-5-R1-1
ACAGCTAAGCAGTAAAACCATGGAAAAATTAAATAAAGTCCTTCCTTCTGTGTGGAGTAAAAATAACCCTGTTGATATTATAGGAGATGCACCGCCGGAAAGATATAGAAAAGCCCTTGATATACTTTTGGAAGCCAAAGATAACGACGGAATTATTGGAATAATGACGCCCCAGTTCATGACAAAACCTTATGAAACAGCTGTTGAAATAGTAGACCTTTTAAACGGAAAAAAATCTAATAAACCTCTTTATTTTTCAATAGTAGGAGGCAAAAAGGTAGAAAAAGCAAGGCATTATTTAGATATAAATAAAGTTGCAACCTATGACACACCCGAAGAAGCTGTTGACAGCATGGTTCTTGCTTGGAGGTATAATTATCTAAAAGGCTTAATAGAAAAAGACAGCGTTAAGATTTATAAAAGCAGTGAAGGGAAAAGTTTAATAAAACAGTATTTAAAAAACGGTAAAACCTTTCTTACAGAATATGAAACAAAAAAGGTTCTTCAATCTTACGGCGTGCCTATAAATAAAACTGTTTTACTGAAAAATGTAGAGGAAATTAATCAGCTTGAAATAAACTTTCCAGTAGTTGCCAAAATAAGCTCTCCTGACATACTTCATAAAACAGAGGCAGGAGGTGTTATTTTAAACATAGAAAATAAACAGCAGTTGAAAAAAGCTTTTGAAGAAATTATTGAAAATGCAAAAAAATACAAAAAGGATGCAAAGATAGAAGGCATAATAGCAGAAGAGCAGGTAGAAAAAGGATTTGAACTTATAATTGGAAGTGCAAGGGATAAACTTTTCAGACAGTATTTAATGTTTGGATTTGGCGGGGTTTACACAGAGTTTGTAAAAGATGTATCTTTTGATTTTCCACCACTGAGTAAAAATTTTGCCTATGAGATGATAAAAGAAACAAAGATTTATAAACTGCTTAAAAAAGGTTTTAGAAATATTCCTCCAGCCAATATAGATAAGCTTGCCGAGGTTTTAATTAGAATTTCATCTT
>NZ_ABHJ01000542.1:0-1015 GCF_000171895.1 Hydrogenivirga sp. 128-5-R1-1
GAAATGTACTTATACAAAAGCAACAGATAATTATGGAAATACTAAATACTATTTAAGTTGCTCTTATCATTCTTTAATGACCGGATATCAAGGCTGGAAAACTCTGCAAAAGAAAGAGATAAATCCTTATACTGTAAATTATCTTGGAGCAGACGCTATGATTTACGAGTACAAGTTAAACGGATATGCTGTTAATGTTGTAGAACATCATTCCAAAAAAGCAGTTTCTATTAATTTTGGCTTCTGATAAACATGGGGCTGTATGCCCCTTTAAACATAATAAAAGCTATTATAAAAGTTCTAAAGGCTATTGCTTTTAAATTTTTTTTATTTTACAATACTATTTGCAATTTCAAATCATTTGCAATAAGGAGCGAAAATTGAAAAGGAAAATTGGACTGTTGTTAACAGCCTTAATGTCTTCAGCTTATGGCCAGCAGTTAAAAATTGAAACAACTTATAAAACACCTGTACCAGAAAGTGAAAATACTTCTGTTGTAAAAGTAATAACCGAAGACCAGATAGAAGAAAAACATACAAATTTTTTACCCGAAATTTTAAATCAAGTACCTGAAATTTCTTTTTCGGCAAATGGAGGTTTTGGACAGACAACATCAATTTATTTAAGAGGATTTGACCCTAAAAGAACTTTAGTCCTAATAGATGGTATAAGGGTAAATGATATAACAGGATTAAATGGAGCTCAATTTGAGCAATTTATACTTGATAATGTTAAGCAAATAGAAATCATAGAAGGAGCCCAATCAGGTATATGGGGAGCTGATGCTTCTGCAGGTGTCATAAATATAATTACTAAAACACCAGAAAAAGGCTTACATGCAAAAGCGACTGCTGAATATGGTTCTTTTAATACAAAAAAGGCTGGAGCGTCAGTATCTTACAAAAATGACAGGTTTTATATTTTAACAAGTTATTATCTTTTTGATACAGATGGATTTTCTGCAGCTGAGCCTAAAAACGGAAGTCAAAACTACGGTAAAAGAGGAAGTGAGCT
>NZ_ABHJ01000541.1:0-1016 GCF_000171895.1 Hydrogenivirga sp. 128-5-R1-1
CCATGTGAATATGAACAGGCAAAAGACGCTGTTTTTAAAACGATTAGATGGCTTGAAAGGTCAAAAAAAGTAAAGAAAAATGACTGGCAGGCTTTATTTGGCATTATTCAAGGTTCCGTTTATGAAGATTTAAGAATTGAAAGTACAAAAATGACAGTAGAACTTGAAATGGACGGATATTCAATAGGAGGTTTATCTGTAGGGGAGCCCTGGGAATATATGTATAGAATGACAGAAGTTGTAGTTCCTTTAATTCCGGAAAACAAACCAAGGTATTTAATGGGAGTTGGAACACCAGAAAACATAATTGAAAGTGTGGATAGGGGTATAGATATGTTTGACTGTGTAATGCCCACAAGAAATGCACGAAACGGTACACTTTTTACACATTTTGGAAGAGTAAATATAAAGGCTGCTAAGTATAAATTAAGTAAAGAGCCAATAGACCCTTTATGTGATTGCTATACCTGTAAAAACTTTTCAAAAGGTTATGTAAGACATCTTTATAACGCCGGTGAAATAACAGCAATGATACTTGGAACAATCCATAATATAAGGTTTTATAACAAAATGATGGAAGATATAAGAAAAGCGATAAAGGAGAATAGGTTTAAGCAGTTTAAAAATGAGTTTTTATATAGATATTCTTCTACTTAATTAGGAACTCTTTAGATGCCACTATACTTCCATTTGCGTCTTTTACAATTACTCTCCATTTTCCTTTCCACGCAGGGATTATTCTTTTTGAACTCCATGTCCTAAATAATGGACTTCTTATATCTAATTTTACAGAAGCCATTAGTTTTCCTTTGTAATACCACTGATGAACTATATAAGTAGGAACTTTAAAAGCTCTCACCTTTGTCCAGCAGTAAACCCTTTTAATACTTGAAGGGAATTTGGTAGAAACATTAACAGGGACTCTATTTACCACTTTTTCTGCAAACTTCATATCAACAATTTCAGCTAAAACATCTTCTTGTGAAAAAGAAATATTGCTAAAAACTATAGAAAAA
>NZ_ABHJ01000540.1:0-1016 GCF_000171895.1 Hydrogenivirga sp. 128-5-R1-1
GAAAATCTTGCAAAAAGACATGAAATAATGGCAAAAGCAACAAGACAGGCTGTTAAAGAGTTAGGTCTCGAGCTTTTATCTGAAAGTCCAGCAAACTCTGCAACAGGTGTTTATGCCCCTGCAGGAATTAATGCAGATGATTTAAGAAAAGAGCTTCTAAAAATTGGATTTAGAGTGGCAGGAGGACAAGACCATCTAAAAGGAAAAATATTTAGAATTGCACATATGGGTTATTTTGACTTTATGGATGTTGTTCAGGTGATTGGCGGACTTGAAATTGCTCTTAAAAAAATTGGATATCCGGTTGAGCTTGGAAAAGGTGTTGCAAAAGCTCAAGAGATTGTGATGGAGGGGTTTTAATGCTTGGAGTTATAGGCGGTAGCGGTCTTTATCAGATAGAAGGGTTAAAGCTTATAGATGAAGTTGAGATAGAAACACCGTGGGGTAAGCCTTCTGACAAGTATATAATTACTGAATATAAAGATAAAAAAATAGTTTTTCTTCCAAGACATGGAAAAGGACATTTATATCCTCCGCATCAGATAAACTACAGGGCTAATATATGGGGATTTAGAAGATTAAAAATAAATAAAATACTTTCAATAAGTGCAGTTGGAGGTATAAATCCTCTGTTAAATCCTGGAGATTTTGTTATATCTTCACAGTTTTTGGATTTTACAAAAACAAGACCATCAACATTTTTTGAAGGTATTAATACAAAAGTTGACATAAATGATAAAACAGATGACCTTGTAAGTATTTATATGAAAAATAGAAGTGTAGTTCACATAGATGTTTCTGACCCGTTTTGCCCTGTTTTAAGAAAACAGCTTGAAAATAGTTTAAATGCTCTTGGTTTTAGATACCATAAAAATGCAGTTTACGCTGCAACAGAAGGTCCAAGACTTGAAACATCAGCAGAAATAAAAGCCCTTTCACTGCTTGGAGCAGACATTGTTGGAATGACATTAGTTCCAGAAGTTGTTCTGGCTAAAGAAATAAACATGCATTTTGCC
>NZ_ABHJ01000539.1:0-1017 GCF_000171895.1 Hydrogenivirga sp. 128-5-R1-1
AAAATGTATCTTTGAGAAACACTACTTTTTTAGTTGAAACTTTAGCAGGACAGAAGGGAGAGATAGGAAAAACCACACAGGAAATAAAAGCTTTAATACAGCCTTTTGAAAGCGAAAATATAGGTGTTTGTCTTGATACGTGCCATATATACTCTGCAGGGTATAAAATTAATAAAGAAAAAGGTTTTCAGGATTATAAAGATGAGTTTGATACTTTAATAGGACTTGATAAAATAAAGGTTATACACTGCAACGATTCAAAGACACCTTTTAACTCAAGAAAAGATAGGCATGAGCATATTGGAAAAGGTAGCATAGGACTTAAAGGGTTTGAGTTTTTTCTAAATGATGAATACTTTTGTAGACTACCTTTTATACTTGAGACGCCAAAACAGGGTAATATGGATATTGTAAATATGGAAAAATTAAGGAGTTTAACCTTAGTTTCCAATTCAAGAGAGAAGTTTAAATAAAAAAACTCCAGTGGCAAAATAAAGATAAAAACCACTGGAGGAAAACCAATGACATATAAAGATTATATAACAACAGTTTATGTAATTGTAGACGAGGTATTAAAGTTGATAGGACATAAACACAAAACAAATAAGCCTAAATTTTCAGATAGCGAGTTAATAACCCTTTTAGTTTATGCCACAACATTTAGAAAAGGGGAAATAAAATCTACACTAAAAGAATTTAAAGAAAACTACAGCGATATGTTTCCTTATGTGCCAGAGCTACCAGCCATTGTAAAAAGAGCAAAAAAGTTGAAAAAGTTAGTAAAAATTTTAATTGTAATGATAAAAATTTACTATCAAACAAAGAATCACTAATTGCAATACTTGATACAAAACCAATTCCAGTTTGTGAACTTGCAAGGATAAAAAGATGTAAAAAGGTAAGTGGGAAATTATATAAAGGAAATAACGGACATAGAGAATGGTTTGGGTATAAATTAGGACTAATAATAGATACTTATGAACAACCTATATCGTTTAATATAATGCCAGCTTCAAA
>NZ_ABHJ01000538.1:0-1018 GCF_000171895.1 Hydrogenivirga sp. 128-5-R1-1
ATAAAGATTTTAAATGAAGATATTGAATATTTTAAAGACACAAAAGAACTACAGCCACAAGAAAAATCAAAAATAATAAATAAACTTGAAAAAAG
The DNA here is from genome assembly GCF_000171895.1 of Hydrogenivirga sp. 128-5-R1-1. NCBI lineage: Bacteria > Pseudomonadati > Aquificota > Aquificia > Aquificales > Aquificaceae > Hydrogenivirga > Hydrogenivirga sp. 128-5-R1-1. The sequence goes on from NZ_ABHJ01000538.1 coordinate 96, forward strand.
AAAGAAGCTTGCTGAAATATCTCCTGAGAAGAAATACATTATTCTCAGACTTGGCAAACATCAGGGATTTTTAAGTACAACAATAAATCTTTTAGTAAAAGAACTTGACCCTGAATTATATTCACAGGCTTATAAGTATTTAGTTCATAGAGGATATCCAGATTTCCCAAATAAATCCCGAAAACTAACAATAGACAATGAACTTTTAGGCTGGTGTGTTTTAACTCCGGAGAGTTAACATGGCAAAACGCGAAAAAAAGAAAAAGCTCCCTGTTGTTGGGGCTAAAAGGTTTTCCCATAGGTCTCATATAGGATTAAAAAATTTTTTGAAAAACAGACACTATCAGGACTGGATAGACAGGAATATAGAATATTTAAAAAATAAGTACTTAAAAAGGAGGCGAAAGAATGGGAGGAAAAAAGTTATGAAAGTGCTTATTTCTATCTTAGGTGCTGGAAATTATAAAGAAACTGTTTACAGTTTTGGAGACATTCAAGAAAAGACAGATTATGTACTTAGTGTAATTGAAAAGGCAGTAAAACCTGATAAGATTTACATAGTTGGTACAGAGCAATCACGCTGGGAACTGGCAGATAAATCTATTAAAGACTATGAAAAAGTAGTTATACCCTTTGGGACAAACCATCAGGAATTCTGGAAAATGTTTGAGATACTTTCAAAATTAGATGTTGAAAATAAAGATATTTACATGGATTTAACACATGGGTTTCGCTCTATACCTCTTTTTATATCAACTGTTATGAATTTCTTTGAAAAAGTAAAAAATGCAAAAATCAAAGGTGTTTATTACGGAATGTTTGAGGTTAAGACAGATGTGAAACCAGTAGTTGATATGCTACCTATTTTAGAAATGAATAAATGGATTGAAGGCTATACACTTTATAAAGAATACGGCGACAGC
>NZ_ABHJ01000537.1:0-1025 GCF_000171895.1 Hydrogenivirga sp. 128-5-R1-1
AGTTGTTGGATGGGTTCTGACAAAAAATCCATTTCCATCTATATCTACCTTTTTAACAAATTTCCAGTTATAAAGGTTCCAGATTGTAACAAAAGGTTTTGTGATATGGGGTGTAGCAAAATAGAATTTACCTTTTTTATACCATATTGACGCTGAGGCTAAATGGGGCATTCCCTCCATTTTTGAAGAAAAGACTTCCTTATTTTCTGCAATGCTGTAAACAGATAATCTCGTTCCTTTTCTTGAACTACCGATTATATACTCTTCAAATGGGTCTATAAAAAAGTCCTCATAAGGTTCAGAGATGTTCTTGTAGGTTATTTTGAAAGTTTTGGTATCTAAAAATCCAATTTTTGCTTTATCCCTGTAAGTAAAAATAGCCTGGTCTTTTGAATAAAGTCCATAAATAGCAGAAATTAAGCCATCTTGTTTTATGTATTTCACAGGCTTAAAGCTTTCCGCATCAAGAATAACTATAGATTTTGGCAACCAGCAGGAAACAAGTATATATTTTCCTGTTCTATCTAAAGATATATTTCTTAAATACACGCAGGCTCTAACTTTACCGTAAAATCTACCTTTATCTATATCATATCTACCTATCCATCCATCTCTGGCTGGGACGTAAATTTTCCATCCTGATGGGGAAAACTTTAAGCCTCCATGGACATTTTTGAAATCAAATTTGTCCAAAATATTCAATCCTTCCATTATCCATACTTTTTGATGCCCTCTTTCTACAACAGCTACTATGTTTTTTATATTTTTTACCGGTAGTTTTTTTGTTTTTTGGTCTTTATTAAGCTGGATAGTCTTTATAATTTTATCTTTTGACCAGTTAATCTTTGCCGGTGATTTTATATATGATATTATTTCTTTAATTTGCTGGTCTGATAGTTGTGGAAAAGCGGGCATTTGTGTTGCAGGAAGACCATTTTTGATGATTTTAATCAGTTTTTTTTCAGGAATTTTTTTTAAAAATAAAGGTAAAAGAGGGGGAGCCACTGTCCCAGCCCTGTCCACCC
>NZ_ABHJ01000536.1:0-1027 GCF_000171895.1 Hydrogenivirga sp. 128-5-R1-1
TCTTCTTCAAGGTCTACTTTATCAACTATTTCATTAAGGAGGAATCTGGAGTCTCCTGGGTCAACAATCTTAACTTTTCTGAGTATCTGTCTAATTATTACCTCAAAGTGTTTATCACTGATTTCAACTCCCTGCATTCTGTAAACCATTTGGACTTCTTTAACAAGGAATTTAGCCAGTTCTTCAGGTCCCATAATTCTCAGAATATCATGTGGGTTAGGTGTTCCGTCTGTAAGTGGATCACCTGCTTTAACGACTTCACCATCCTTAACAATCATATATTTACCTTTTGCAATTGAGTATTCTTTCTGGAGACCTGTTTCTTTGTTAAATACGATAACCTTGTATCCTTTAGATTTAAGTCTTACTACACCTTCAAACTCAGCTTTTATGGAGCCATCATCTGTAAGCATCTGCCCTTCCTGAACATGTTGACCGTTTTTAACCAGAACAAGTGCATCCTTTGGAACATCATATTTCTGAGATTGACCTGTGATTGGGTTGTAAATGATTATATCGTCTGCATCTTCATATATTCTAACTATTCCGTCTATCTCTGAAACTATAGCTTTATTTTTAGGTTCTCTTGCTTCAAGAAGTTCTTCAACTCTTGGAAGACCACCAACGATATCTCTAACTTTTGCTGTTTCCCTTGGGATTTTAGCTATGATATCACCTGCCTGAACTTTAAATCCTGGTTTTACCTGCAGGTAGTTGTGGTAAACGTCTGCATCTTCAGCTTCAGAACATGCAAGACATTTGTCCCATTGTGTTTCAAGGTCATTTCTTGAAAGCATTATTATTGTATTAACAGGCAGGTCATAAGTATATTCTTTACCATCATCTCCTTTAATAACTGCCCTTGGGGTATGGAGAACAGCATCTTTTGGTCTCATAAAGGAGATATCTATAATCGTTTTTCCTGTTATGTTGTCTCTTTCTTCCCTTACTGTTACATCAAGTATAACGTCTCTAAGTTCCAGTGTTCCTGATTTTTCTGCAATTATTGGTATAGCAAATGGATCCC
>NZ_ABHJ01000535.1:0-1027 GCF_000171895.1 Hydrogenivirga sp. 128-5-R1-1
CTATATACTCAATATTGTTGAAAAATGCATAAAGTGCCGCTTCTTTCTCTGTTATTTTGCACAGGGGTTTTACTTTTCTAATAAATCCGTTTTCTTCTCTTAAAACAGGATACTGTCTTTTGAGGTAATCAATATCCCAGTGGAGTGTATTTCCAAATAGGACAGCCACTTCATCATCAAGGTTGTGTCCTGTGGCTATTATGTTGTATCCAAGTTCTTTTGCATATTTGTTCATGTAATACCTTTTTACCGTGCCACAGGCTGAACAGGCAGGCCTATTGGTAATCTGGTCTATTTGTGGAATTGGGGCTATTTCTTCTTTAAGTGAAACTATATGTAAAGGTCTTTCTATCTTTTCTGCAAACTGGAGTGCAAGTCTTTTACTATCCTGTGAATACTCATCAATCCCAAGGTCTATATAAAATCCATCTGCTTCATATCCAAGTTTTACCAGTGCATTCCACAAAGCAAGGCTGTCTTTTCCGCCTGAAACAGCAATTAGTATTCTGTCTTTAGGAGAAAACATACGAAACTCTTTTATAGTTTTTGCCACTCTTTTTTCAAACCACTCTATAAAATGCTTTTTGCATAAAGCAAGCCTGTGGTGTGGCAGGAAAACCACAGCCTTTTCTTTTTCTCCTTTTGCCTTACAAACTGTGCATCTACTTCCTTTTTTAAGTTTTGCCATTTTATCTCCTGAAGGATTTTAATACCGGATAATAATTATATTCTTACACAGGAATTTTCAAATATTATGATTTTTTATACTTTAAAATCAATTTTTGAGATAAAACCTATATCAAGGTTTTCTTTTAGGTAGATACCTGATTGGGAGAGTTGACTATTTTTGAAAGGAAAATAAGTTTGAGTATTACCCAGATATATTGCTCCTATATCTAAATCCTTAAGGGAATAAATTCTGTCTTGAGATGGAGTTTTCATCCATACACCTAATTTGTTAAAAATCCTATCATTTTCATCTATCCAGTTGTTTTTATCCTCATCGTAATCGGATAACTCACCAAAG
>NZ_ABHJ01000534.1:0-1029 GCF_000171895.1 Hydrogenivirga sp. 128-5-R1-1
CGCCGTTCATCTCTGTCTCCTCCTGGGATTATGGAATATAGCATTATCCTATAAAAAGAAGTCTTTTGCAAGGTCATCACTGCGGAAATGTTTACTCTGATTCTCGCTTCAACCTCCGCTAAATAAGACGACTTATAATGAGAGTGGAGCCATGGGTATAAAACAGAGGATATCGCTTTCTTCGGCTGTACCCTTAGCATTCCTCGTCTTGCTGTCCCTCATCCTCTCTTACAACTACTGGACTGAGTTTTCTTCCGCTAAGAAGAACTCCGCTCTGTTTGAGCTGACGAGTGCATCCCTCAACCTCGTCCACGAACTCCAGAAGGAGAGGGGCATGAGTGCAGGCTTCGTGGGTAGCGGAGGGAGAAAATTCGTTAAAGCCCTTCCAGAGCAGAGGGAAGAGGTTGATAAGAGGATAGAAGCCCTTAAAGAGGTATTAAAGGGCAGGAGCTTTTCCAGGGAGGTTCAGGAGTCTCTACAGACCATACTCACAGAGCTTGAGAGACTTACCTCCATCAGACAGGAAGTTGACGGTCTCAGCATACCGGTGGCGCGTGTGGTTAAGTTCTATACCTCCATAAACAACGACCTCATAGGACTTATAGCTTCAGCCGCCAAGAACACCTCTGACGTCCAGCTCGCCTCAAGGATACTTGCCCTCAAACACTTCTCCTACGCAAAGGATCTTGAGGGGATAAAGAGGGCTCTCGTAAGCGTCATATTCTCAAGGAACAGACTTGAGAGGGATATACTGGCGAGGTACAAGGAGGTTGAAGGCAGAGAGGAGGCTTTTCTTACCTCCTTCAGGGATGTATCTCCGCCTGAGTACCTCTCGGCATACGAGAAAGTGACCGGTAGGCAGGAGTTCATATCAGCCCTGGAGCTTGAGAGGCTTGCACTAACGAAGGAGAGTGATTACGGTGTTGATCCCGAAAGATGGTTTGAAGTCCAGACGGGGAAGATAAACCTCCTTAAGGAGCTTGAGGACTACATGCTTTCGGACATACACTCCCTCGTGCTGAGCATCAG
>NZ_ABHJ01000533.1:0-1030 GCF_000171895.1 Hydrogenivirga sp. 128-5-R1-1
AAGCACAAGAATATGCCATGAAGATGAACTTAAGAAAATAGATGACCAACTTCAGGAAAAAGAAAGGGAAATTTACAAGATACAGACAGAATCAGAAAGCATATTCACAAGGGCTAAAGAGATAGATGAAAAAATTTCTACATATATAAACAAGATTAACTTACTTGAAAATGAGATAGTTAATCTTAAGAAAAAGCAGTTTGAGACTGAAAACCAGCTTGATATTTTAAAAAAGGAAATGCAGGAACTTCAAAAACAGCTTTCTGTAGTTGAAAACAGAAAAAAATCAATCCTTGAGAAAATGGAAAATGAAGGTCTTCACAGCCTTAGAAAAGAATGGGAAGAGGCAACTAAAAAAGTCTACGCGTTAAAAGAAAAGAGAAATGAAATCGTTTCACAAATAGAAAATCTTCAGGACAGACTTGAAAATAACCTTAAAGTCAGAATTTTTCAGATAGAAAATGAAAAGCTGAAAATAGAAGACCAGATAAAACAAAAATCCCAGCAAAAAAAAGAGTTAAAACAGCAGATTGAAGAGGAAAGTAAGAAATTAACACAGCTCTGGCAGGGACTTAAAGATAAAGAAAAGGAAAGAGATGAGCTTTTAAATAAAATAGAAACCTTAAAAGAGGAAATGAAAACTTTAAGATATGAGGAAGATAACATAAATACGCAAATAACATACCTTCTTGAAGATAAAGGAAAACTAGAGCAAAAATTAGAAGATATAAGAGAAGAGGTTTCTCTTTTAAAAGAGGAATATTTTGGTGAGCCTATAGAAGGAGATTTAAAAGAACTTGAGAAGCAGTTAAAAGAAAATCAAGAAAAAAGAAAAAATATTGGAGCCGTAAATGAAAGAGCCCTTGAAGATTATGAGCAGATAAAAGAAAGATACGAAGACTTAAATCAAAAAGTTCAAACCCCTTGTGGAAGAGAAAAAAAGCATAGAAGAATTAATTTGAAAGTTTAGAAGAGAAAAAAGTTAACTGCGTTTATGGGAAGTTTATGAAGCAGTCAATAAAAACCTTGG
>NZ_ABHJ01000532.1:0-1035 GCF_000171895.1 Hydrogenivirga sp. 128-5-R1-1
CTTCCTTTATTTGTACCGCCAGCAATAAGTATAATGTCTTTTTCAAAGGAATCTAACGCTTTTAAGGTTGCGTGAACTGTTGTAGATTTTGAGTCATTGTAAAAATTTATGCCGTTTATACTTCTTACAAATTCAAGTCTGTGGGGAAGTGGGGTAAAGTTTTCAACTGTTTCTTTTATAATCTGCGGATTTATTCCCATTTTTAAAGCTGTAATAACTGCGAAAGTTATGTTTTCTAAATTGTGTCTGCCTTTTAGTTTAAGGTTATTTATATTTATTTTTAAGTCTTCTATATACAGGATATCACCATTTAAATGGTTCTCTAAGTCAATGTATAACTTTCTTGCTTTTGTAAAGAAGGTTTCTTTTATACTTTTATTAATTATTAGATAATCATTTTCAGTCTGATTTTTTGTAATTTTAAATTTGCTTAAAACATAATGCTTTCTTTTTTTATGCCAGTCTAAATGGTCTGTGTCAATGTTTAAAATTAGTGCAATATCTGGTCTAAATTTTTTTGTTGAGTAAAGCTGGAAAGATGAAAGTTCTAAGACAGCAACAGAGTTTTTATTTGCTTCTTCTGTTATTTCAATAAAAGGTATTCCGTAATTTCCACCTATATAAGCATCAAATCCTGCATTTTTTAAGAGCTCATAAATAAGCTTTGTAGTTGTCGTTTTTCCATCAGTTCCTGTAATTGCTATTATTTTGCCTTTATAAAATTGATAAGCAAATTCTATATCTCCAACAACTGGAATTTTTTTTCTTTTTGCCTCTTTATAAATTTGATGATAAAAAGGAATTCCCGGTGATACTACTATTTTTTCAGTCTTTTTTAATAAATCAGTTGAAAAATCGTTATCATCAACTAAAACTGCGTTTATGTTTCTATTTTTGCAAAATTCATATAATGAGTTTCCTGTTTTTCCTTTGCCGTAAATTAATATCATACGAAAGATTATAAACTAAAAACTTAATGGAGCAAATTATCAAGTTGATACTCTTTAATTTTTCTCCATAGGGTAGTTCTGTGAA
>NZ_ABHJ01000531.1:0-1038 GCF_000171895.1 Hydrogenivirga sp. 128-5-R1-1
AAATGTTATACTGCAGGTTGTTGATGCAAGAATTCCTTTTGATACGCGAAACAAAGTAGTTGAACAGCTTGCAAAAGAGAGGAATAAAGAACTAATTGTAATTTTAAATAAGTCAGATTTAGTACCTAAAAATTTTTTAGAAAAGGTAAAAAAAGAGATTGAAAAAGAATATCCAGTTATTGTGTTTTCGGCAAAAAAAAATAAAGGTACAAAAGAGCTTTTAAATTTACTAAAAAATTACGCTAAAAAGAAAAAAATAATAAAAGTAGGAGTTTTAGGATATCCAAATGTAGGTAAATCTTCTGTTATAAATACATTAAAGAAAAAGAAAGTGGCCACTGTCTCTCCAAAGCCCGGTATGACAAGAGGAGAAATGCTTATAAAACTTGATGAAGACATATTCTTAATAGACACTCCCGGGATAATAACACTTGAACTTCCTGAAGATTTAGCTCAAAAAGGTGCGTGGATTCCAGACAAACTTGAAGACCCTGTTGAAACTGCTGTTAAATTTCTGGAAAAAGTTATTGAAAAATCTCCTCAGAGTTTAGAAAAAACATATAAAGTAAAAATAGAAAATGACCCTGTGAAAATGCTTGAAAAATTAGGAGAAAAGTTAAACTACAAAGTATCTGGTGGAGAAATAGATTATGAAAGAACAGCTAAAAAAATCCTCTGGGACTGGTTAAAAGGCAGCCTAAAAGCATATTGGATATAATTTTAATAATACATATATTTAAAGATAATACAAAATTTTGAGGTAAAAGTTTTGGTTTATGAACCATTTGCAAGAAAATACAGACCAAAAGACTTTAATTCAGTTGTTGGTCAGAAACACGTTGTTAACACATTAAGAAATGCCATAAAACTTAACAGAGTTTCACACGGATATATATTTGCAGGACCAAGAGGAGTTGGGAAAACAACAATCGCAAGAATAATTACAAAAAGTTTAAACTGTAAGCAGGGAATTACAGAAAACCCATGTGGAAAATGTGAAAACTGCCTTGAAATAGATAAAGGTTCATTTCCAGATAT
>NZ_ABHJ01000530.1:0-1044 GCF_000171895.1 Hydrogenivirga sp. 128-5-R1-1
TATATGCAGTCTTAAATTTTGATGTTGTTTTAGCAATGAATTTTTATGAAGGTCTTGAGATGATAACACCGAAGACAGATTTAAATAAGCTTGAAAATGATGTTATGGATTTTTTAGAAAAGTATTACAATAAAAAACTTGAAGAAATTGATTTGAAAGAGCTAGTCTTAGATGTTTTATATAACATAATAAAAGCAAATCATTTAAGGCTTCCTTCAGAACTTGCATATCTTGGTAAAACAGCAATAAATCTTGAAGGAACGGTCAGAAAAATTTATCCATCTTACAATCCTACAGAAAGGTTAAAATTTCATTTAAAAAAAGGTCTAAAGGATTATCTAAAAGAAAAAACAAAAGATTTAAAACAAATTGGTATACTTGCCTATAATGTCCCGTTTAAAATTGAAAATATTTACAGAAAGTTAAATACTGAAAAATTAACTATATCTTTAATATCTAAAGATTTAGAACAAAAAGCAGATATTTTCAAAAGACAGATTAATAAGGTAGTAATTGCTCTGATTGTTGTATCAATGTTTATATCTTCTTCAATAATGTATCTGGCAAAAGAATCTTTTTATGGAAATACTTTTTTAATATTGGCTATAATTTTAACATTCATATTAACAATAAAAATTTTTAAGGAGTAGTCATTTTGAGTTTAAAAGAATTTATAATTCCAGCTGTTGATATTAAAGAAGGAAGAGCAGTAAGGCTTTATAAAGGAGACCCTAATGCAGTTAAAGTTTACGGAGATAATCCTGTAGAAATTGCAAAAAGGTGGGAAGAAAAAGGTGCAAAACATCTTCATATTGTAGATTTAGATGGGGCTTTTGAAGGAATTCCTAAAAATTACAAAATAGTTGAGCAAATCGTAAAATCTGTAAATGTGCCTATTGAGTTTGGTGGAGGACTTAGAACTTACGAAGCAGTAAAAAAAATGATAGAAATAGGAGTTGAAAGGGTAGTTATTGGAAGTTTAGCTTATCAAGATAAAGAGCTTTTTGAAAAATAGTTAATGATTTTCCAAATAAAGTAATTCTT
>NZ_ABHJ01000529.1:0-1044 GCF_000171895.1 Hydrogenivirga sp. 128-5-R1-1
TATTGGAGAAGTTAAAGTAATATCACAGGATTTAAAAGATATTTACAATAAAATAAAGAGGGCTTTAAAAGATGTTATCTAAAATAAAATTAATCATTTGGCTTTTAATTCTTTTAGCAGTAGCATACTTTGTATCAATGAATGTACAGCCGAGTGTAAGCGTTAAAATACTGCCAACATTAAATACTCCAGAGCTTCCACTTGCTTTAATAATTATAATAAGTATGATAATTGGAGCTTTAGTAATAATTTTAATGGCACTATCAGACTGGCTTGCTTTTCAGGTTGAAAAATTAAAAATAAAAAGGCAGTTAAATTTAACTAAAGATGAACTTGAAAAATGCCAGAAAGAAAATGAAAAGTTAAAAAAAGAAAATGAAGAATTAAAAAATCAACTTGAAATAGAAAAGAAAAAACAAAACATAACTGTAAAAGAGGAAGGTAAAAATGGGTCTGTATGATAGAGATTATATGAGAGAAAGAGGGAAAGCAAAAAGTTCTCCCCAAAATAGCTTTAATAGTAAGCTTATTATGGTAGCTGTGATTGCTTTTATTTTAGGCATTATAGTTTGCAAAATTATTTTATAATATTCTTATATAAGACAAATAAACGGAGGAAAACTTTTGGGTATAGGAAAGAAAGTAAGACTTGAAAGAATTATAAATAGAGATACTGGTAAAACTGTTATTGTTCCGATGGATCACGGAGTTAGCTCTGGTCCAATGGAAGGGATTATAAATATAAGAGAAACTGTTGAAAAGATTGCTGAAGGCGGTGCAAATGCAATAATCCTCCATAAAGGTATAGTAGAGCAGGGACATAGAGGAAAGGGAAAAGATGTTGGACTTATTGTTCATATGTCAGCATCTACAGATTTATCACTTAGAAAAAATGACAAGGTTTTAGTCTGCACAGTAGAAGAAGCTATAAAATTAGGTGCTGATGGTGTGTCTATACACGTGAATATTGGTGCTGAAGATGAAAAGCAGATGTTAAAAGATTTTGGAGCTGTTTCAAAAGCATGTTTGGAATGGGGTATGCCA
>NZ_ABHJ01000528.1:0-1047 GCF_000171895.1 Hydrogenivirga sp. 128-5-R1-1
GGGTCTGCTGAAAAGTTTGCAGAAGTTGTTTTTAAAGCATATAAAAAGAAAAAAAGGGAAATAACATTTCCATACTGGTATAAGTTTTTGATAATAGCTTCAAAAATCTTTCCAAACATCTATGATAGTATCTCATTAAAAACATGGAAAAAGGATTAAGGATTTCCGAATCCTCCACCACCTGGAGTTTCAATAATAAGTTTATCTCCTTTTGAAAGTTTTTCTGAAAATTTTCCTTCTTTTTCTATTTTTTTACCATTTTTTATTATATAGTTTTTACCTGTTTCTCCGGGACTTCCTCCAAAGAGTCCATAAGGAGGTATTTTTCTCCTCTCTGAAATTACTGTTATTTCAACATCTGTTAAAAATTTATACTCTCTTACAATCCCATTTCCGCCACTTTTTAACCCCTTTCCACCTGAATTTTCTCTAATTTTGTATTTTTCTATTAAAAACGGATATTCAAATTCAAGTGCCTCAACAGGAGTATTTAAAGTATTTGTCATGTGAGACTGGACAGCACTTTCTCCATCATTTTTTGCAGATGCTCCCATTCCACCGCCTATGGTCTCATAATAGGTAAAAGGCTCATTATTTTCTGGATTAATCCCACCAACTGTAATATTATTCATTGTTCCCTGTGATGCTGCCGGAATTTTATCAGGTAAAACTTCTGATAATGCACCAAGAAGTACATCAACTATCCTTTGGGATGTTTCAACATTTCCTGCAGATACAGCAGATGGAAATTTAGCATTTACAACAGTTCCTTCTTTTGTTATTATCTCAATCGGTCTTAAACATCCTGCATTGGTTGGTATGTTCTGATTTATTAAACTTCTAAATACATAAAATACTGCTGAAGTTGTTATTGCTTTAACTGCGTTAACACTTCCTTCTACCTGAAAATCACTTTTTGAAAAATCAACTACTGCCTTATCTTCCTTTATCTCAATATTTACACTTATTTTAATATCTTTATTTTTTATGCCGTCATCTTCTATGTAATCTGTAAAACTGTATTTTCCATCAGGAAGGCTTTCTATA
>NZ_ABHJ01000527.1:0-1047 GCF_000171895.1 Hydrogenivirga sp. 128-5-R1-1
AGACAACTGCTAACAGATAAAGGCATTAAAGAGGTGGAAAACAGTCTAAAAGAGATACCCCCTGAGATACAAGGGGTAATCAGAGGTTATATAAGAACAATAAAGCATTTAACAAAAGAGATAGAAAAGATAGAGGAAATAATAAACCAATATGTAGAAAAAAATCAAGAGATAAAAGAGAAGAAAGATATATTAGAGAGCATACCAGGTGTAGGGAAAATAACGAGACTTACCTAAAAAATTGTGTAATCAATCCAAAAATTTTTCAAGACCAAATTTAACATTTAAAATCTGCCTCATTTCATAAAGATTAGCCCTAAAAGCAGCAACAGGTTTTCTCATCCACTTGTCATTAAGGTTTGAAAGCTGTATAAACAAATTTATCTCTAAAGTCCTCATAGAAGGAAAATATCCTCCAAGCTCCAATCTCATCATCTCAAGCCCCGCATTTACACTCTCTACCACATTTGAGGTGTATATATGTTTCCTTATCTCCTGTTGATAATCTATAAAAGCCAAATAATTCTCCGATTTTTTCTCATATTGCTTTGATAAAGAAGGATTTAAATTTGAAAGCTCTTTTAAAAAGTTTTCCCAATGTCCTAATGCCTCGTCCTTTGTTAAACTTTCTTTTACAAAGGTCAAATGTTTATTTAAAAGACTATATTCTCTTTTACTGAATTTCCTTCTTAAATTTCTTTTCATATGTGTCCAGCAAAGCTGATGGTCTGAGTATGGGAAAAACTGATTTACCACATCTGTAAGCCCACTAAAATCATCTGATACAAATATAGCTACTTTCTTTAAACCCCTTGATATCATATCTTGAAATACTTCTATCCAAAAGCTTTTGTTTTCTTTTCCTTTTTTTATCCAGTATCCAAGGATTTGTTTGTATCCTTCCATGTCTATTGCTACTGCTAAATATATGCTAATGTTTGTTAGTTTTTCGTTTTCATCTCTCATTTTTGCATGATACGCATCTATAAATACTGCAAAAATTTCTTCTGGTAAAATGCTATTTTTATAAGCTTGTAGATGCTGATA
>NZ_ABHJ01000526.1:0-1048 GCF_000171895.1 Hydrogenivirga sp. 128-5-R1-1
AGAAAAAAGAAAACCAGCTTATAATTGGATTTGCTGCTGAAAGCAGTAATCTGGAAAAAAATGCAATAGATAAATTAAAAAGGAAAAATCTTGATGTTATTATAGTAAATAAGTTAGAGGTTTTCAGTAAAAATTACCATGAAGGCAGTATAATTTTTAAAAATGGGAAAAAAGTAAAAATACCTAAATTAGAAAAAGAAAATTCAGCTTCTTATATATTGGAGAATATACTAAAAGGGGAGTAATTTGAAGCTTTCAAGAAAATTATTTATATAACCCTAATTTCCAATTTAAACCTTAAGTATAATTTTAAACTGTAGAGCTAAAATAAAAAAGTGAATTTTAGCTAAAAACCCTTCCAAAGAAACAGCTTTAATACTTTCAATTCCCATATACTTCAATCTGCTGAAAGTAGTCTCTATCTTCTTCCTAATGGTCTTTAAAAAAGTTTGTTTTTTCTTTTGTTTATGATGAATCTTTCCTTTTTTTATAGCTTCTAACTCTATACATATTTTTTTTAGTTCTTCTTTTAGTCCTTTTGAATTGAATGCTTTGTCTGCAATTAAAACTTTACCATTTAACAAATCTATAACCGTTTGCTCTTCTTTAAACTCTTTTAATGCGTTTATATCGTGTTTTGAAGCTGGTATTATATTAAACGATATAGGTTGTTCATAAGTATCTATTATTAGTCCTAATTTATACCCAAACCATTCTCTATGTCCGTTATTTCCTTTATATAATTTTCCACTTACCTTTTTACATCTTTTTATCCTTGTAAGTTCACAAACTGGAATTGGTTTTGTATCAAGTATTGCAATTAGTGATTCTTTGTTTGATAGCAAATTTTTTACCAGTATAATTAAAATTTTTACTAACTTTTTCAACTTTTTTGCTCTTTTTACAATGGCTGGTAGCTCTGGCACATAAGGAAACATATCGCTGTAGTTTTCTTTAAATTCTTTTAGTGTAGATTTTATTTCTCCTTTTCTAAATGTTGTGGCATAAACTAAAAGGGTCATTAACTCGCTATCTGAAAATTTAGGCT
>NZ_ABHJ01000525.1:0-1051 GCF_000171895.1 Hydrogenivirga sp. 128-5-R1-1
AGTTCCTACAAATGATGGAGGATTATCTCTTGGACAAATTGCATATCTAAATTTAAACTATACCAACCTGATTTGCGTATTATAAAAATTTGTTATATAAAAAAACTCCCACTTAAAAACTGAAGTGGTTATACTATATGGTACAAAGACTCAATAAACAGGAGGAAACAAAAAATGCCAAGAGGAGGAAAAAGAACAAAGATACCAGAAACAACTAAAAAAACAGCTGTAGAGTTAGTTGTAAACGCAGGTAAATCTATATCTGAAGTATCAAAAGAGTTAGGTTTAAATTACAAAACCCTCTGCAATTGGGTTAGACAATACAAAGAAGAAAACAACCTAATCAAAAAAGACCCAGCAGAAGAAGAAATAAAACAACTGAAAAAACAATTAGCTCAGCTACAACTTGAAAACGAAATTTTAAAAAAAGCCATGGCATTCTTTGCGAAAGAAACACTGTAAAATATGAATTTATCTATAACAACAAAGATAAATTTCCAATCACATCAATGTGTAAAGTATTAAAAGTATCAAGAAATGCCTATTACAACTATTTAAAGAAAAAAGACAAAATATCCTGTGAGGACATTTTATTAGAAAGTTTAATAAAAGAAATATTTTTTTCATCAAGACAAACATACGGAAGTAGACGAATAAAAGCAGTATTAGAAAAAGAATATAACAAACAAGTTTCAAGAAGAAGAATAACCAAAATAATGAGATTAAACAATTTAACACCAAAAACAAAAGGGAGTAAAAAACAAAAAACCACAATAACAAAAAGTACAGATAAATATGCAGATAATTTAATAAACAGAGAATTTAAAGCACAAAGACCAAATGAGAAATACACATCAGACATAACATACTTTAAAGTAGCAAACAAATATATGTATTTTTATGCAGCATTAGATGTATACTCAAGGAAAATAACATCATCAAATTTATCTGATAGTTTAGAAGCAAAAGAGGCAGTTAAAATACTTAATCAGCTAAAAGAAAATAGAGGGGATTTAAGGGAGTGTATATTTCACAGTGATAGAGGGACACA
>NZ_ABHJ01000524.1:0-1052 GCF_000171895.1 Hydrogenivirga sp. 128-5-R1-1
AAGTGCTGGAGCAGACCCGGGACCTATATGCTATGGAAAAGGAAATAAAATAACAGTTACAGACGCGAATCTTTTTCTTGGAATGCTTATACCTGAATATTTTTTAGGTGGTAATATGAAAATATATCCTGAAAAGGTAAAACCTTATATAGAAAAACTTGCTGAAAAATTAAAATTAACACCTATACAGCTTGCAGAAGGAATAATTGAAATTGCAAACACAAAGATGGAAAAAGCATTAAGGGTTATTTCCATAGAAAAAGGGTATAATCCATCTGAATTTACTTTATTTTCTTTTGGCGGAGCAGGTGGTTTACACGCTGTATTTTTGGCAAGAATGCTTGGTATAAAAAAGGTTTTAGTTCCTCAAAATCCTGGTATATTATCTGCTATTGGAATGCTCTTATCTGACATTATTAAAGATTATTCTTTAACTGTAATGCTTAAAGAGAAAAACACAAATTATGAAAGTTTAGAAAAACTCTTTAAAGTTTTAGAAAAGAAGGCAAAAAAAGATATGGAAAGTGAGGAAGTTAAAAGTATATACATAGAAAAGTATATAGATGTAAGATATAAAGGACAATCTTTTGAGTTAATAGTCCCTTTTGATAAAAATTATATTGAAAACTTTAAAAATGAATATAAGAAAAAGTACGGCTATACTCTTGATAGAGAAATTGAAATTGTAAATATAAGATTAAGGGCTGTAGGAGAAACAGAAAAACCAGAATTTAAAAAGTATAAATATGTAAGTGAGAAGGTAAAAGAAGACGCTGTTATTCATGAAAAAACTGTTATATTTGAAGGGAAAGAATACAAAACAAAAATATACGATAGAGAAAAACTTGAAGCAGGAAATAAAATAAACGGCAGCAGTATAGTTGTAGAATACAGCTCAACAATAGTAATACCTCCTTTTGCAAATGCCTATGTTGATGAATATAAAAACCTTATAATAGAGGTATAAATGAAAATAAATCCTATATTACTTGAAGTTTTCAAAAATAGATTTTCATCAATTGCTGAAGAGATGGGAGTTGCACTACAAAAAA
>NZ_ABHJ01000523.1:0-1053 GCF_000171895.1 Hydrogenivirga sp. 128-5-R1-1
TTCCTTTGTGTCCTTCATCTACAAGAAGGATATTATTATTTCCAAACTCATCTACAAATATGGTTTTACCTGTATCATCTTTACTTACTTTCTCATTTTCAAGCCTAATTTTGTTTATATCTATTACTAAAACTTCATAATCCTGTGATAAAACTGCTTTGTTTCCATCGTAATAAGCGGCTTTTATTCCTGTTTTTATAAGCTCTTCGTAATGTTGTCTTGATAGTCCTTCGTTTGGAGTAATGAGGATTATTTTGTTGTAATTTTTAAAATATTTTTTGATTTGAAAATAGTTGTAATGAGAAATAATCGTTTTCCCGCTACCTGTTGCCATCCAGTAGGCAAGTCTATTTAGGTCTTTTTCTTCAAATTGTTTTAGTTTTTTGTATTTTTCTTTGTTTTCTTCAAGGAAGAGGTTAAGCTCACTTAAAAGTTTTTCTTTATCGGCTGTTAGAAGGTCTAAAAATATTTCTGTGAATAAAAGAGATAAATATTGAAAATATTTTAATGATAGATTTTTTCTTTCTTTACTCTGGTTTCTGATTTTGTATGTGTATTCAATAATGGCTCTATCGTATTTTTCATCTATACTTAGACCTAAGTCTGTAAGGTATTCAAAGTATTTTGTCTGCTGTGGTGATTTTATAAAGTCTGTTATTTCAAGCTCATTTAAAAATGGCAGAATTTTAGTCTCAAATCTTTCTTTATCTGCTCCAATTTTATTTATCAAAAAATCGTATAAAATTAAGCTGTTTTCTAATTCTTTATAAAAATTTTTAGCCATTTCTAATTAATCTTTCCATTTCTTTAATAAATTTTTCTGTTAATTTTATCCATTCTTCAACTTCTTCCGTTTCAAAGTTCGCAAAAGGTTTATAATCACTTTCTTCTCTTGCTTCAAAAAGCTCATCATAAAGTTCACCATAAATTTTATCTAATTTTCCTTCTTTTATTAATTCTTTATGAAAATTTGCTCTTAATCCTGAATGTTTCTTAAGTACTTTCCTTGTTTGAAAAATATGCATTTGTAATGTAAAAAATAGCATATAAAGC
>NZ_ABHJ01000522.1:0-1054 GCF_000171895.1 Hydrogenivirga sp. 128-5-R1-1
GAAGAAGATGTAATGGCAGTATCTGAAGGTTTAATTCATACACTTTTAAAGACTTCTTGGAATAGATTTAAAAATACTTTTAAAAGAATGACTTATCAAGAAGCAATTGAAAAATACGGCTCTGACAAACCAGATATAAGATTTGAAATGCACTTAAAAGATATTTCAGATATAGCAAAAGAAGTAGAGTTTAAGGTATTTAAAGACACGATAGAAAAAGGCGGAATAGTTAAAGGTTTAACGATAGAAGGCGGTGCATCATTTTCAAGAAAAGAAATAGATGATTTAACTGAGTATGCCAAAAAGTTTGGCGCCAAAGGGATGGCATGGATAAAAATAACAGAAGAAGGATTTCAGTCTCCTATTACAAAATTTTTCACAGAAGACCAGCTTCAAAAAATAAAAGAAAAAATGAATGCAAAAGCTGGTGATTTAATGGTATTTATTGCAGATGTACACGAAACAACACACAGAGTTTTAGGATTTATGAGAAAACATATTGCAGATAAATTGAATATTGTTCCTACAGGAAGATGGGACTTTTTATGGATTGTGGACTTTCCACTACTTGAATGGGATGAAGAAGAAGGAAGATATGTTGCTCTTCACCATCCATTTACAAGCCCAAAAGAAGAAGACCTTCCAAAACTTGACAAAGCCTTAGAAAATCCAGAAGTTGCAACTTCAATAAGAGCAAGAGCTTACGACCTTGTTTTAAATGGTGAAGAAATAGGCGGTGGGTCTATTCGTATCCACAGACCTGATATTCAAGAAAAACTGTTTAATATACTTGGAATTTCAAAAGAAGAAGCAGAAGAAAAATTTGGATTTTTAATACAGGCGTTAAAATATGGAGCACCACCTCACGGCGGTCTTGCATTTGGTCTTGATAGGCTTGTTGCTTTAATGACTGATTCTGAAAGCATACGAGAAGTTATAGCATTTCCAAAAACACAAAAAGGAAGCTGTCCATTAACAGATGCTCCTGACTATGTATCTAAGGAACAGCTTGAAGAACTCGGAATAGAAGTAGAAATACCACAGGAAGAGGAAG
>NZ_ABHJ01000521.1:0-1055 GCF_000171895.1 Hydrogenivirga sp. 128-5-R1-1
CTGCTATTGTTAAAGCTTTTTTCATAACTTAACCTGCTCTATCCGAGTATATAATTTTATGATACTACTATAAATGGGGATTTAATGAGGAAGATTTTTATATTTTTCCTTTTAACTTTCTTATATGCTTATGGGGAGGGGCTGAAAATAGTATCTGATTATCCGCTTCCTTATAACAATCTGCAGGAAATATATAACAAAACTAAAGACATTAATCTAATTGTTGAACTGCTTAAAAAAACAGATGATTTCTTAAAAATATATGTAAAGGGTAATACTGTATATCTAAAAAGGAAGCTATATGTAAAGGATGTAACAATCCATGGGAACAGGTCATTCTGGCGGAGGGAAATTCTTGCAATCACTGGTTTAATTGAGGGTTCCTCTATAGACCCTAAAATTTTACATAATATCTACATAAGGCTAAAAAAGTTTTATATGGATAATGGATTTCCATTTGCACAGGTTTCTGTAAAAGCAGATATAGATGAGGAGGGAAATGTTTATATTACGCTGGATATAGATGAGGGAGGAGAAAAAGATATAAACAGTTTCCGTATATACACATCTGTGCCTGTTTCTGAAGAATTTAAAAAGAAGATGATAAAAGCTATAGGTATTGAAAAGGGAGATATGTTTAATCTGTCTGCCATAACAGCAGGTTTAGATAGACTCCAAAAATTCCTTTATGAAAATGATTATTATGACTCTTTTGTAAATCTTGTAAATTTTAGACCTTCAGGTAGAAATAAAGTTGATATTATTTTATTTGCAGACCTTGGAATGAAATATAACATACATTTTTCAGGTAATAAATTTTTTAATGAAAAACAACTGAAAAAGCAGCTCACCTTTGCTCAAAATGGTTTTAATTATTATCAGATAGTCCAATCTACAAAAAATATTGAAAATCTATACAGGGAAAATGGTTTCCTTGATGTTATGGTAATTCCTTCGTATAAAGAATATTTTGAGGAAAACAGAACGGATATATTCTTTTCAATTTATGAAGGGGATAGATACAAGGTTGCCGAAATAAAAATAAACTCTGATAC
>NZ_ABHJ01000520.1:0-1056 GCF_000171895.1 Hydrogenivirga sp. 128-5-R1-1
TCCTCTCTTCTTCTAACTTTTGAATTTCTTCTTCTTGTTTTTTTAACCTTTTATTCAATGATATACTTGCAAATGAAATAATAAAGAAAGAAAACCCGTGTAAAAATGATGGAAGTATTAAGTCGTACAACTCGTCTTGTGCGAATGTGAACCTTATGAATATGTAAAGCAGGAGGGAAGCTATTGCTAAGGAGTATGTTAATTTTTTACCAGATAGTACACCATAAAAGAATATTGGAAATAAATATAGTAAGGACAGGTAATAAATAGACTGAAAACTTGATATGATGAAAACTGTAATAAATATAATGTCAAGTAAAAATTCAAATATGTTAATTTCCCTATAAACTATTAATATAAACGATGTAAGGGAATATATAATCAGTATTGTTAATGGAAAATTTAGAAAATTAATCTTTGTTATACTTATGTATAAAAAGTATGAAATAAGGAAGGATATAGAAAATATAAATCTTCCTAATTTGTACCCTAAAAGAAGTTCATTTAGATACACATTAAGTTATTCCTCTTCTTTAACAATTTCTTCTGGTTTTATTATGATAGCTTCCCCTTTTGCAATTTTATCTATAGATATTACAGTTTTTTTAAGCGGTATTCCTTCTTCATTAACAAAGCTTTCTGCTCCAGTTTCATATAATCTTTTTGCAAGTTTTGCTGCTGCATGTACTAATTCGTATCTATTATTTACTTTTTTTAAAGCTTCTTCAGTTAAAGGTCTTTTGCTCACTGTTTTTTCCTCCTTTTTAAATAAATGCAAACCAATATTATACAATAACTATAATTATATTTTCGGTAAATTTAATTATAAAACAAAATGGTATAATATCAGTTGCAAAATTTTAGGAGGATTTTAAACCTTGGACTGTAAATGGCAGGGAATTATAAACGCATATAGACAGTATTTACCTGTGGATGAAAAAACACCTATAGTTACACTTCACGAAGGAAATACGCCTTTAATAGAGGCTTATAATTTATCCAGGGAAATAGCTCCTGATTTAAATTTAAAAATTTATCTAAAGTACGAAGGTTTAA
>NZ_ABHJ01000519.1:0-1056 GCF_000171895.1 Hydrogenivirga sp. 128-5-R1-1
TTTCAAACAAGCATGGGAATTTGTTAGAGATGAGGTGGCTGCAGGTGGTGATATTTTATTTGTAGGAACAAAAAAGCAGGCTCAAGATATTATTGAAGAAGAAGCTCAGAGATGTGGAGCTTTTTATATCAACCAAAGATGGCTTGGAGGGCTTTTAACTAACTTTCAAACTGTAAGAAAGTCAATTGAAAAATTAAAAAGGCTTGAAAGAATGGAAGCAGAAGGAGCATTTGAAATTTTACCTAAAAAAGAAGTTGTAAAAATTAAGAAACAAAAAGAGAAACTTGAAAGATTTCTCAAAGGAATTAAAGAAATGGAAAAAATGCCTGATGTAATATATGTAGTTGATACAGTAAGAGAAGAGCTTGCAGTAAAAGAAGCTAAAAAGCTTGGTATTCCTGTAGTTGCTATAGCTGACTCAAACTGTGACCCTGATTTAATAGATTACCCAATACCAGGAAACGACGATGCTATAAAGGCAATAAAATTAATCACTTCAAAAATAGCTGATGCAGTTGTAGAAGGAAGATCCCTGAGAGAGAAAGAAGTTGGAGCAGTTGAAGTAGAAGATGTAGAGGCTGAGCTTATGAAAAAAGCTAAAGAGGAAGGAGTTGCGGAAGTTGGTCCAGCTGTTGAATCTGGAGTTAACGGTGCAAATAACCCTGATAAAGAAAAAGCCCTTGAAGAAAATATAGATAAGCAAGTTGAAGAAAATTTACCTGAAGAAATTGAAGAAGCAAAGGAGGAGCTTAAGTAATGGCAGTAGATGCAAAATTAGTTAAAACTTTAAGAGATATGACCGGCGCAGGTTTTATGGAATGTAAAAAAGCACTTGAAGAAACTGGTGGAAATCTTGAAGAAGCAGTTGAAGTATTAAGAAAAAAAGGAGTTGCAAAGGCAGCTAAGAAAGCAGGAAGAGAAACTAAAGAAGGTTTAATACACTCATACATCCACGCAGGTGGAAGAGTTGGAGTTCTTTTAGAGCTTAACTGTGAAACAGATTTTGTTGCAAGAAATGAAGTGTTTAAGGAGCTTGCAAACGAAATAGCTCTTCAA
>NZ_ABHJ01000518.1:0-1057 GCF_000171895.1 Hydrogenivirga sp. 128-5-R1-1
ATAGCTTCAACAAAAAATACCGCCATTATCCAGTCACTCTCTTAACTTCTTCAGGAGTAGTAATACCTTTCAAAACCTTTATCAATCCATCTTCTTTTAAAGTTCTCATTCCCTTTTCTCTAGCTTTTTGCTTAATAGCTAAAGGAGTATGTCCTTTAACTATCATATCTGCAATATCTTCATCTATCAGTAAAAGTTCTAAAATAACAGTTCTTCCTAAATAACCAGTATTTCTACAATGTTCACAACCTTTTCCATACCATATAGAAATTTCACTATTAATGTTTCCAAAGTTGTATACTTTTTTATAATTTCTTCTTTAAAGCCATACTTTTTTAGCTCTATAGCAGATATTTTCTTTTCTTCTTTGCAAAAAGTACAAATTCTTCTAACAAGTCTTTGTGCAGTAATAGCTGTCACACCAGAAGCAACCATATAGTCTTTAATTCCCATATCTATGAGTCTTGGAATAGCACTAACGGAGTCATTTGTATGGAGTGTTGATAGAACAAGATGTCCTGTAATAGATGCTCTCATAGCCATTTCTGCAGTTTCTTCATCCCTAATCTCACCAATTAGAATTACATCTGGGTCTTGTCTTAAAAAGTGTCTTATTGCCCTTGCAAATGTGTATCCTGCTTTCTCATTTACCTGAGTTTGTTTAATAAATGGAAATCTATATTCTACAGGGTCTTCAACTGTTAAAATGTTTCTTTCCAATGCATTTATCTTCCTAAGAGCTGCATAAAGGGTTGTAGTTTTTCCTGAACCAGTTGGACCTGTTACTAAAACAATTCCTTGAGGCTTTGTAAATTCTTCTTCTAACTGATGTAAAACATCTTCTTCAAATCCTAAACTTTTTAAATTGAACAATGAAAGATTTTTAGATAAAACCCTTAAAACTACATTTTCTCCATATGCAGTTGGGACTGTTGAAACCCTTAAATCATATTCTTCTTCAAAGAAAGTATGTGTAAATGCACCGTCTTGAGGAAGTCTCTGCTCTGCAATATCTAAGTTTGCTAAAACTTTTATCCTAGAAACCACTGCAGTATGT
>NZ_ABHJ01000517.1:0-1067 GCF_000171895.1 Hydrogenivirga sp. 128-5-R1-1
TGCAATGGTAACAGAAACAGCAAAAGGAAACAGTTATCACTATTACATATGTAGCAAAAGAAGAAAACACAACGGCTGTAATCAAAAAAGACTAACAGCAAAAAAGGTAGATGATTATTTACTTGATGTAGTGTTAAACAAGATATTAAACGACAATGTCTTAAACCAAATTAAAAAAGCTATAGAAGAAGAAATAAACACACACATCAAACAAATCAAACAAGAAAAAGAAAGCATCAAAAAAGCAATTCAAACTATAGATATGAAATTAAATAATATCCTAAAAGCAATAGAAAACGGACTTATAGATTTTGATGATGACGAAATAATACAAAGAAGAAAAAATCTCAAAGAAGAAAGGAAAAACCTTGAAAGCAAATTAAAAATATTAGAACATCAATCAAATCAAAACTGGGTAGAAATAGATATAAACCTTACAGACTTTAAAAACCTAATCATAGACTATTACAAAACAGGAAATGCTAAGCAAATCAGAAAACAGTTAGAAAAACTTATCAATTACATTGAATATGACAACGACGAATTTAAGATTTACTACAACTTGGATATGTTTAAGTTCGCCCAGCCTTTTCTTTTGGTGGAGTCGGGGGGAATCGAACCCCCGTCCGAGAACGGCCGTTGCTCAGGCTTTCTACAGGCTTAGCCTGTGTTTAAGATTTCACCTACAGCAACCCCACAGGCAGGGTTTCTGCAGGCTAACCCTGTAAAATTTCGGAAAATGCCTACAGGGCAGTCAGCATTTTCCTATCCCGTGTGTCTGTCGCCCTTCCTAAGCCCACGGGCAAGCTCAGGAGGACGTCGCTGCGTTAATTAAGCAGCGATAGCGATTTCGCGTTCGGGAATTGTTGTTGTTTGGTTTTTTACGGAGTATCCTTCTCCGGCCTGCACACCTGGCGTAACCGTTCCCGTCGAACCCGAATCGACCCCTTATTAAAGGTCTTTTTTATTTCCTATTCAGTTGTAGCAGTAATATATATCAATTTTTAAATTATGCAAGTATAGAATGAATTAACTTAACTGTAATAATACCACCAAAGAATAAGAAT
>NZ_ABHJ01000516.1:0-1067 GCF_000171895.1 Hydrogenivirga sp. 128-5-R1-1
GTTTAACAGTTCACTCACAGAGCTGTTATAAAAAAGAGGTTTTAAAGTTATCATGAATTGTTCAACTTTATATTTTGACAAAATATGAGAAAATTTTACTTCTTCAAAAGAAATTACAGCTGCTTGTTTTATAAATAAGCCCAGAATTATTGACCATGCTCCATTAACAAAATTTCCCTGAATTATATAAAGAATTCCTAAAAATACAAGGAAATATCCAAAATACTTACCAAGAGAAGAAGTTATTTTTGTAGCAGTTAACAAATCTTTCTTTTGCCACAGTATTGACCTTAATATTCTACCGCCGTCAAGTGGAAAAGCTGGAACTAAATTAAAAATTCCAATAATAAAGTTAACATACATTAGATAGTTTATAAGTCCGTTAAATATATCGTCAACTGGATATAAGAGAGCGAGAATTAGAAAGAATACTCCTAATGAAAAGCTCATTAAAGGTCCTGCAATTGCTATTAAAAACTCTTCTTTAGGTGAATGAGCTTCCTCTTCTATCATTGCAACTCCACCAAAAATAAAAAGGTTTATTTCCCTGACAGGAATTCCAAATTTTAATGCTACTAAAGAATGGGAAAGTTCATGCAGTAGTACAGATGTAAACAAAAGGATTGCAGAAATTGCTCCAAATATCCAGTAAATAATAAATGAGTGTCCAGAATAGAAATAAGGATAAAAGTATTCTGCCAATGTAAAGGTTATTAATAAAAATACTACGAACCAGCTGTAATCTAAGTTAATCTGTATTCCAAAAATACGAAAAAGCGGTATAGGATTAAATTTCATCTAATCAGTTTCACCTTTTTTAATGAAGAATAAATTATATCAACTAAAATGTGCATGATTTCCGCCATAAACAAACCTATTAAAAAGGAAATAATATGGATATTTAGCAGTAAACCTTTTAAGTTGCTTTCATTTATATTTAACATAGAAACGTTAACGCCCATATAATTTAAACCAAAAATTACTCCCAGATATATTAAGTAAAATAAAAATGCTAAATAAAACAATCTTATTAAGGAGCCGTAAAAAGGCAGGTGAGATATACCTCT
>NZ_ABHJ01000515.1:0-1067 GCF_000171895.1 Hydrogenivirga sp. 128-5-R1-1
CAGAAGAAGTTGATTTTATGGATGTTTCGCCAAAACAGGTTGTTTCTGTTTCTGCGTCTTTAATTCCATTCCTTGAACACGACGATGCTAACAGGGCATTAATGGGTTCTAACATGCAGCGTCAGGCTGTACCACTGCTTAAGACAGAGTATCCATTGGCAGGTACAGGGATTGAAAGAATTGTTGCTAAGAACTCAGGCTCGGCAGTTGTTGCAGAAAGAGGAGGAATTGTTGAGTCTGTTTCTGGAAACAAAATTGTTATAAAAGTAAACAAAGAAGAGATTAATGAAAATGACCCCCTTGATATAGGAATAGATGTTTATAAACTTAAAAAGTTTAAAGGTTCAAATCAGGCAACATGTATAAATCAAAGACCTCTGGTTAAAAAAGGAGATGTAGTTGAAGCAGGAGCTATAATTGCTGATGGTCCGTCAACTTATAAAGGAGAACTTTCTTTAGGAAAAAATGTTCTTGTTGCTTTCATGCCTTGGAGAGGATACAACTTTGAAGATGCCATTGTAATTTCTGAAAGACTTGTTAAAGATGATGTATTTACATCTATTCATATAGAAGAATTTGATGTTGAAGCAAGAGAAACAAAACTTGGTTCAGAAGAGATTACCAGAAATATACCTGGAATTTCTGAAAAAGCTTTGGCTAACCTGGATGAACACGGTATTGTCAGGGTAGGAGCTTACGTAAAACCAGGAGATATATTAGTAGGAAAAGTTACTCCAAAAGGAGAAACACAGCCAACACCAGAAGAAAAACTACTTCTTGCAATATTTGGAGAAAAGGCATCTGATGTTAAGGATTCTTCTTTAAGGGTTCCTGCTGGCGTTGAAGGTATAGTGATAGATGTACAGGTTTTTGCCAGAAAAAAAGCAGATAGAAAAAATGCTTATCTTGATAAACTCATAAAAGAAGAAATAGAAGAGCTTGAGAAGGAGCTTGAAGATAAGAAGAGATTTATACAGGAAAGAAGAGATGAAGAACTAAAGAAAGTAATTCTCGGAGCTGAAATATCTAAAGATGTTAAGCTTGCAGGAAAAGTTATAGTTAAAAAG
>NZ_ABHJ01000514.1:0-1068 GCF_000171895.1 Hydrogenivirga sp. 128-5-R1-1
AATGTAAAAATTAGCTATGGCATGCAGAAAACAGTTGAAGAGTTTAATAATCTTTTAGAAGAAGAAAAAATAAAACAAAAAGAAAAAATACTGAATTATTATGCAAAAATGCCTCTTTATTTGATAGTTAACGAAAACGAGTCTGTGATAGCCCATGCAGGTATTAAAGACAACATGATTGGACAGGTGAGTAAAAAAATAAAAGATTTTGTTTTATACGGTCAAACAACAGGAAGATTTTTAGAAAATGGCTTTCCTGAAAGGCTTGACTGGACAGTTGAAAGAAAAGTAAAACCAGACAGTCCAAAAATTATTTACGGTCATGTGGTTTATGATGAGCCTTACATAAACAATAAATGCTACGGTATAGACACTGGCTGTGTTATTGGAAAAAAGCTGACTGCATATCTGCCAAGAGAAGATAAGTTTGAGTTTGTAAAAGCAAAAAAACAGTATTACTCTTTTTGAAATTGCTTTTATTTTTGGGTTTTATAAATTTATTTAATGTAAAATTTTCAAGGATATTGTAATGAGAATAACAGAAAAATATTTACCTCACTATACAATTGATGACTATAAAATGTGGGAAGGAGATTGGGAGCTAATTGAAGGTATTCCCTACGCGATGGCACCTTCTCCTTTTGGAAAACATCAACAAACAGCTTTTGAAATTGGTAGAAGAATAGCCAATCAATTGGAATCTTGTGATAAAAATTGCAAAGTTTATCCAGAACTTGACTGGATAGTTTCTGAAGATACTGTTTTAAGACCGGATTTAATTGTTATATGTAAAGAAATAGAGGAATATCTAAAAGAGGCACCGGAAATAGTAGTTGAAGTTGTATCAAAATCAACTGCCCAAAGAGATGAATACTTAAAATTTGAGATATATCAAAGGGAAAAAGTTCCATTTTATATTCTTGTATATCCAGATATAAAAAAAGTAAGGGTTTTTCAGCTATTAAATGGAAGATATGACAAATACTTTGATAGCGACGATGGTATTTTAGAGATTACTTTAAAAAATGGATGTAAAGTAGAAATAAATGTAAAAGAAATTTTTAGCTA
>NZ_ABHJ01000513.1:0-1074 GCF_000171895.1 Hydrogenivirga sp. 128-5-R1-1
AAAGACGGAAGTTATGCTGTGCATATGGTAGTCCTTCCGGGATATTTTCTGGTCTGCAATGATAGAAGCAGTAGAAGCTTCAAAAGAGTTTGGAAATGGAGAAATCAGGCTCACAACAACCCAAAATCTTTACATAGTAGGAGTAAAAGAAGAAAACATAGGAAAACTTTTGTCTTCACCTGTTTACAAAAAATACAAAAATATAAGCTCTCCATATTTTAATGACCTGATTGCATGTGCAGGAACAGACCACTGTCCTTTTGGAGTAATACCTAATAAGCCTGACGCAATAAATGTGGCTAATTATTTGACAGAAAAATATCCATTAGACCCTGAAGATGCAAAAATCAGAATGTACTGGTCAGCCTGCCAGAAGGGATGTGGAATACATGGAAATGGAGATATAGGGTTTGTAGGGGTCAAGTTTAAGAAAGATGGTAAAACAGTTTTAGGTACAGATATATATTATGGAGGTACACTTACAGGAGAAAGTGAGGAAGGAAGATTATTAATACAGAAAGTACCTCTTAACGAAGTTCAGTTTTATGTGGAAGAACTTATAAAAGAATACATCAGACTAAAAAAAGAAAAAGAAAGTTTTGAAAAATTTTGCAAAAGGATTTTGTCTAAAATTTCAAAACACGCTCTAAGATTTTTAATCAGGTTTAACAACTCAATAAAAAGAAATTACCCTCATCTCAAGCTTGAAATTACAGACTATATACTCGGTAATAAATCTGAAGAAGAAGAGATATTTTTATTTGGATACCAGCTTTATAAAAAAATAACAGGTAAAAGCCCATATCCACGACCAAATATATTAGAAATATACGATGAACCTTTACCAGAAAAGCCTTCAAGAATTAACTCAAATATTCCCGATTTATTAGACAACATTGTTTTGAAAATGATTAATACAAATTCAGAAAAAAGATACAAGGTCTTTACAGAAATAGAAACAGATTTGGAAAAAATAAAGTTTTAAACTGCCAATAAAGGAGTGGTTATGCACCAGAAAATTAAGTATGAAGGAAAAGTAATAGAGATTAAAGGAAATTCTCAAATTGGCTTAAT
>NZ_ABHJ01000512.1:0-1075 GCF_000171895.1 Hydrogenivirga sp. 128-5-R1-1
TTTATATCCACATGGACATGGATTAGCCGCAGCTATAAGCTGAAATTTCGCAGGAAATTCAAATCTTCCTGAAGCCCGTGATATAACAACTTTTCCATCTTCAAGAGGCTGTCTTAAAGCTTCCAAAACAGTTCTTTTAAATTCTGGAATTTCATCTAAAAATAAAACACCGTTGTGGGCAAGGCTTACTTCACCCGGTTTTGGTATGCTTCCCCCTCCAATAAGTGCTATATCTGAGGACGTGGAATGTGGGCTTCTGAAAATTCTCTCTGTAATTATAGGTTTTTCCAAAATTCCAGCAACAGAATGTATTTTTGTTGTTTCTATTGCTTCTTCAAAAGTCAGCGGTGGAAGTATAGTTGTAAACCTTCTTGCAAGCATTGTTTTTCCACTTCCGGGAGAACCTATCATAAGAACATTATGAAATCCAGCTGCTGCTATCTCAAGGGCTCTTTTAACTATAAACTGCCCTTTTACATCTTTAAAGTCTAAAAGGCTGTTTTCACCGCTCTGGAAAAATTTATCAATATCCACATAAGCAGGCTTTTTTTCCAGTTGACCGTTAAGGAAATCAACTATTTCCTTTAAATCTTCAAATCCGTAAACATCTATACCTTTAACGAGAGCCGCTTCATTTTCATTTTCTTTTGGAAGTATTACTCTTTTAAATCCTTCTTCTTTAAGTTTTAAAGTAATTGGAAGAATACCTTTTACTTTTCTCAGCTTTCCACTTAAAGCAAGCTCTCCAATAATAGCTGTTTTTTCATCAATTTCTTTAATAATACCACTGCTGTTTAATATCCCAACTGCAATTGGAAGGTCATATAAAGTTCCCTGTTTTGGTACATTTGCAGGGGCAAGATTAACAACAATTTTTTTTGAAGGAAAATTAAAACCTGAAGAAACAACGGCAGATTTTACTCTTTCTTTACTCTCCTTTACAGCTGTATCAGGAAGACCAACAGTTATAAACTGTGGAAGACCTTTAGAAACATTCACCTCAACATCAACTATATAACCGTCTATTCCTAAAACACCTGAACTTTTTATAACAGAAAGCATATTTTTTCCTTAA
>NZ_ABHJ01000511.1:0-1077 GCF_000171895.1 Hydrogenivirga sp. 128-5-R1-1
TATTTTATTTACATTTTTTAATTTCTCAGCTACACCTTCTCTAAGTTCAGGAATGCCAGCTGAAGGAGTATATTTAGTTTTACCTTCTTTTAATGCTCTTACAGCACCTTCTTTAACATAATCTGGAGTGTCAAAATCAGGTTCTCCTGCTCCAAAACCAATTACATCTATTCCTTTTTTTCTAAGTTCATTTGCTTTTGCAGTTATAACTAATGTGGCTGAAGGTTTTACTTTCTTAATTCTTTCTGATAGTTCCATACTTCCTCCAAGTTAAAATTTTAAGTGTTTAAAAATTTTAGCCTATTTATCATCAGCGTGCCACACCCGCCAATTTTTCTTGTTCTATATTTATTTGATAAAGTTACTTTTACCCCTTCATTTTTTAAAAATAAGAATGCTTTTTCGTATTCTTCATCTGGTGTTGTTTTAAAGTTTATTCCTTCTATTTCGTTAAATTTTAGAAGTGAAACTCCCACTTGTAAATATTTTGCAATTTCTGCAAGTTTTTTCAGTTCTTCTTTAGAATCATTTACATTTTTGATTAAAAGATAGGCAATTGAGTAATTTTTCTTTTTTCTTTTTGAAAGTTTATCTAAATGCTGTTTAAAAGTTTCTATTAATTTATCAAAATCTACTGACTTTGGTATAAGTTTTTTTCTTTTTTCTTCATTTACTGCATGTATTGAAAGGGTTATGCCGTTGTGAGGAAGGTTTAAAAGCTCTTTAAAATTTTTAACTGGAAAACCTGTTGTGTAAAAACTTACCTTTAAACCCTTTTCCTTAAAATAGAAAAACGCTTTTTTTACATTATCCCAGTTTAAAAGAGGCTCTCCTATCCCTGCAAATGTAATATTTGTTATGTTTTCTTTATCTGAGTTTTCATACTGGTCTATAATTTCCTCAAATGATAAATTTCTAATAAGACCTTTCATACCTGATGCGCAGAAAGCACATTCTACAGGACAGCCAACCTGCGAAGATACACATAAAGTATTTCCTCTGTAAAAAACAGACTCTATTGTGTAGCTGTCTTTAGTTTCAAATTCATATAGTTTATTTAACTGGTCATTAATTACA
>NZ_ABHJ01000510.1:0-1077 GCF_000171895.1 Hydrogenivirga sp. 128-5-R1-1
TGCAGAGGTAGAGGGAAATGCAGATATAAACCAGATAATAAAAGCTGTAGAAAATGCAGGGTACGGAGCTTCGTTAATTGAAGAAGAAAAGAATGTTTACATCTCAAAAGGAGATGTTTATGACCTAGTAGTTTTAGGTGGAGGTTCGGCTGGATTTGCAGCTGCCATAAAAGCCTCAGACCTTGGGGCAAAGGCTCTTGTTATCGAAAATAATATTATAGGTGGAACTTGTTTAAATAGAGGATGTGTTCCAACTAAACATCTGATCGATGTTGCCAAAACTTACTACACTCCAAAATTAAATCCGTTTAAAGGCATTGAGCTGCCTCAAGGGAAAATTGATATTAAAACAGTTATTGAAGAAAAGAATAAACTTTTAGACGAGCTTAGAAAAGAAAAGTACTGGAATGTTTTAGAGGCTTATCCTTCTATTGAGTATAAAGAGGGAAAAGGTGAGTTTGTTAAAAATGGGGTTATAAAAGTTAATGGTGAGGAAATCAGGTACCACAAGGCTGTGATAACAACAGGCTCAAGACCTTCTGTCCCTCCGATAAAAGGTTTAAAGAATGTGGATTTTATGACAAACAGAGAAATCTTAAACATCACATATCTTCCAGAGTATCTAATCGTAATAGGTGGAAGTGCAGTTGGGCTTGAAATTGGTCAGATATTTTTAAGGTTTGGTTCAAAGGTAACAGTCCTTGAGGCTTTACCTGATATAGCATTTAGAGAAGAGCCAGAAGCAAGACAGGTTTTAAGAAATGCCCTTAAAAAAGAAGGGATGGAGATTTTGACAGGCATAAGGGTTAAAGAAATCTACCAGAATGGAAAAGAAAAATCTGTCGTTATTGAAGCTGAAGGAAAGGAGATGACAATAAAAGGAACAGACCTGCTGATAGCAACCGGAAGAATTCCAAATACAGAAAATATTGGGCTTGAAAACGTTGGAGTTGAGACAAACGAAAGAGGATTTATAAAAACTGACGAGTTTATGCAAACAACAAATCCTGATATTTACTCTGCTGGAGACTGTGTTGGGAAAATGATGCTTGTTACCGTTGCAGCAGCTGAAGGTGG
>NZ_ABHJ01000509.1:0-1081 GCF_000171895.1 Hydrogenivirga sp. 128-5-R1-1
TTTATATTTATAATTCTTGCCTTATTTGGTAGTTTTTTAGAAGGTATTACTTACAGCGGAATTACATTTATAGTAAAAGATGTAATAGATAAAGTTTTCATTGAAAAAGATATTAATAAATTAAAATTAGTTATTTTGGGAATTTTAGGGCTTGTTATTTTGCGTCAAATAGCTATCTTTTTGAAAGAGTTTTCCTTTCCATATGCTTCTTATAAATTTCTTTTAAATTTAAGAAAAAATATTTTTGAAAAAATCATAAACTCTGAAATATATTACATTTATAAAAAAGATTTAGGAGACATAATAAGCAGAATTACAAATGATATAAATGCTTTAAGAGACAGCCTTCAGCTTATAGGTGTAGATTTATTATCCCAGACATTTACAGTTGTTTTTATGGTAGCTGTTTTAATATATATGGACTGGAAACTGTTTTTAGTGATACTTATTTCTATTCCATTTTTAGTTTTAAGTTTAAATGTGTTTGGTAAAATCAGGGAGAAATACTCAAAAAAACTGCAAAAAACTTTAGGAGAATATACCCAGTTTATAAGCCAGACAGTACAAGGTCTTGAAGTAATAAAACTTTTTCATAAAAATTTTTTAAAAAAAGAATTTTATAAAGTAAATAATAATGTTTTTAAAGTTCAGATTAAATCTATTTTGAATGATGTATTCTACCTGTCTTCTATAGAAATTGTTTCGTATCTTACGGTAGCTATCATTATTGGTTATGGTGGATACAGAATTATAAATGGAGATATGACAACAGGTGAGTTTTTTGCATTTTTAGGAGCGTTAACAATCCTTGTAAACAGTTCACAGGTCATGCAGAGAGGTCTTTTACAGTTGAAAGTGGTTGCTCCTATAATTGAAAGAATTCAGGAAATTTTAAATCTTCCAGAAGAAAAAGAAGAAGGTATTGAGTTTAAGGGATTAAAAGAAAAGATTCAATATCAAAATGTAAGCCTTAAAATTGGAGAAAATCAAATATTAAAAGACATAAACCTTACAATAAAAAAAGGCGAAAAAGTTGGAATAGTAGGCTTAACAGGTTCTGGAAAATCTACACTTGTTAAAT
>NZ_ABHJ01000508.1:0-1085 GCF_000171895.1 Hydrogenivirga sp. 128-5-R1-1
AATGGTGAATATTTAATAGATAGAAAGGAAAAAATCCTACTACAACTTGAAGATTTCGTAGATAAATTAAACAATGTAAACATTCTAAATGGAGAATTTGAAGATATAAAAGTCAAATATAAAAACAAAAAACCATTTAAAGCATATGAAGGGGCAATTCTATCCGTCATTGCTGAACATAAAAAACTTGAAGAAGGAACAGTTGGAATATACTTTTCTTATTATGCAAACCAAGATGTTATTGCAGTTAAAAGATTTAATGAAAAATTAAAACCTGTTATATGGATAAAGCCTTCTATAACTTTTGGAAATCTACAAAATGATGCATATTGGATTTTAGAAGCAATAAAAGAAGACTCAGAAGAAGGAAAAAGACTTGTGAATAACTTTATTAAGAACTTCCCTGATGTTAAAGAAAAAATGCAAAAACCACAAGAAGATGCTAAAAAGAAAACCATAAATAGTTTAACGCACATTTTCAATCTTATAGCCTATTTAATAGATATTTTCCCAAAAGATAAAGCAAACTTTTTTGAAGAACCATACTTATATCTACAAAGCAAATCTTTAGATTTTACAGGTAATCAAGGGCTTGTAGTAGACTTTGTTTTAGAAGAAGAAAATGGAACATTTTATTTTGACTGGATAAAAACTATTCAAAGTGTTTTATCTTATAAAATTGCTGGTGTAGAAAATGATATGATAGCCTTCTCTATTTTTGAGAGCTTAGGAAATAGATTAAAAGAAGAAAGTGCAAAAATTATGGACAAATTAAAACTTAAGAATATAGCCATTTGTGGAAATTTCTTTTCAAATCCAGTATTAACAGGAAGATTTTTAAAACACTTTGGAGGAAATTACAGTATTATTACAAATAGAAAACTTCCTATAGACAAGCAAAACATAGCATTTGGAGGAATATTTATTTAACGAGTCAAGTATTAGAAATTAAAGAAAGATGATTAAAAAATTGCCTATTAGAAAGCATAGCAAATATGACACGAACCAGCTTATTAACAACAGCAATCATAGCCTTTTTTCTGCTTTTGAACTGCTGATACTTTCTTCTATAATACTCTCTAAAA
>NZ_ABHJ01000507.1:0-1085 GCF_000171895.1 Hydrogenivirga sp. 128-5-R1-1
GGCTTTTGTCGTATTAATAATCTGCGAAAAGTCAGCTACTAACATATTTAAAATCTCTTGGCTGCCTGGCATTTTAATCATGTAAAAAAGATAGAATGTGAAAAGGGCAAAAGTTAGGACAGGTTGGACAGGTAGAAGATTAGTAGTAAAGGCTTACAAGTTTGACCACTTCTTCAAATGGAATTCTTTTGTTTTTGTCTTCCAGTGTTAGTATTTGACCTTCCATTATCCTATGATGGATAGTTGAACGGGATATACCGGTTATTTTTGAAACTTCTCTAATAGAATATGACGCTTTAACTTCACCGAACTTTTCTATGCTTTTTTGTTTAACCCAGCTTTCATAATCTATAATTACCTGTCTCTGGAGGTTCAGTTTTTCCTTTAGCTTTCTGTTTATTTTTGCTAATTCTTCATTTAATTCTTGCTTTTTTCTTATGAGACTTAAAATTTCTTCCTGGATTAAATTTCCTTCTTTTGCAGGAATTTTTATTCCCATTTTAGCCCTCAGGTTATGTTTTTTGTGAATCTACATTATTTATTGATGGTGTATCAAGTTGTTTTGGAATTTATGTGGTTGAGCATTAGTACTGAATTTCCAGCTTTTGTGAGCTCCATGGAGTAGAATCTACTATTTTTACTTCTCCTGAAGACTTTTCAAATCCACTGATAGCCATTTCAAGTGCATCCGGAAGGTCATCATGGGATCCTTTCGGAAACTCTACAAGTTGATCTATCAATAACTTTTGATTTTCTTTGAATTTGATTAGCCCATTTTCTATAAGTGGGCTTAATTTTTGTATTCTTACTTCTTTCTGGATTGTAGATTTTATAGGTTTTATAGGTAAATGAATTCCTTGCTTAGAAGCTTCTCTCATTATTGTGTTTTTATATAGTTCTTGAAAAACTTGTGATTCAAAAATTATTTTCCTTGGTTTATATATCAGGTACTTCTCAATTATTTTGTTGGCAAATTTTAAGTCCGATATTTTCTCTCCATAGGCATCTAAAACATAATAAATGCCTGTGTCAAAGTCTTTGGCCACTGTTACTATGGCTGAATAGTCTCCTGTTTTCTTTCCTGT
>NZ_ABHJ01000506.1:0-1086 GCF_000171895.1 Hydrogenivirga sp. 128-5-R1-1
AATATCAATGATTTGCAAGGATTTGTTCAAAAAAGTTCCAAATCGCAGGGCAGCAGGGTATTTTCAGGGTATTTTTATAAAAATTGCCTGTAAACCGCATAAAATAAGGAAAACGATTTTAGAAGGTTGTCAGGCTTTATTGTTGCACTTTAGAAAAAAATGAGCTATAATTTGTAGAAAATCTGGATACTTGGCATTTTGAATATGGCTTGAATTGCGGGTTTCAGAGGTATCTTGTTCGCCCTCGGCTCACCAATTTGCCTTCGGCAAAAGTGCTCTCCCCCGACTTTCTAAGGGCATTGTGACATATTTTTCCAAAACATCTTGAATTATAGAATTCTTGCTCTCCCCCGACTTTCTAAGGGCATTGCGACTGATCAATGATTAGCTTGTCTTTATGCTTTCTGACAAACTCGCTCTTCCCCGACTTTATCAGGGCATTGTAAAAAGTATTGTGATTTATTTGGATTTTTTATACTACAATTAGATTGCTTTCAGAGGATCCCATTGGGCTACCTTCTTTGGGCTGGGGTTTGGTTTGCCTACTTTGGGCAGACCAGCCTTAAAAATTATTTGCTGTGTGTTGTGTATTTATAGATATATTTGAAAAGACATTATATACTTACTGCATTTAAAATTTCTGACATAACTTTATCAAGATTAATTTTTTCTTTTGCTGAAGTTAAAATTATTGGGACGTTGTCGTCTAATTCTAAAGTTTCTTTTATAACCTTTTTAGCTTTTGCTTTTTCACTCTGGTTTAATTTATCAAGTTTTGTTCCAACTACTATATAAGGTATTTCAAGAGCTTCTAAATACTCTTTCATTAAAAAATCCAGATTTGTAGGTTTATGTCTACTGTCCACAAGAAGTATTACAAGATTTAGATTATCCCTTGAATTAAAATATGCATTCATCATTTTTTGCCACTGGTTTCTTTCTTTTTTAGAAACAGCAGCATAGCCGTACCCGGGAAGGTCTACAAAGTAAAATTTATCGTCTACATTGAAAAAATTTACAAGTCTTGTTTTTCCCGGTGTAGCACTTACCTTTGCAATTTTTCTGTTAAAAAGAGCATTTATAAGA
>NZ_ABHJ01000505.1:0-1090 GCF_000171895.1 Hydrogenivirga sp. 128-5-R1-1
ATCTCCTAATACCCTTTTTATCCCCTAATGCTTCTTTTATTGCCATACCAAGAACTATTCCAACATCTTCAACTGTGTGGTGATGACTGACATGAATATCACCAGTGGCCATAACTTCAAGGTCAATAAGGGAGTGCTTTGAAAATGTCTCTAACATATGGGTTAAAAATCCTACAGGGGTATCAACATTATATTTTCCTGTTCCATCCAGATTTATAGAAAGTTCTATCTGTGTTTCCCTTGTTTCTCTTTTTATTGTAGCTGTTCTCATCTTTTTACCTCATTTGTTGTTAATCTGCTTCCTCTTTTATCTTCACCTTTTACAGGTAAAACCTCGCACATCTCCGATAGTCTGGAGGCTATAGAGCTTCCCATCCTTTCTTCCAGTGTGTTTTCCAGTATATCCTCATCCCCTTTTTTCTGGGATTTTAGCTCTATATTTGATGTAATTATTATCGGTTTTAACTCATTATATCTGTTAATAATAATATAGTGTAAGATATCCCTTGCCCAGTCTGAAAGTCTCTCTGAGCCAAGGTCATCAAGGACAAGGATTGGAGTTTCTACCACTTCTTCAAGAATTTCCCGTGCCGAAGCTGAGCCATCGAAGGAAGATTTAAGCTTGAATAAAAGTGAACGGGTGTCATAAAAAAGTCCTACTATTCCTTTTCTTCTGAAGAACTCCTTTAGAATACCAACAGCCAAATGGGTTTTCCCGACTCCCGGTTTTCCAACAAGGAAAAGGCCTTTTCCTTTTAGATAGTCATCAGAGTTTATATAATCCTCAATTCTGGTCAATATAAATTTATGTCCGTATTTTTTATCTGGAATAAAATTAGACAGATCTTTATCCCTATATCTATTAGGAATGTTCATTCTTTTGAAGATTGTGTCTGTGATATCTGAGTATCTGCAGACACATTTTGTAACACCATTTTCTTTAATAATCCAGCCGAGGCCACCACATATGGCACATTCTTTATTATTTTCCATAGAATACTCCAATGGATTTTTGAGATATAAAATATAATTTTTAGAAAAATTTAACAAGGGATAACTTTTAATGTTCCATAATGCCGTAGAAAATCAT
>NZ_ABHJ01000504.1:0-1096 GCF_000171895.1 Hydrogenivirga sp. 128-5-R1-1
ACAAAAGTAGAAAAAGCAATAAACAAAAAACTTAATGAAATTTACAAACTCCTTGAAAAATATGAATAACTCTTAAGCAGGTGTCCACTCTGGACGCCTGTAATTCTTTTCAAAATCTCCTTTTCCAGAAGTCAGAAAATCCCTTAAAAATCCGTTCTATTAATACAAAATCTTTTTAGGAGGTCTTTTTATGGAAAATAATCCAAATTTAGAAAGGGATAGAAAATATTTTCCATTTATTATCTATGTTATAGATTCTGTTCCTGAACTTACTGAAGCTGCGAAGGAAAGCAGATTTATATTTGATATTCTGGATGCTTGGGAAATGGAAGAAACCACTTTCGTTTTTTACAGAATTACAACAGATCCTCAAATGAAAGATTTTGAATATGTTATTGTAGAAGTTCAAGATAATGAAGTTACAAGATTTGAAATAACTTCAGACATCCTCGAAACTTTCCTGTATGCTTTTTAAAGTTAAAGATGTTCAAAGCCTTGAGGTTTTAAAGGAGATAGACCGGTTTTTTCCTTTATAAATATACCTTTCCCCTGTTCCACGTATCCTATCTGGAAACAGTTTTCAAATTTGTCAATATTTTCCGGTTTAGCTGTAAACAGGAGTTGATAGTCTTCTCCTCCATATAAGATGTATTCATATGGGTTTTTATTATATTTCTGACAGAATTTTTCAAGGTCTGGATGAACAGGTAATCTGTCTTTTTCTATAACAACTTTTACACTGCTTGCCTTTTGGAGATGTCCAAGGTCTGCAACAAGCCCATCACTAATGTCTACACAGCTGTTTGCATATTTCATTATTTTCTCTGACAACTCAGCAGGAACCACAGGTTTTGTATGGGTTTTAATTAGTCTTTCCTCAAAATCTTCGTAATAATTTTTATCCATCAATAGAAGTTCCAGACCTGCACGGGACAAGCCTGTATGTCCGGAAACAAGAAGAATATCCTCTTCCTGTGCTCCTTTTCTCAAAACAGGTCTTTCTGTTTGTCCAACAATAAATAAATCCAGTATAATTTCCTCAGATGCAGAAGTATTTCCACCTATAACGCTGCAATTATAGTAATCACAAGCTTCC
>NZ_ABHJ01000503.1:0-1099 GCF_000171895.1 Hydrogenivirga sp. 128-5-R1-1
ATTTTGCTGACTGTTATATTTCTGTTTTCAATCACAGGAATAGGTCTTTTTATAGCATCAATAGCTACAGACATGTTTAAAGTAGCACAAATGTCAGTTATTATAATGATGCCAATGATATTTTTAAGTGGAGCCTGGACTCCAATTTATTCAATGCATCCTATTATTCAGTACTTATCTTATCTTTCCCCGCTGAGATATTATATTGAAGGAAGTATAAGTATATTTTTTAGAGGAATTCCATCTATAGATTTAATTCCATATTTTATAATTTTGAGTATATTGAGCTTAGGGCTTTACATATTTGGGTTTAGAAAAATAGGAAGGTTATTTTAAAACTATGAAAAAATATATAATCATCTTAGGAATAGTAAGCTTATTAACAGATATTTCCAGTGAAATGATTTTCCCGATTCTTCCTATATTTTTAGAAAAATTCCTTTATGCCACAAAAACACAGATTGGTTTAATTGAAGGTATTGCAGCATTTTTAACAAGTTTTTTAAAAGTTTTTTCTGGATATTTATCAGATAAAATAGGAAGAAGAAAGATTTTAGTAATTTTTGGATACTCTCTATCTACATTTTCAAAACCTCTTTTATTCTTTGCCACAAGCTGGACACACGTTTTATGGATTAGAGCAATTGAAAGACTTGGTAAAGGAATAAGAACAGCACCAAGAGATGCATTAATATCTTCATTTTCTGAAGGTAAAAGTGGTCATGCTTTTGGAATTCACAGAGGAATGGATACCGTAGGCGCTGTTTTAGGTTCATTATTTGCTTTTTTGTTTTTAATTTATTTTGGGGAAACAGAAGAAAATTTTAGAAAAATATTTTTATATTCTTTTTTTCCTGCAATTACAGCTGTTTTAATTTTAATATTTTTTGTAAAAGAACCTAAAGGAATTAAAAAAGATTCTAAAATAGAGATTAATTTTAAGATACTGCCGTCAGATTTTAAAAAATTTGTAATAATTCAATCTATTTTTACACTTTTTACTATGAACTATGCTTTTATAATACTAAAAGCAAATGATATTGGTATATCTATCGGATTTATACCTCTTGCTTATCTATTCTTTAATATTGTATATGCT
>NZ_ABHJ01000502.1:0-1104 GCF_000171895.1 Hydrogenivirga sp. 128-5-R1-1
TTCTCTTTCAGAGGATATAGTATATAAAGTAAAAGAACAAACAAAAAAACTTGCAAAAGCCTTAAATGTTAAAGGCTTAATGAATGTTCAGTTCGCAGTTAAAAATGATGAAATTTACATTATAGAAGTAAATCCAAGAGCATCAAGAACAGTACCTTTTGTAAGTAAATCAATAGGCTATCCTCTGGCAAAAATAGCATCAAAAATAATAATTGGTAAAAAATTAAAAGAAATAGTCCCTGAAGTTTTCAATATAAAAGAAACCCATCCAGCTTCAGATTTCTGGGATAAAAATGTGAAAATGTACTCTATTAAAGAAGTTGTTTTCCCGTGGAACAGATTCCCTGAAGTTGACCCGCTGCTGGGTCCTGAAATGAAATCAACTGGAGAAGCAATGGGGATAGATAAAGACTTTGGACTTGCATTCTGGAAAGCTCAAGCAGCCACAGGTCTTTTACTTCCTGAAAGTGGAAATGTTTTCATTTCAGTGGCAGATAAAGATAAGCCCGCTGTCTTAGAAATAGCTAAAAAACTTAAAAGCTTAGGATTTATTATTCTTGCTACAAAAGGAACATTTAAATTCTTAACTGAAAATAATGTAGAAGCACAGCTTGTAAGTAAACTTTCAGAAGAAAGACCAAATATAGTTGACAAAATAAGAAATGGAGAAGTTCAGCTTATTATAAACACTCCTTCAGGGAAAAGAGAAAGGTCAGATGCATACTACATAAGAAGAGCAGCTGTTGAACATAAAGTTCCTTACTTTACAACCATAAGAGGAGCTTACGCTGCTGCTGTTGCTATACAGTGTTATAAAGAAAAAGGAATTGATGTAAAACCAATTCAAGAAATATTTGGAGGAAAAAATTGATTTTATATAAAGAAGCACTTGAAAAAGTTATAAACCATACAAAAACACTTGGTATAGAAAAGGTTTTTATTAATCAGGCTATAGGCAGGATACTTGCTGAAGATGTAACTGCAGACAGAGATAATCCTCCTGCTGATAACAGCGGTATGGATGGTTTTGCTGTTAGATATGAGGATATTAAAGGTGCAACTGAGGAAGAGCCAGCAGTCCTAACTCTTGTTGGAGAATCTAAA
>NZ_ABHJ01000501.1:0-1105 GCF_000171895.1 Hydrogenivirga sp. 128-5-R1-1
GAAAAAAATTGCAATAATTTAAATTTTGATTTAAATTTAAAGTTATGGATTTAGAAAAAAAATTAAAAGCATTTAAAGAAAGTTTAGAAAAGGAGTATAAACTTCTTCTAAAATTAGATAACCCGCAGGAACTTTTAAACATTATAGAAGAAAAAAAGAAACTAATCTCAGAACTTTCAATGTATGAAAAAAAAGATTTTGAAAATTACATTGACCTTTTGAAAGAAATAGAGTTTTTAAACAAGAGAAATTTAAATTTGGCCAATAACAATATGTTGTTTATAGATGAAATTTTTTCTTCTATTTTTGAAGAAAATGTTGAAAAATACAACCCATACGGTCAAATTTCACAGGGACAAAAAAGCGGTATATTTAATAAAAAAATATAAATTAATGCCGATAATAATATTAAGATTGAAATTTCTATATAGTAGAAAGAGGTAAACATGTCTATATTTGGACTTTTATCACTTGGAAGTCAGGCTCTTTTAACAAATCAAAAATCCGTTAACATTACCAATGAAAATATAGCGAACCAGTATTCTGATGGATATGCAAGGCAAAATGTTTCACTTCAAGATATAGTCCCAGAAGGTGTAGACATAAAGCGTATAGAAAGAGTTTTTGACAATGGCCTTTTTAAAAGATATTTAAATCTTAATCAGGAAGTAAGCAGTGATGAAACTTACACGAATTTACTTTCAGAAATAGAAACAATGTTTAATGATATACAGGGTACAGGTTTTTATAAAAACGTAAATAAATTCTTTAATTCTTTTAGTGATGTAGCAATTAATCCTGACGACCCAGCTGCAAGAGATGCCGTTATATCTGCTGCAAATCAACTGGTAGCAAAAATAAGAGACACCTATAATAATATGACAAAAGTAAGAGATGAAATTTCCCTTTCAATTAAAGATAATGTAAATAAGGTAAATAATATTATTAAACATATTGCACAATTAAACAAAAATATAAAAGCATTCAAATTTGACGAAACGAGACTAAATAATTACTTAAACCAGAGAGATGCACTTCTAAAAGAACTTTCTTCATACATGGATATTAAAGTTGTTTACAGAGATGATAATACAACTGACGTTTA
>NZ_ABHJ01000500.1:0-1105 GCF_000171895.1 Hydrogenivirga sp. 128-5-R1-1
AAAAGCTTTAGATGAAAGAGAAAGGGAAATCATAAAGCATAGATACGGGCTTGAAGGTGAAGAACCAAAAACATTAAATGAAGTTGGGGAAATGCTTGGAATTTCAAGGGAAAGAGTAAGACAGCTTGAAAATAGAGCTCTTAAAAAACTACGAGCACTCGCCATGAAAAGACACCTAAAAGATTTCTTATCATAGTTCTACCATAGTATAATATTGGAATTATAAAACCAAATTTAAGAGGAAAATATGTATAGAATTATTATATTTTTTATCTTTATTTTTACTGTAAATACTTTTGCTCAAGGAAAAAAGCAGAAAATAACAAAAGAGCAGTTTTGCCACTTCAGTTATGGAATTTATCAGCAGTGTTATCAAAGAGGCTTGATACCCGGAATAGACTGCGGGTTTTTATCTGAAGGAATTAGATTTGGAAAAGGTTTTTCCAAATCCCAAATAAAATATATACAAAAAGCCTGTAAAATGGGCTGTTTTTTAGGAAAAAATAAATTTAAACTCAAAAATGAAAACCAATTTGTTTCTTCTTGTCTTAAAGAATAGTCCTTTCCTGTTATAATAATTATTTGCAATTTTTTAAGGGAGCTGAGTATATGATAAAAAGATACACTTTACCTGAAATGGGTCATGTTTGGTCTGAAGTCAATAAGTTTCAAAAATGGCTTGATGTTGAAATTGCCATTTGCAGAGCGTGGAATAAACTTGGGAAAATTCCAGATAAAGCGTTAAAAGAGATAGAAGAAAAAACATACATAGACGAAAAAGTTGTTGAGAGAATTCATGAGCTTGATAAAATTTACAATCACGATGTTCTGGCATTTGTTACAGCAGTGGCAGAGCAGGTTGGAGAAAACGGAAGATACATACATCTTGGAATTACTTCTTCTGATGTCATAGATACTGCTCTTGGTCTTTTAATGAGAGAAGCAATTGACATTCTTTTAAAAGATATTGATGAGCTTTTGCCTGTTCTTGAAGAAAACGCCTTCAAATACAAAGAAACTGTTATGATGGGAAGACCCATGGAGTTCATGCAGAACCTATGGTTTTGGGCTAAAGTTTGCACTCTGGTATGAAGAAATGAAAGAA
>NZ_ABHJ01000499.1:0-1105 GCF_000171895.1 Hydrogenivirga sp. 128-5-R1-1
TAATCTGTATGCATTAATTTTGTTTATCATTACATTTTCAGTTTTGGTTATTGTTTATACTCTGAACAAAAGATTTACGAAGGCAGATAAGTTATGAAAATACAGATAAAAAAACAGCTTTCCGGAACAGAAGGAGAGTTTTTACTAGACATAGACATATCCATAAAAGAAGGCAGTTTTATAACCATTTTTGGAAAATCTGGAGCAGGTAAAACCACAATTTTAAGGGCTATTGCAGGTTTAGTAGATGTAGAGGGCTTTATACAGGTAAAAAATACAGTCTGGCTTGATAGCAGCAAAGGTATAAACCTTCCACCGCAAAAAAGAAAAGTAGGTTTCGTTTTCCAAGATTACGCTTTATTCCCCAATATGACTGTTGAAGAAAATATTAAGTTTGCTATGGATAGAGAGGATAAGCCTTTTCTTGAACATTTGCTTGAAATGACAGAGCTTTCAGGGATAAGAAACAGAAAACCGGATAGTCTTTCAGGTGGACAGAAACAACGGGTAGCCCTTGCCAGAGCTGTTGCAAGAAAGCCGGATGTTTTACTGTTGGATGAGCCTTTGTCAGCCCTTGATATTGATATGAGAAGAAAGCTTCAGGAAGAACTGATAAGGTTTTATAAAGAATTTAATCTTACAACTATTATGGTAAGCCATGATTTTTCAGAAATATTTCGTCTATCAGAAAAAGTTTTTGTTCTTGAAAATGGAAAAATAATTAAATCAGGTACTCCAGATGAGGTATTCATTCAGGAGAGAATAAGCGGAAAATTCAGATTTTCAGGTGAAATTATTCAGATTAAACAGGATGAAACTGTATATATTGTATCTGTTCTGGTTGGTAATACAGTCGTCAGGGTCATTGCTGACCCTGACGAGATAAAAAATCTGAAAACAGGCGATAAAGTAGTTGTTGTATCAAAAGCATTTAATCCATTTATTCTAAAGGTATAAGTGAACTTATTGCTTCAAGGGAGTTTGTCAAAAGAAGTATTCCAACGAATATCAGAAGCAGTCCACCAACTATTTCAATAACAAGGAAATACTTCCTCATGAAATTGAAAAATCTGAAAAACTGGTTTATTGCCATTGCCGTTAGAAT
>NZ_ABHJ01000498.1:0-1114 GCF_000171895.1 Hydrogenivirga sp. 128-5-R1-1
TGTTCCTTTGCTTTTTTCATAATTTTCTTTTTAAGCTTTCTTTTTAAAATCCAAGCCCGCTGTCTTCTTTCTGTATCAGAAACAGGTTCAGCAGGCAGGATTTCATAAGCTCTTAAATCATCCATAATACGTAAAGCTAATGCGTATAAATCTATATGTCAAGCTTTCTTTTCCGGCATTTTCATACTTAAAACAGTTAAAAGCCACAGTAATGTTATTATTCCAACAAAAATAAATACTGCATTTTCACCATATTTGAGTAAGAAACCGGCAGACACACCACCAACAAAAGCTCCTAAAAACTGTGATGTATTAAACACACCAGAAGCTGTTCCTTTTAAATGTTTTGGAGCATATTTACTCATTAAAGAAGGCATAATAGGCTCAAGCATCATAAATCCGCTAAAGTAAACTATTATAGCCATTACAGCAGGTACAAAAGAGTTTTCAAATTTTGCAAAAAGGCCAAAGGATATTAGAAGAATAATAATTGCAGCAATTTTTACTTCTTTTATAAGTCCTTTTTTTTCAGCAATTATTGTTGAAGGCACCATTATTGTTAGTCCAACTAAAAACATAACAAGGTAAACTTTCCATATATCTGAAGGAGATATAAATTTTTCAAGAATTAACGGAGATACTGTAA
The DNA here is from genome assembly GCF_000171895.1 of Hydrogenivirga sp. 128-5-R1-1. Lineage (NCBI taxonomy): Bacteria > Pseudomonadati > Aquificota > Aquificia > Aquificales > Aquificaceae > Hydrogenivirga > Hydrogenivirga sp. 128-5-R1-1. The sequence continues at coordinate 647 of NZ_ABHJ01000498.1, forward strand.
AAATAGCTGTAAGTCCCATATGGAGTGTAAACATTCCAAAATCCATCTTTAAAAGATTGCTGTCTCTTAAAACAGTTCCAAGATAAGAACCTGTAAACTCAGCATCATCATGGTGAACTATAACTTTAGGTCTTGGAATTCCCCAGATGATATAAGGAAGAGAAATTAAAGCAAGTACTGCAGTAAATGCAAAAACTCCTCCAAGCCCAAAGTGAGAAGCAATTAAAGGACCTAAAACCATACCAAAAGCAAAAGCCATACCTATGGAAGCACCTATTGTTGCCATTGCCCTTGTTCTAATTTCCTCTCTTGTAAGGTCGGCAATTAAGGCGATAACAACCGATGAAACAGCTCCCATACCCTGTAAAAATCTACCAATTATTAAAAGATAAATGTTTTGCTCGTAAGAAGCATAAGCAGCAAGACCACTTCCAAGGAAAAATATTATTGTTGAAAATATTAATATAG
>NZ_ABHJ01000497.1:0-1115 GCF_000171895.1 Hydrogenivirga sp. 128-5-R1-1
TAAGCTTTTTGGGATTTTATGGTCTGAATCTATTTTAATTTTTGAAATTCTATATTTTTTACCCTCATATATGTAAATTGTAATAACAGCTTTTTTGTTTTCTAAAAACTCTTTATATGAGTAATCTACACTTGCATCTAAAAAACCTTCTGATTTATAAAATTGCTGTATTTTTTTAGCAAAATTTTGTATCTGATAATAATTTACTCCGTTTTCTTCAAATTCAGAAAATTTTAAAAGAATATTTTTATCTACTGAATAGTTCCCAACGAATTTAATCTTATATTTAAAGCCATGTACAATATTAATATATAAAGATAGTTCTTTATCGTTCAATTTATGTAAATTGAAAATAGAAATAAAAGCATCGTAATATCCCTCTTTTTTAATTCTTTGGAGGAGTTTTTCTATTTTTGACTGTACATTTGAAAATTTAAAACTTTTATTTTTTAAGTTTAAAACCTTTTCATATTTATTTTGAATTTCAGGAGAAATTTTTCTATCTGAAATAAATTTTATATTTTTTATTTTATACTTTTTATTTTCTCTTATATTAATGTTTATATAGGAGTTTCCTTTCATATCAGTTGTTAGTTTTACTGATATTTCTGCGTCTAAAAATCCATTGTCAAAATAAAATTGCTTTAGCTTTAAAGGTATAATTGAAAGCTCGTCCTGAGATATGTATTTACCTTCATATATACCAGCTATACCTTTTATCTCCCTATCCCAGTATGAATCATTACCTTTTATTATAATTTTTTTGATTAAAGGTTTTCTTAACAGGTATAGTTTCTGATTTTTATATTTTATATCTAAAAAACTTTCCGTTTTTTTTAAAAATTTAACTATATCCTCTTTTCTATCTAAGCTGTTGTAAACTTCTTCAATATTATTTTGTGGAAGTGGATAATTTGAAACGATTTCAAGACCATAAATGTGGGTTGTAATTAATAACAAAATTATGTAAAAAAGTCTCATAAATTTTCCAAAAATGTTATTTTATTAATTATGTTAATTAGTTTAATAGAAAACATAATCTATAACAATAAGTGTAAAACCTGCGGTAAAACTTTTTATTTTTCAGCTCAAAACCTTTTCTGTAAAACTGTACC
>NZ_ABHJ01000496.1:0-1118 GCF_000171895.1 Hydrogenivirga sp. 128-5-R1-1
GCTGTGCAGCTGCTCTGCTGTACTTGGTAGAATTGCACATCCAGATGAGGTAGTCGGAACAAAACAGAAGCATTAGTATAAATTTAGTATAAAAATGGATATAAATATTTCTGCAAAGCTTTATAATAAGTTAGTTGAAAGGCTTGGAAAAGAAACTGCTGTTGAAGTTATTGAGATAGTTAATGAAGTTGAAAATGGGCTTAAAGAAAAAGTAATTGAAGAAACTAAAAAAAGGAAAATAGAGCTAAGAGATGAACTTAGAAAAGAACTTGCAACAAAAGAAGATATATTACTTGTAAGACAGGAAATAGAGACTGTAAGACAGGAAATTGAAACCGTTAGACAAGAGCTTAAGGGAGAAATAGAAAATTTACGAAATGAGGTAAAGAGTGAAATAGAAGCACTAAGACAGGAAATAAAGGGTGAAATAAAAGTTTTAAAAATTATGATATTTTTCCTTTTTGCTCTGGTTATAATACTTAATAAAGAAAGTTTAGAATTAATATTAAAAGTATTTGGATTACTTAAATAGGAGGTGTAGCCATGGTTGGTTTTTGGGACGCTGTTGTTAGAGTTCTGGTAGGTGCTATTTTAATATGGCTCGGGATTGAAAAAGGTGGAACTTTTGTAATTGGAGAGATTGTTGGGTTTATTTTAATGCTTACAGCGATTATAGCCTTCTGTCCGCTTTACAAGATTGCTGGAATTTCTACAAGATGTGAGGGTGAAGCCTGCAGTTAAAAGATAGAATACTTGCACTTGATATTGGAGATAAAAGAATTGGGGTTGCGGTAAGCGACCCCTTTGGTATATCAGGCACTCCTTTAACTGTTTTGAAAAATTCTCCTAGTGTATTTGAGGAAATAAAAAAAGTTATAAATGAATATAAACCAAAAAAAATTGTTGTGGGACTTCCTATTACTTTAAAAGGAGAGGAAGGAGAGCAGGCAAGGAAAACACGAAAATTTGTAGAAAAATTAAAAGAACATATACCAGATATACAAATAGTTTTTGAAGATGAAAGATTTACTTCACAAATGGCAGAGAAAGACTATCTCAAATATTTAAAGTAAAAGAAATCAAAATAAATAGATGCATTTCTGCTGTAGTTATTTAGA
>NZ_ABHJ01000495.1:0-1120 GCF_000171895.1 Hydrogenivirga sp. 128-5-R1-1
TGTAAATCCATTACTATATTTTTCCACTTATATGGGGAGTACTTTAAGTTTTAATCCAACTTCTTTATAGTCGTAGTTTATTATTGGATTTCCATTTACGTCAAATTTTAGGCTTGAAGCAAATGGCGTTACCTGAGAAACATTTATTGTTGCTTCCGTGTTATCCATTGTTAAAATTTTTGGAGAAGATATTATGTTAAATCCTGTTCCTCTATCCAGTAATGAAAGTAAAAACAATAAATCTGGAAAGAATAATGTATTTCCTGAAATAGAAACATTTCTTCCGCTACTGCTTAACACTCCAGCTGCAAAGTTTGTACTTCCAAGAAGGTTATAAAAACCTTCTGTTGAAAGACCACCTTTAAATGCTGCTCCACCGTAAGAGCCAAGTATCTGCCATCTAACGCCGATTTCTTTTAAGGCTTTTTGGGAAACTTCTGTTATTAAAGCTGTAATAAGTACCTGTTTTTTCTGTTTATCAAGATTTTCAACTAAATTTTTAATGGCTTCATATTCAAGTCTGTTTGCGTATATTACAAGTGTATTGGTTGTTTTTTCAGCGATTATTTTTGGTTTTTCTTTTCTATTTCTTGATATATTTACAGTGTTAATGTTTGCGTTTGGAGAAATTCTTTTTGGAGCTTGTTGTGATTTTATTTGTTTATTTTGTTGAACCTGCGTGTACTGTAGAAGCTGTATATTTTCAAGGAGTTTATTTAGTACATTTGCAAGGTCTTTTGCTTTAGAGTTCTTTAGTTTTATTGTCCAGAACTTTCTATAATTCGTATTTTCAAGTTGAGCAGGTTTATCTATGCTTTTTATAAAACTTTCAACCTCATTTATTATCTCTTTTGGAGCTTTTACAGCTACTGTATTTAAAGAGCTTAGGTTTACAACTCTATAAAAAATGTTTCTTTTTGTATAGTTAGAAAGAAGAGCGTTTAATGCAGAAACAACTTCATTTGATTTTGAAAATTTAAGTTTAAAAATTTTTATTTGCTGGCCATCACTTAAACTTTCCATTAAAGAAACGATTTTTTTTAAATTTTCTATGTTATCTTTTGTATCTGTGATTATTATTATATTTCCCGGATTGTAAGAGAATACCAGCCCTCTTGGA
>NZ_ABHJ01000494.1:0-1121 GCF_000171895.1 Hydrogenivirga sp. 128-5-R1-1
TAAGATTTGCAAAGAAAAATTTAAAACTAATATCAAATAAAGAATGGGATAGCTTAGAAAAGCCAACTTTTGCTGAAAAAGATGAACTTACTGAGATACTAAATGCCCTTTATAAAATGTCAAAAGAACTTCAGGTTTATATTGAGGAAATTAACAACCTGAAAAAGTTTTACTCTGAGATATTATTTCAGCTTGATAATATTGTTATCGTTTGCGGTAAAAATGGAAATGTAGTATTTAACAATAAAAATTTAGATATAGATAACATATCTAAAATATTTGTAGAAGAAAAGGATTTCCAAAATATAAATAAGGCTTTAAAAAAAGAAAAGTCAAAAATCGTAGAAGCAAAACTTAATATTAAAGGTAGAAATATTTGGGCTATAGTGAATGCTGCTGTATATAAAGATAGATGTATATTTACAATATCTGATATTTCAGAAATAAAAGCCTTGCAAGAACAGTACAACCTTGCCCAAAGACTTTCAACTGTTGGTGATATTGGAGCAAGTCTGGCACATGAATTAAAAAATATGCTGCTTCCTTTAAATCTTTACATTGAAGATATAAACTCTTTGGATAAAGAAGACATAGAAAATACTAAATCAATACTTAAAAAGATGAATAAACTGATAAAGTCATTTTTAAACTTTGCAAAACCTCCTACAGAGTACACAGGTGAGCCAGTTAACGTATCCGAGCTTTTAAATGAAATACTGTTTATCATGACGCCAGCTTTTCAAAGAAAAAAAATTGTTTTAGATAAATATGTACAGAAAGAGCTATACTTACCTATCAATCAGACTGCTTTTGAGATTTTAGCAATAAACCTTATAAAAAATGCTATAGAAGCATCTTTTGAAAGAAGTAAAATATGTATTATTTTAAGAAAAAATAAAAAACAAAACGCAGTTGAATTTTCTGTAAAGGATTACGGCTCTGGAATATCACCAGAAGTTAGGAATAAGATATTTGAGCCGTTTTTCTCTACAAAACAGGAAGGAACAGGTCTTGGTCTTTCTACAGTTTACAGAATAGTTTATGAAAATAATGGAGATATATTTGTAGATACAGGAAAATATGGAACAACATTTACAGTTAGATTTTATCTGGAGGACAGC
>NZ_ABHJ01000493.1:0-1125 GCF_000171895.1 Hydrogenivirga sp. 128-5-R1-1
AGGTTTTTATGAAGCCTAAAATTACTATATATTCCACAAATAATGGTTTTTTTTCTGAAGAAGGATTTTATAATTTTTCAAATCCTATAATTAGATTGAAATATCAAAAAGATATTTTACAGATTAACAACAAAAAAATAAAAACAAAAAATCCTTTCTCTTTAATTGAAAAAATTATCACAAAAGCAAAAGGGTATGCTGTCGGATTTATATCATATGATTTTAAAGAAAACATATACGGACTTAAAAAATATGTTAAAGATGAATTAAACCTCCCATTGATTTACTTAAATATTTATAGAAATTATGGCTTTAGTAAAGATTTTGAAGCTAAAGGTTATTACAGCAGTATAAGGAATATCAAATATCCAGATAAAGAAAAATTTATAGAAAATGTAAAAACTGCTAAAGAATATATAGAAAACGGGGATATATATCAGATAAATCTATCCCATAGAATAGAAATAGAAGGTTTTTTTAATGTTGAAAAAGTTTTCAAGAATATATCAAAATTCCAGCCCACGCCTTATCTTATGCTTATTAAGGATAAAAATTTTTCTCTGATTTCAGCAAGTATGGAGTTATTTCTTGAAAAAAGTAAAAACACCTTAACGACAAAACCTATAAAAGGTACTCGTCCGGTCGGAAAAACGAAAGAAGAAGACAAAAAATTTTTTAATGAATTAAAAAACAGTCAAAAAGAAATGGCTGAGAATTTAATGATTACAGATTTGATGAGAAATGACTTAAGCAGGATTTCCAGAAAGGGAAGTGTAAAAGTAAAAAAACTATTTGAAATAGAGAGATATAAAACACTTTATCAGATGAGTTCTACAGTAGTATCACAGTTAAAAGAAAACATATCTTTGAAGGAAATTATTTATAACACTTTTCCTCCCGGGTCTGTTACCGGTGCTCCAAAAATAAGGTCAATGCAAATAATTGATGAACTTGAAAAATACAAAAGACATGTTTACTGTGGGGCCACTTTTCTTATAAAACCAAACTTTGATTTTGTTATGAGTGTTGCAATTAGACAGTCAATATTTCAGAATAATAAATGTTTTATTTATGTAGGTGCAGGAATAGTGGCAGACTCAGTACCTGAAAAAGAGTATGAAGAAA
>NZ_ABHJ01000492.1:0-1126 GCF_000171895.1 Hydrogenivirga sp. 128-5-R1-1
TTAAAAAAAATGTTATAGGTTTATTTTTACCAGATTGAATAAGTAAGTACTTACAAAATAATAAGAATATATTTATTATCTAATAAACCTTTAGGAGGTTAGCAGGTATGGTTAAAAAGCGTCGGCTACGGGCTTTATCTGCTGGACTGCTGTCATCGGCAGTTTTAGCAGCAGGTGCATATGCTCAAAAAACGCCTTATGACCCAAATCCACCATTTACTTTGAATTTTCTAAAGCAAACTGAGGTAAAAGTTGGTGGGTTTTTCAGTAAAAAAACTATTAAAGCATACCAGCCAAAGAACCCTTACAACATATTTATCAACTACGAGCTTGGTATGCACTGTGTTGGTTTTGATATTTCTTACTGCTGTGTTATCCCACCTTATAACTCAATTCAGGCACAGGCTGTTAAATCAGGAATGGATGGTAAACTTCCTAAATTGCTTACTCCAGAAGACGGCGTAAAACTCTACTACTATGTGAAGGATAACAGCTATTCAGAAGGAAACAAAATGAAATACTGGTCTGTACCAAAAGATGTAAATGGAGATGGAGATTTATCTGACCCTGGCGATAACATAGCAAACTACGTATGGACGCATCTTTTTATTTATCAAGACCTTGCGGGAACAGTTCCTAAAAACTGGTCAAAGGATAAGAGACTTCATGTAGGAAAAGAAATTCCTGTTCCAATAGATGCTGGACCTTCCGGTAAACCATTAGCCGGCGGATACATGGATTACTCTGGAGACAATGGAGGAAATATAGTATTTACAGAGCCTATGAAAGGTGTTCAGGCATTAGTGCCTCATGTTCCATTAAAACTCACTGCTTCAAATATATGGGATGCTCTTGGACTTCCATTAACTGCATTTAATGACAGCAGAAGAAAAGGAACAATTAGAAGTATAACCGGTAAAGATTTTCAGCCATATCAATACTCTATGGTTCAACTCCACGACAAAAATGGAAAACCTATAACTGCAAACGGCAAAATTATTGAATTCTTTGGAACAAACCCTGTTGATATTCCAAACTGTGCTATATGCCACTCTGGAGATGGAAAAGCAGCTAAACTTTCAAGACAGGAAGGTCTTAAACTTTTTGACAAAGAGTACGAATACTG
>NZ_ABHJ01000491.1:0-1126 GCF_000171895.1 Hydrogenivirga sp. 128-5-R1-1
CCTTGATACCCATACAGAATATAAACTATTTAAAGCATTGCAAAAATATCTTGAGAAAAAAACAGCAATTATCATCGCCCATAGATTATCCACTGTTCAACAGGCAGATTATATCTATGTCCTTGATAAAGGGGAAATAGTAGAAGAAGGAACCCATCAGGAGCTTATGGAAAGAGAAGGCCTTTATAACCAATACATGAGGAAATATTTTTCTACAGAAACACTATAAAAATTTGGTAATTTACCGAAAATTATTAGGATAGATAAAAAAATATTAATGGAGGTATGAATGAAATTTTTATCTAACATGACCATTAAAATGAAAGTTTTAATTCTTTCTGTAATTCCTCTTCTTGCTATTCTAATTTACACCTCCATTTTTTTGTATGACCATTACAAAAGCTATTCCGAATCTCAAATCATTGAAAACAGTGTTCATCTGGCAACAAAAATATCTGCTGTTGTCCATGAACTTCAAAAAGAAAGAGGACGAACGGCAGGTTATCTTGGAAGTGGTGGAAAAAAGTTCAAATTTGAACTGCAACAACAAAGACAATTAACAGACCAAAAAATAAATCAGCTCAAAAGTTACCTAAATCAAGTTGATAAAGATGAAATTCCACAATCTACATATACAAAACTTCAAACGGCTTTATCTGAATTGAATAGATTAAATCTAATAAGGTCTCAGGTGGATAGTCTAAGTATTCCTGTAGAAGAGGCCATTAATTATTACACAAATCTAAATAAACTATTCTTGGAAACAATAGGTTCATTTGCCAAAAATAGTTCTGATGCCACTATAACAAAGGAACTTACAGCATACACAGATTTTCTTTTTGCTAAAGAAAGGATGGGAATTGAAAGAGCTGTTTTATCTGCAGTTTTTGCAGAAAATAGTTTTACACCTGCGCTTTATACCAAATTCATTTCACTTTTAAGTGAACAAAAGGCATTCCTAACTGCATTTAAAATAATAGCCCCTGATGATTTTCTCCAAAAATATCAGCAAATTGTTAGCGGCCATGTAGTTGAAGAAGTCAAAAAAATGGAAAAAATCGCTATTCAAAAAGCAAACGAGGGAAATTTTGGGATAGATCCAGCATATTGGTTTGATACTATCACA
>NZ_ABHJ01000490.1:0-1127 GCF_000171895.1 Hydrogenivirga sp. 128-5-R1-1
TACTTTTTATGATAATAGCAGGATGGACTGTAATATTATTTTCAATATTACTTTCTTTTATAATTGGGAAATTATTAAATTTAAATAAATCAACACTTTCAACTTTCGTTATGATGTCAACCTTCGGGAACACTTCTTTTCTTGGATTTCCTTTTATAACCGCTTTTTTAGGGGAAGAAAATTTAAAATACGCTGTGATTTTTGACCAGTTAGCATCTTTTTTACCAGTTTCTTTATTGTCTGGTTTTATCCTTGCCTATGGAAGTGGAAAGTCCAGGGGAATTGATATAAAAAAAATTATAACTTTTCCTCCTTTTATAGCATTAATCACTGGTTTTTTAATGGTAGCTTTAATTAAACTTCCAGATTTTGTTTTACTTTCTTTTAAACAGCTTGGAATGACTGTTATACCTCTTGCTCTCTTTTCAGTTGGTATGAATCTAAAGTTTTCGGGAGTATTTAATAATTTAAAAAATGTATCTTTTGTTATTTTAATAAAAATGCTTTTAGTTCCAGTTTTATTTTTATTAATTTTAAAAATGTTTATTTCAGATTTAAATATTGTATGGAAAGTTGCTTTAATTGAAATATCAATGCCCCCAATGGTTTTAGCTTCAATTTTAGTAATAAATGAAAAACTTGATAAGAATTTGGCAGTTTCATCAGTTGGTGTTGGTATTATAATAAGTTTTATAACAGTTCCATTTATTTATTATTTATCGCAGGTGGTTTAGATGAAAATATATTTAGATAATGCTGCAACTACAAAAGTTTTTAATGAAATAAAGGAAAATTTTTCCCAAATATTTGACGAATATTATGCAAATCCAAACTCTGTACACTCAGAAGGGCAAAAAGTTAAAAATCAGATAGAAAAAGCAAGAAGAGAAATAGCAGATGTTTTAAAGGTTAACTCTGAGAATATAATTTTTACATCATGTGCCACAGAAAGTAGCAATACAGTTATTAAATCGCTAATTTTTAATAAAAAAGATAAAGATGAGATATTGATTTCTCCAATAGAGCATAAGTCTGTTTTAATTCCTGCAAAATTTTTAACAAGATTTGGGTTTAAACTCAAATATTTAAAAGTTGATAAAAATGGTAAATTAGATTTAGATGATTTA
>NZ_ABHJ01000489.1:0-1127 GCF_000171895.1 Hydrogenivirga sp. 128-5-R1-1
TTTGAAGCTCCAGGTGAAAAATAGAACCATCTTCTAATTCTAAGACTAAATCGGCTACTCTTTCTTTAGTGGAAGGAAAGGTATTATCAAGTATTTTTGTGCCTTTCTTCCCTGTTAAAATGCTTACAAATTTTTGAGGAATATTTTGGATTATATCTCTTAATGTTTTATCAAATTCTGCCATTTATTTGTCCTGATAATCTTTTGTAAAGATATATGTTTTTTTAATTTTATCACAGGGTAATTTTTTAAATTTTATTTATCTGTTGATATTCTAGTGCATGCGTATGTTTTAATAACAATCTTTAAAAGAGCTGTAAAGTTTCAATATATTTGAAATCTTTTTTATTGTAAGTTAATAAAGGTACATCATAATATATAGATGTTGCTGCTATTAAAGCATCAGGAATTTCTAATCCATGGCTTTTTGAATATTTTTCTATTAAGTCTAAAGCGATTTTTGATATTTCTTCATTTATTACCAGTAAATTAAAACTTTTTAAAAATTTCTTTATTTTATTAAGTTCTCTTTTATTTATAGCTCCATAGTATAGTTCCATACTGGTTATAATACTGATTGCAAAGTTTTCTTCATTAATATTTTTAAGAAGCTCTTTAGTTTCCGTATTTCCTTTAAGTAATTCAATAATTATATTTGTATCCAAAATTATCATTTAACTATTCTTCCCCATGCTTTCTTTCTAATGTTTTCTATAGTAATATCTCTATCTTTCCATATTCCAAAAACTGATTCAAAATCTGGTCTCCCTTTCTTCTTTTCAGGTTCTACTTTGATATTCTTTACATATGGAATGTCTTTTAGTATATCAATCAAATGTTTGGCCTTTCCTTCATTAGACACATCAATTACTATCTTCATTTCACATCTCCACTAAAAATTTTGCAGTTTATAAAAATAAATATGTTTCTGGCGAAAAATTTTACCACAGGACCATAATTTGATAAAAAATATAGAAATTAATATTTCTTTATAAAATAAATTAAATAAAAATATATGACTTTTTATTAAGTTTAGTTTCTATAAAAACGGTCATTTTAATGCATTACAACAATATATTAGTTAAATTAACTTTTATTTAAATTTTATCTTTGCAAAATTATATTAT
>NZ_ABHJ01000488.1:0-1131 GCF_000171895.1 Hydrogenivirga sp. 128-5-R1-1
AAAATGAAAGAAATAAACTTTGAAGAGCTTAAGACTAATGGGATAAAAGTTAATTATTACTTTATTTGTCCCAGAAAGCTCTGGCTTTTTGATAGAAATATCAGTATGGAAAATAAATCCGATAAAGTTCTGATGGGAGCATTACTCCATGAAAACAGTTATAGAAGGGATAAACCAAAGGAAGTTCTGATAGATAATCTAATTTCAATAGACATTGTTGATAGCCTGAATATTCGCGAGGTTAAATATTCTGATAAAATGGCACAAGCTGATAAAATGCAAATTCTTTACTATCTTTATTACCTCAAAAAACTTGGAATTAACAAAAAAGGCATAATAAACTATCCAAAGCAAAGGAAAAGAGAGTACATAGAACTGACTCCTGAGTACGAAAGAGAGATAGAAAAAGCATTAATAGAAATTGATAAAATTTTAAAGCAAGATAAACCGCCACATGTTATAAATGTTCCTTACTGCAAAAAATGTGCATATTACGAGTTTTGTTATGGATAGAATACTACAAAAATTAGAGAAAATAGAAAAAGAAAACAACATCACTATCCTTTATGCCTGTGAGTCAGGAAGCAGGGCGTGGGGATTTGAATCCCCTGATAGCGATTATGATATAAGATTTATATATGTAAACAGACTTGGTTATTACTTATCCATCTTGCCACAAAAAGATACAATTGAGATAACAGAAGAAACATTTGATTTTGCAGGCTGGGATTTGAAAAAGGCATTATCTTTGCTCAGGAAATCAAATCCTTCTATTATTGAATGGCTGAACTCTCCAATAGTTTACAAAAAAGACAAAGAGTTTTTTCAAAAAATAAAAGAGATTTCTAATCTTTCTTTTAACCCAAAGGCAATGATGTATCATTATCTAAGCATGGCTAAAACAAACTATAGAACGTATCTAAAAACAGAGGAGGTAAAAATCAAAAAATACTTTTATGTCATTCGTCCAATATTTTCTTTAATATGGATTGAAAAAACTAAAGCAATTCCGCCAATTAAATTTGAAGAACTTTTTAAACAGGTTGAAGTTGAGGAAAATATTAGAAATGCAATAAACAATTTATTAGTTATAAAAAAGCATACCAGAGAATTAGATTTACACCCAAGAGT
>NZ_ABHJ01000487.1:0-1133 GCF_000171895.1 Hydrogenivirga sp. 128-5-R1-1
CAGCAACCTTTTCCTCAAAAGTTGGTATATCTTCAGTTTTATAGAAAATTCCTATTGGTACTTTAGCTTCAGGGTCTGTATCAGCATCAAGAGCGTGAGATGCAAGTTCTTGAGCCTTCGCCTTGTCTGATGGGTCATGTCCAAGTTCTTTATTAATGTCCACAAGTTTTCCTTTGTAGTATTTGAAAGTATCAATCTTATTGTATGTTGGACAAGGTGAAAGAATATTTACAAAAGCAAATCCTTTATGTTCAATAGCTGCCTCAATAATTTCAGTCATATGTTTTGGATTTCCTGCATATGTCTGAGCAACAAAAGTTGCACCGCAAGCAATTGCAAAATCAATAACATTAAATGGATTATCAAGGTTTCCATAAGGAGTTAAAGAACCTTTATATCCTTTTCTTGATGTTGGTGAAACCTGATTTTTAGTTAACGCATACATTCTGTTGTCCATAGAAATAACAACCATATCAAAGTTTTTTCTTGCTGCATGCGGGAAATGTTCCATACCAATAGAGAATAAATCTCCATCTCCAGCTGTTACAATTGTAGGTATTTCAGGTTTTGCAAGTCTTGCTCCAACAGCAGCTGGGATAGCTCTTCCATGACATGAGTGTAGTCCAAATGCATTCATCCAGAGCGGAAGTCTTGAAGAACATCCAATTCCTGATACTATAGATAAAGCAGTTGGGTCAAACTTTTCTTCAGAAAAAGCTCTTGTTAATGCTGTAACAACACCAAAATCTCCACAACCTGGGCACCATGTTGCCTCAAGGTCTGATTTGTATTCCCTTGGTGGTAATTTCTCCTCAAGTCTTACATATTGTATATCCATCATTATTCCTCCTTTTTAAAATTTAATTAAGCCTGTACTTTTTTTCCAAGTATTTCTTCAACCTTTTCTTCAATTTCTTTTGGTATAAATGGTTCACCTCTATAAATGTTGTACTGAACAATTTTTTCAGCAGGTATAGAAGTAAACATTCTTATGAATTTAGCAAACTGTCCTAAGTAATTTGCTTCTGGTACAAGTAATATGTCAGACATTGAAGCAACTTTTTCAATTGCTTTTTTAGGAACTGGATATAAAAGTTTTGGATATAGAGCAGCTACTTTTATACCTTTGTTTC
>NZ_ABHJ01000486.1:0-1133 GCF_000171895.1 Hydrogenivirga sp. 128-5-R1-1
AATAATATTTAGAATAATGTCTTTTCTTTAGGTGCAATACAACAGGAATTCCATGGCTTACTGCTATCTCTGAAGCCTCAAGTTTGCTTCGCATTCCACCTGTTCCAAACTTTGATTTTGAACTACCTGCATATTTTAGAGCTTCGTTTATGTCTTTTATTTCTTCTATAAGTTTAGATTCTTGTTTTAATGGGTCTCCTGTATAAACCCCACCAGCAGTTGAAAGTATTATTAAAAGGTCTGCGTTTGCCAATACCGAAACGTGGGCAGCTAAAAAGTCATTATCTCCAAAAACTATTTCCTCTATAGCCACTGTATCATTTTCATTTATTATTGGAATTACATCAAGTTCAAGGAGTTTTTCAATAGTGTTTTTTGCATATACGTATCTTTTTCTTTCTTTTAGTCCTTCTGTAGTAAGAAGTATCTGTGCAATTGTTAAATTATTTTTTGAGAAAGTTTTGTCGTAAAGCTGGATTAAGTAAGCCTGTCCTATAGCTGAAATTGCCTGTTTTTCTGTTATGGTTTTTGGTTTTCTATCTATTCCAAGTTTTTTAATTCCTGCAAGTACAGCCCCTGAAGAAACTATTAAAATATCTTTTCCTTTTTCTTTTAGCTTTTTTATCTGAGATGCTAAATCTCCAATAAAATCTTTATCAATATCATTATCTTTTTCAAGAAGCTGCGAGCCTATTTTTATAACTATTCTTTTTTTATTTTTTAAGGATTTTCTCATTAAAATCCCTTCTTTGCAAAAATTAAGTATCCTGTATGGGCAACCATCCTATCTTCCGGTCTTAGTCTGTCAGGTACAGGCTTATAATGCCTTTCAAGAAGTTCAACAACCTCTAGATCTAAAAAGTTGTGTTCTTTCAAAGCAGTTAAAGTCATTGAAACCTGATTTGTAGTTGGTACTAAAAAACCTATACTTGCACCATTTTTTAATGAATTTTTAATATTTTCTATATAGAGCCACGGTTCTCTAACATCTATAAATCCAGTATCAAAAAATTCTTCAGGAAGTTTTTCTTCAAGTGAGTGATGTTTTATTTCCACATATTTATCTAAATTTGCAAGTTTTAAATTTTCATAAGCCTGTTTTATATACTCTTCTTTTCTTTCAAATGCATAAA
>NZ_ABHJ01000485.1:0-1138 GCF_000171895.1 Hydrogenivirga sp. 128-5-R1-1
CGCATGGAAAGAAATAGCCCAGCGAATAGCCCATGAAATTAAAAATCCTTTAACACCTATTAAGCTTGCAGCTGAAAGGATAGAAAGACAGTTTAAGAAAGGAAATGAAAATTTTGGCAGTATTTTAGAGAAATCTGTGAATGTAATATATTCAGAAGTTGAACATTTATCCAAGCTGGTAAAAGAGTTCAGGCAGTTTGCTACCAATGAAAATCTTAACATTGAAGAAGTTAATTTAAAGCAGTTTTTTGAGGAGCTAAAAAACAGCTATACAACTGATAAATTTAAAGTTGAAATAAATATAGATAAAGATATAAAAATTAAAGGTGATAAAAAACTTTTAAAGCAGGCATTTATAAATATATTACAAAATAGTTTTGAAAAATTAAAAGATGGTGGAAAAGTAGAAATAAATGTTAAACAAGAAAATAGCAAAATAAAAATCTTTGTTAAAGATAGCGGAGAAGGAATACCAAAAGAAGAAGTTGAAAAAATATTCCTTCCTTATTACTCAAAGAAATCAAAAGGTAGCGGACTTGGTCTAACAATAACAAAGGATATTATTGAAAAGCACGGTGGGAAGATAAGAGCTGTGCCTTCTGAAAAGGGAGCATTATTTGAAATAGCTTTATAGTCATTATATCAATAAAGTGGTCATATTTTTTAACTTCCTGATTGAAGTCTTGATTTTCCAAATTTTTCATTTATACTAAGTTAGTAAGTATTAACTAATAGTTAACAGGAGGTTTAAGTATGGATACATTACTGCTGTCAAGATGGCAGTTTGGTCTTACAGCTTTTTATCACTTTATCTATGTGCCACTTACAATAGGTCTTGGCTTTCTTATTGCATTGATGAAAACCCGTTATCTTCAAACAGGTAATAAACATTATGATGATTTATCCATGTTTTTTATGAAACTGTTTGCAATCAACTTTGCCCTTGGTGTTGCTACAGGTCTTACAATGGAGTTTGAGTTTGGTACAAACTGGTCAGAATATTCTAAGTTTGTAGGAGATATTTTTGGTGCACCTCTTGCACTGGAAGGTTTAAGCGCATTTTTCCTTGAATCAACATTTATGGGTCTTTTCCTGTTTGGTAGAAATAGAGTTTCAGATAAAGTTCATACATTTTCAG
>NZ_ABHJ01000484.1:0-1138 GCF_000171895.1 Hydrogenivirga sp. 128-5-R1-1
CTTTTTTAATAATCCTTCTATTGTCCTTTTAACTACATCATAAATATCTTTTCTTTCACTATCATAAAGTTCTTTTAAAACAGATACAGGAATCTTATATATTTTAAAATTCCCATCTTCTGGTTGAATAAATGAAATAATGGTATCCATTAATCTAATTTCTTCCAAGGATAACTTATGTCTTGCTTGTATTAAATTGTTATGCATTGTTGCTACTGCATTTTTATTTACTTTATCCACCTCTTCCACTACTTCTGGATAAATTATTTCCTCTTTTATCCCATTTTCATTATTCATAGCTGCAAATTTCCCCTAGTAAGATAGATAATTAATTGTAAATCAATATAAAAATAAAGACAACAAAAATAAATTTGTCTGCATTTGACCCGAAATTTGTCTGCATTTGACCCGAAATTTGTCTGCATTTGACCCGAAATTTGTCTGCATTTGACCCGAAATTTGTCTGCATTTGACCCGAAATTTGTCTGCATTTGACCCGAAATTTGTCTGCATTTGCATGGTCAACGTGGCAATACGCCAAACTCAACCGACGCCTAAAAACAAGTAAAAAACAGGTTTTTAAAAACAATATAAAAACATCATCATCATATAAAAAAAGAGCGCAAAATTTTTAAAAAATTTTGCTATTGATGATTGATGATGATGAATTTTTATTAAATTCAAAAATCAAAAAAATCAATTTATAGTAAAGCAACTTTATAACGATTTTTGGCAAACATACGACAATAAAAAAACTGAAAAACTAACGATAAAAGAAAGTATTTACGCTCTAAGAAAAATTAACGTGTAGAAAATATTGCGCCGAATGGTCAAAAATGTCTATTCGGGTTTTTGCATTCTTCTATTAGTCTTTGGGCTTTTTTTACTTCTTTTTTGTATCTGCCGGGGTTTGTTATTCTGAATTTTTCTGCTTTTTTCAGCTGCAGATGATAAATTTTTTCTTCTAAGCATTTTATTTTTTCTTTTAGTCTTTCTTTTTCATAGCTTTCTTGCTTTTTCCATTTTTCTAAGTTTGAAAGTTTTTGTTCATACTGGCTTTTTAATTGCTCTTCTAATTGGATTAATCTTTTGTTTTCTTTTGCTCTTAGCTTTTCTTTTTCGTTTTGCAGTTCTTCTT
>NZ_ABHJ01000483.1:0-1141 GCF_000171895.1 Hydrogenivirga sp. 128-5-R1-1
TTTTTTTCAGTTAATATACCATTTTTTAAGTTGCTAATAATATAAGGAATATTTCCAGAAGGATAAGCAATTACAGCTGTTTTTGTTGCCATGGCTTCTATAACTGTTCTTGCAAAGCTTTCATCTGCTAAACTCGGCATTATAAAAACATCTGATATTAAATAATAGACTAATGGATTATTTATTCTACCTTCAAATTTGACAAAATCTTCACATTTATATTTCTTACAAAATTGTTTTGACTTTTCCAAATCCTTTCCTGTTCCTATTACAAACGCATATAACTCTGGAATGTCTCTTTTTGCTTTGTTTACAGCCTCTAAAAAATCAAAAATCCCCTTTCCCTCATCAATTTTTCCAACGAAAAGAACAACAAATTTATCTTTCACATTAAATTTTTTTCTAAAAAGCTTTCTTTTTTCTTCATTAAAAATAAAATTTTTCTCTAAAAAATTTGGAATAACTGCTATTTTATCTTTACTTACGCCTTCTGACACTAATTTTTCTTTAACATAATCGCTCACAGCAATAACTTTATACACTCTTGGAAAAATAAATTTTTTTATAAAAAATGGCTGTTTATTTGTCATGTGTCTGAATAAAACTGCTTTTGCCCCTGAAATCCATGCAGTTATAAATGTATTAATATATTCATTTCCATTGTTTCCTATTACAAAATCTGGTCTTATTTTTTTTGCAAATTTAATCAATTTATAGGTTGATATGGGAGATAGCTCACCATTTATAGAAATATAGAGTTTTTTTTCAGCATCTAACTCTATATTCTTATCCACAAAGCTATCTTTTGAGATTGCCGCAAACAAATCTACTTTATCTTTTAATGAGTTTATAAAATGAATAGAATGGGTTTCTGTTCCGCCCGGATTTTTATTTGGATTTCCATTTATCCACAATATTTTCATACTAATACACCAAGATTTTTCTTATAAAATCTGGTAAAGATATTAATTTGTTTCCTTCAACAAAAATTCTATTTATAGAATATTGTTTTTTTATGCCGTTGAATTTACCTTCCTTTGTAGTAAATGCATATTTATACCCTGCATTTTTAACAATTTCTTCAATTTTTTCGTCTTTATCACCATATGGATAACAAAAAGTATCAATTTCTACCCCTAAT
>NZ_ABHJ01000482.1:0-1142 GCF_000171895.1 Hydrogenivirga sp. 128-5-R1-1
TTTACATGATATTGGTAAAGGACATAATACAGACCACTCAACACTTGGTGCAAAAATGGCTGTTGATATACTAACCCGTTTTGGCTACTCTAAAAGAGATGCAAAAATTGTAAGCGATTTGGTACTTCACCATCTTGAAATGGCAAAAGTTTCACAAAGAAGAAACATAAATGACCCAAAAATATTAGATGAATTTATAAAAATAGTAAAAAATACAGAATTTTTAAAAATGCTTACAGTTTTAACATGGTGTGATGCAAATGCAGTTGGTCCAAATGTATGGAACGACTGGAAGCAAACCCTTTTAATAGAACTTTATACAAAAGCATACAACATATTAAAAGAAGGAATAACCGCTCAGGAGTACAGCAGTAGATTGCTTGAAGAAAAATTAGTTAAAATAAAAGGTGCTCTTGAGGAAAAATACGGAAAAGAAAAAGCAGAAAAATTACTTTCACGGGTATCCCAGTACTACATAAACTCAATGCCGACAGACGAAATTCTAAAACATATGGAGCTTGAATATAAATTATTAAATACATCTGACCCTCAATTTTACTTTGAAGAAAACATAAATGTAGGATTTTCTGAAATAATAATGGCTGTTAATGATATTGAAAATCCGCTTCTTATATTTACTGGAATAATTAGTTCTATGGGGCTTAATATTCTTTCAATTTATAGTTTTGCAAGAAAAGATGGTACAAGATTAATAGCTTCTCAAATTTCAACACCAGCTTTAGAATCAGTAAGCCAACAAAAGTTTGAAAAGTTTTTAACTATCTTTAATGATTACAAGAAAGGTTTAATAACGTTAGACGATATTAGAAAAACAATTAAATATAAAGGCTTTAAAGTTAATACAATACCACCTCCAACATTTGTAAAAATAGACAATAGAACATCTGACCAGTACACAATTTTTGATATATCAGCAGAAGACAGGATAGGACTTTTATTTGATATAATTTATATCTTTTCAAAATTTGATATATATGTTCACATTGCAAAAGTTACAACACAAGGTGAAAGAGCAAGGGACGC
Organism: Hydrogenivirga sp. 128-5-R1-1; assembly: GCF_000171895.1. Classification (NCBI taxonomy): domain Bacteria; kingdom Pseudomonadati; phylum Aquificota; class Aquificia; order Aquificales; family Aquificaceae; genus Hydrogenivirga; species Hydrogenivirga sp. 128-5-R1-1. Next base: position 1,045 of record NZ_ABHJ01000482.1, read on the forward strand.
ATTTTATGTTAGAACTCCACAAAAGGAAAAAATAACTGATGAAAAACCCTTGAAAAGGTAAAAAAAGAACTTTTAAAGGTAATAAAAACATGAAACTG
>NZ_ABHJ01000481.1:0-1143 GCF_000171895.1 Hydrogenivirga sp. 128-5-R1-1
CATGTATCCCTACCCCAATAACTATTTGCTAAAAATCCTCTATTTCTTTATCTTTTCTCGTGATAAATTCAGTTCATCTACATACTTATAAGCTAAATTACTCATAAATTTTCTCCACTTTTAAAAATGATTTTCCCAATCTTTTCTTATATCTTCATCTGTCGGATGATAGTATGTCTGTATAGTAAATTGGACATCTTTATGTCCTGCTCTTTTTTGTAAATGCTCAGGCTTTAATCCAGCCTTTCTTAATTCTGTTAACGATGTATGTCTTAACATATGTGGAGTAGCTTTTATACCTGTTTTCTTATATAGTCTTTTAAACAATGAATCTACATCTTGGTACTCCATAGGTTGATATTTATTTTTTCCACTTAGTTTTATAAATACAAAGTTTGTATCAACTTCATTTGTGTGGTAATCAGCTACATATTGAATAAACATATTCGTTAATTTTTCAGATATATGAATAGTTCTTGGACTATTAACTGTTTTTATTTCAGCTTTGTTTTCTAATTCTCCTCTATCTTTTATTGTTAGTATTCTTTTATCTATAGAGAAATCTTCTATCCATAAAGATAATGCTTCTCCTATTCTTATTCCCGTTTCCCATAGCAGAGAAATCAAAAATTTATCTCTTAGATTATTACAGGCATTTATTAATGTTTTAACTTGCTCTTTAGTTAATACTTTAGGTCTTGTTTTAGGCTCTTTTATTTTTAAGATTTTTGCTAAAAATGATTTTTCTTTTTGAATGTGATATAGGAAACCTTTGTATCCTCTACGAGAACCTGACATTTCTTTCTTTAATCTTTCTGATAGATTACCAGAATAGTTTTCATTTCTCATCAAATAATCATAAAAATCTAATACAGTGGATATTATTATGTTAATCGTTCTTGGACTTCTTTTAGATTCAATAGGCTTTTGTTTAAAAGGAATAACATTATCAGTTTTATATGGAGATTGTAACCAAATTAAGAAATCAGCCATATTGTCAATTGTTACATTTTCATAGTTTAAACCTTTACTTTCTAAAAATTCAAAAAATAGTTTTAAATGGTAGGCATATGCTCTTAATGAATTTCTTGAAATACCATAGCTATCTTTAAATTTTAAATACTTTGCTACAGGAATTACAGG
>NZ_ABHJ01000480.1:0-1143 GCF_000171895.1 Hydrogenivirga sp. 128-5-R1-1
TATTTTTTGTTAAGAAATATAATAAATCAAGTAAAAGATGAAAAGAATAAACACAAGGATATAATTACATATTTATTTTCAAGATTAGATAATTGTCCAAAAAGGAAGCAGGATATAAACCTTTACAAAGAAATAATACATTCAAATAATAAAGCTCTAAAAGAAGCCTTTTTAAAATTTGCCCAATTAAATGCAAAACAATGTCAGGATATAGCACTGAGACTAATAAAAAGTTATAATAAAAAAGAAAAATTTTTTGGATTTTGTATATTGATACATCTACCTGAAAATAGCTGTAAAGAAACACTTAAAGAATTTATAATTAATACAAAAAATATGAAGTTTATAAAGGAATTCTTGAATTATATTTACTACTATGGAAATGAGAAAGATAAAGATTGTTTAGAAAATTTACAAAAACAATTTCCAGAATTAAAAGAACAAATTCAGCGAATAATAAAAAGTTTATGATGTATATAAAACTTATTCTCCTAAGCTTTTTTGTAATTAAACTATTTGCATTTGCATCTGTAGATGAACTTTTAGAAAAAGCTTCTATTCAGGCAGAAAAAACAAAACTTCTACAGGAATTTAAAGTTGCTTTTGAAAGTTATAACGAAGGATTATATGACATAACAGAAAAAAACTGTCTTAAATTTTTAAAAACCGCTCCCCCTACCGATAAAAACTTTAGTAAAATTTTAGAGCTTTTAGCCCATACTTATTACAGAACTAAAAACAGATGGGCTATGGAAAATTATGTTGCAAAGTATCTCTACAAGTATAAAAATTTTATTGATGAAGACAGCTCAAAGAAAATATTTGCTTTAATTAATAATCTATTTTTAGACCGTCCTGATAAAAGGCAGTATTTTTTAAATAAATTTAAATACATATGGGAATTTAAAAGAAAGCCATTTCCACTACCTGAGGAGCTTAAAAAGTTCACGCCCTATGTAAATATTTTCCCTTTTGAAAATTCAAGGCTTTTTGGAATTAATAAAATTTATTTTTCAGATAAGAACCAGACCTTATACGAAGTTGGTTATAAAGTAGATATGGAGTTTGATGAGCTTAGAGAAGCTAATCCACTGTTAAATCCATTTGATATAAGAAAAGGTACTGCAATATTTCTGCCGAGAA
>NZ_ABHJ01000479.1:0-1144 GCF_000171895.1 Hydrogenivirga sp. 128-5-R1-1
GCTGGATTAAATTTTCTATTTTGTTTATTCTTTCAATGGCTTTCTTATATATCTCTTCAACATTATCATTTTTATTTAAAACAGCAGATACAATTATTTTTATAGTTTTATTTACATTATCAAAAGCTATTACTTCATCACTCAAGAAGAAATATATGTCCGGAAGTTTTAAGGTATCAGGTTTTATATCTTCAACAGGCTCATAAAAATGGATAATATCATACCCTACATATCCAACAAGTCCTCCCCAAAAAGGAGGAAGATTTTCATTTTTATAAGGCTTAAACTGTTTGACTAAGTTTTTAATCTCATTTAAAGGGTCATCTGTATTTTTTATTTGTAGTTTTCCTTGATTGTAATTTTCTATAAAATTTCCTTTAGAACGAATATATACAGGCTTTGAAGAACCTATAAAAGAGTACCTGCCTATATTTTCTCCCTGTTCTACACTTTCAAATAAAAAGTTAAATCTATCTTTTGAAGAAACTTTTAAAAATACAGATAAGGGAGTATCTATATCGGAAACAATATCTTTACTTAAAGGAATTACATTATACTCTCTTGATATTTGTTTAAAATCCTCAAAAGAAAGGTTTATTGACATTTTTTCCTTCCAAAGTTTTTAAGAAATTATACAGGAACTACAGCAAGAATTTCTACATCTTTGGAAAGCGGAGATATAAGAAGGAATTTTTTCAATCCAGCACTGTGAAGCTTTATTTCAATTTTTTTATTTATTATGCAGTTTTTTTCATTAATCTCTTCCAAAATATACTGCCAGTCAATATAAAATGAATCTTTTATATTGGATAATATTTTTGAAATAATATTTATTCCTTCCTCACCCTCAATTCTAAAGATTAGATGAAATTTTTCTTCATCATAATGGTATATTTTAAGCATATAAAAATTTTATATGAAAAAAGGGGACTTTTCATCCCCTTTTCAAATTATTTAAAAATTACTGAAGTTCTACTTTTATTTCTTTTTCTGCTTGAACCTTTGGAATTTCAAGTTTTAATATACCATCTTCAATTTTAGCCTTTGCCTCTTCTGCTTTAACTTCCACTGGAAGAGGGATTACTCTCTCAAATTTCCCATAAAATCTTTCTCTTCTATAGAAGTTGTCTTCTTTCTTTTCTTC
>NZ_ABHJ01000478.1:0-1145 GCF_000171895.1 Hydrogenivirga sp. 128-5-R1-1
CTTAAGTTTGGAAAATTCTTTATAAGTTCTCTTTCTTTTCTTGTTAAAAAGGTTTTATCTTTTAAATCTATTGTAATTACTATCTTTTTCATAAGACCATAATGTTTCCATTTTCCTTTTTCAGGCTCTCCTAATAAATACACGCATAAGGAACGAAAAGAATAATATAGTCTGGATACGGCATCATTTATATATCCATTTTCAAATAAACATAATGCAGCTGCATATTGTTTCTTAGCTTTATGTAAATAAGTTATTTCTTCCAAAACTTCCACCAAGTCTTATTTCTTTCTCTATATTGCATTTGTAATACATCAATGGTTTTTTGTAGGTCCTGGATTCTTTTTTCTTTCTCCTCTATTAAACGTTCTTTTTCTTCAGTTATTTTATTTAATGTTGATAAAGCTATCTGAAGCTGTTTGTTTTGCTCTTGAATAACCTGTATTGCATTTGTATTGCTTTTTTCTTCATCAACCAATTTAGACACTGCAAGACGTATAACTTCTGTTTTTGAAATATTTTTCTTGGAAGCTATCTCTTCTATTTGTTTTATAACATCTTCTTGAAGTCTAAAAGTTATAGCTTTTGTTTTCATATTATCTATTTCGAGCACATAAATAAATACTTTACTATGTGCAATACATTGTATTGATTTTGTATTGCAAAATGTATTGCATTGTATTGCATTAAAAATAATCACTAATAAAAGTGTATTTCCCTGTATTGCATTTGTATTGAGCATGTATTGCATTTTGTATTGCTTTGTATTGCATATCCATGCAAACAATTAATTATCAATAATTTAACAGGATTAAGAATAACTTTAACCTTTTATTGATTTTTTAAATTCCCGATATCAACTACAACAAGCTCTACATCGTCAATATCAAAATTTTCCTGTAAATGTTTTTTAATAGATAGTAAATATTCTCCTTCAAGCCAATCTCTGTGGAATGTGTCGTAAACAGGTATGTAAATTTTATTTTCAAGTTCATCATAAACAGCTTTTGTTAACGGTTCTTTTAATAATTTCCAGTCCTGTTTGTACTTTTCCAATGTCTCTTTATCTTTTTAGCTTCTTTCTCAAATACATTTTTAAAAATCTTTTATGTACCTCATTGCACTTTGTCCACTACAAGCATTTC
>NZ_ABHJ01000477.1:0-1147 GCF_000171895.1 Hydrogenivirga sp. 128-5-R1-1
TTTTTTAAGACTCTAAGCCATCTACTGTTATCTGCATAGACCATATCATATGTTCCATTTTATTCCTATTTACAGCCTGTGGATTAAGATTACTTTCCACTGAGCTATCGTAAAAAGCAGGTAAGGATTTATGTCATACCTTTCTCGTGCTTCTTCAAAACAGTAGCTTTCAGATGAAAATGTTTTAAAACTTATTAGTAAGACCAATGCAAAAATTAGTTTTTTTAACATTGCTTATTATTTTCAATATATTTATCAAACGGCAGTTTGTTGTAGCAACCACTTCCAACATAATCAACTAAGTTTATAAAATTGTCTTTAGGTAAATACCCTGTTATTTTATAAAGAAGTTTATAGTTTTTCGTTGGGTCAAAAATAGCTATTGTAGGAAAACCCTGAACTTTATAAACATATGCAAAAATTTGTTCATTCATATCATTTTTACTTTCAGGGTCTATTACAGGTCTTTTACCATAAACATTAACAATTGCAACTTCAAAATTATCCTTTATAAGTTTTTCTTTTACCTTGAAGTTAGAAAGAACTTCTTTATTTAACTTACTGCAGTAGCGACAGTCTTCAGATTCAAAAATTACCATCAGGTATTTTTTGTTTTTCATTGCATCTTCTATTACTGGAAGTGGGTCAACTTTGAATTTATCAGATTTTGCTGAAGTTTCTTTTTTATTGCAAGAATTAAGTAAAAGAGAAAATAAAATTAAAAATATAGGTAAATATTTAAATCTTTTCATTTTTCAACCTCCTGCAAAAAATTAGTTTATATTTTTAAATAGAATAAGTTTTTAAAATAAAGCGAGGGACAAAGACTCCATTTTTCATAGGCTCTAAAGCCTCTTAGGGAGTATGTCCCCCTGTCCCTCAAAACCCAATTACTTGATTGGGCTATTAAGCCCCTGCCAGTCGGGAGGATGGTTATGAGGGACTTTAAAAATTCAACTAAGGAGGTGTTGTCATGCACTACATTGGCATTGATATGTCTAAAAACTCCTTTAATTTCTGTGTCATTGATGAAACTGAAAAAATTATTAAACAAGGTTCTTTCCCTGTATCTAAAGATGGTTTTGCTAATTTCCTTAAATTGATTTCCTCTTTTGATAATCCTCTTGTACTTGTTGAATCCTCTTCC
>NZ_ABHJ01000476.1:0-1148 GCF_000171895.1 Hydrogenivirga sp. 128-5-R1-1
CTCTTTTCTTGCTTTGTTTCTAATCTCAATAAGCATATTTATAAGTTCTTCATCAACTTTTTCTTCCTGCTTTATAGTTTCATATTTAGGTAGCTCTATGCACGGCTGTAAGCTGTCAAAAAATCCAAAAATATCTTTTGTAATGCTGTAAAGTGCATCAGCTGCCTCTTTGTAAGAAGATAGTGCTTTTTTAGAAATTCCTCCTTCTTTCACTGCTTTGTCTTTTAGTATATTCATTTCTCTAACAAGTCCATAAAGGGCAGCAAATGCTTCAGGTGTATTAAAATCATTACTCATTGCCCTGTAAAAATCCTGCTGTGCTTTTGCAGTTTTTCCATAAAGGTCTTCTTCAAAATCAGGATTTTCAGGGAGCTTTTCTAAAATTTCATACTCGTCAATGGCATTTTTTAGCCTTTCATAAGCTTTTTTCATCTCTTCCATTTTGTCCCATGAAAAATCAAGGGGACTTCTGTAATGAACTGATAAAACTAAAAGTCTTAATATATCTGGGTGATATTTCTGATATATTTCTTTTAATGTTATGTAGTTGCCTAAAGATTTTGACATTTTTTGACCGTTAACGGTAACAAGCCCATTGTGTATCCAGTATTTTGCAAAAGGTTTTTCTGATAGAGCCTCTGCCTGTGCTAGCTCATTTTCATGGTGAGGAAATGTTAAATCAAGACCTCCACCGTGTATATCAATTGTCTGCCCTAAATGTTTAAATATCATTGCTGTACATTCTGTGTGCCATCCTGGTCTTCCTTTACCCCATGGGCTGTCCCATGCAGGTTCTCCTGCTTTTGAAGCTTTCCAAAGGGCAAAATCAAGAGGGTCTTTTTTCTTTTCTCCTGGCTCAACCCTTGCTCCTGCTATAAGCTCATCAACACTTCTTTTTGAAAGTTTTCCATAATCTTTAAATTTCCTAACTGAAAAGTAAACATCTCCTTCCACTTCATATGCATATCCTTTTTCTATTAATTTTTGTATTAAATCAATGATGTCAGGAATATGTGTAGTAACTCTTGGTTCAACGTCAGCAGGTTCAATCTTAAAGTTTTCTGCATCTTCAAAGTAAGATTTTATATATCTATCAGATATTACTGTAAAAGGTAAACATTCTTTCTTTGCTCTATTTATAATTTTAT
>NZ_ABHJ01000475.1:0-1148 GCF_000171895.1 Hydrogenivirga sp. 128-5-R1-1
ACAATATTTTAGGTGAGAAATCTTGATACCACCTAAGGAAGAAATCTTAAAAGCAGTTTCAGAAGTAAAAAAATATGTAGACCAGAGAATATCGGAATTTAAAAATTTAAAACTAAAAAATCAGACAACTTTTAATTTTAAACCTTTTTTAGACATAGGCCCTTATGATGCAGATATATTCTCTGAGGCCTGCTTTTGTATTTTAACTGCAAACTCTTCTGCAGCAATGGGAATAAAAATACAAAAAGAAATTGGAATAAAAGGATTTCAGGAATTACCTTTAGAAAAGCTTTTTGAAATTATAAGAAAAAAAGGACATAGATTTGCAATGCAGAGGGCTGAAAGAATAGTCAAGTTAAGGGATAAAAAAGAGTTTTTACTGGAAATAGCCAAAAAAGAAAATGGAAAAGAAGCAAGAGAAATTTTATCAAAAGAAATTTACGGATATGGATATAAAGAAGCAAGCCACTTTTTGAGAAATATAGGATTTGATGATGTTGCTATAATAGACCGTCATATATCAAGATTTTTATTTGAGAAAGGTCTTGTAAAACCAAGGAAAACAATAACAAAAAAAGTTTACCTTGAAGCAGAAGAAGCTCTGGAAAAAATAGCACAGCAGTTAAATTTAACGTTATCGGAGCTTGATTTATATATTTTCTACATAAAAACCAAAAAAGTCCTAAAATGATGAATCCTGAGATTAACATATTAAAAAGACTATGTCAGGAAAATTACATAAAAATTTCAGACAAACAATTAGAGCTTTTTGACAAATATCTGTCCTTTTACCTAAAATGGAATAATGTATATAACCTATCTTCTATAAGAAAAAAAGAAGAAATAGTCAAAAAACATTTTTTTGATAGTTTAACACTTGTAAAACTTTTTGAAAAAACAAATATAGAGCTTAGGAATAAAGAAGTAGCAGATTTCGGCTCAGGAGCAGGGTTCCCTGGAGTTCCATTAAAAATTTACTATGAGGATTTAATAAATTTATCATTGATAGAAGCAGTACAGAAAAAATGCATTTTTCTTGAAATGTTGAAAAAGAGATAGATTTAAAGTATGAAGTTTTATGTAAAAGAGCAGAAAATATTGATAAAAGTTGACATTGTAGTAAGCCGTGCTACTGGAGAAACCTTTGA
>NZ_ABHJ01000474.1:0-1159 GCF_000171895.1 Hydrogenivirga sp. 128-5-R1-1
CAGAGAACAGAAAAAGAAGAAATTCAGCCTATATCCTCAAAAAAATGGAAAAAATTGGAAGCCAACGGCAAGATTATCTGGGAGTTTGTCCTTCCACCAGACAACACTCTGGAACTGGATTTTGGATACAAAATCATAAGAACAAAAGAATAAAGTAAGTATTATAAAAACATGGAAAGTTTCTGATTGAATATTCAGGATACATATCAAAACTTTGTCAAATTATCTGAAAGAAATTTATAAAGATTTCATTTTTATAATCACTACATATTAGCCTCAAATTCCTTATAGGCACTCTAAAAACAATTACAAAAAGCATTTCCAAGTATGAACTTACCAATGTTTCAATTCCTTATAGGCACTCTAAAAACATCCTGAATATTTTACACCTGAAATGCCAATTTATTGTTTCAATTCCTTATAGGCACTCTAAAAACCACATTTAGGAGCTGACCCTACATTTTTTATAAAGCGTTTCAATTCCTTATAGGCACTCTAAAAACGGTAGGAAACCACGGAAGACTTAAAAAACAGAGAGAAGCGTTTCAATTCCTTATAGGCACTCTAAAAACACTCCAACCACAGAAGACGGAAATATCTGGAGAGAGTGTTTCAATTCCTTATAGGCACTCTAAAAACCCTGACATATGGGCAGATTTGAAAATATAGAGGGCTGTTTCAATTCCTTATAGGCACTCTAAAAACAACATACAGAATACTCGGACAGATAGCAAGAGAATTGTTTCAATTCCTTATAGGCACTCTAAAAACAACAAAACATTTGGATTAGCAAATGAAAATTTTTATTAGTTTCAATTCCTTATAGGCACTCTAAAAACCCCTGAAATTGATTTCATATTCTATTGTCAAATAGCCGTTGATATATCTTATTGAAATTAAATATACGAAAAATTATAGTCCTTGTCAAATTGATTTAATTTTCAGTCGACCTCCAATCTCGCAAAAATCCCCGGGGATCGACAAACCTTTGGTATACAAAGCCGAGATTTAAATTTTAGCCAAATTTCCTGTGAGATTTTGTCTCAATTAAGGTTCAAAAATCTGCGATTGACAGACTCAGATTTTTTGAATTTTTGAAAAGATCTAAGTAATTGAAGAAAATCAAAAAATAATATAAATTGTATAACCTATATAAATT
>NZ_ABHJ01000473.1:0-1160 GCF_000171895.1 Hydrogenivirga sp. 128-5-R1-1
TAGGCTTTATTTATAAGAGCTGTATCTATCTCATTTTTGGTGATTATTTCTTTTGGATAAGTCCATATATTACAATTGACACATTTTCCCGGACAAAAAAGGCTTATCATAATGTTTAAATCTTCAATTTCATAAATTTTCATTAATTATCTTTATCCACTTTTTTTTGTTTAAATTATTATCGAATTTTAAGGCTAAAATTTTATTTTGAAAATCTATTTTTTCTTGCATATATTTTTTATTTTTTAAAACACTTAATATATCTTTTACTAAACTTTGTTTATCTACAGCAGGATTTAATGTGATTTCACTTATGCCGTGAGGGGCATCTAATGCACATATTGGTACTTGAAGGATTGCAGATTCTACTAAAACTGTAGGAAAACCTTCAAATAAAGAGGTTGAAACGTAAACTCTTGCATTTTTTATGTACGGGTAAGGGTTTTCCTTTTTACCAAGAAGATAAACCTCTTTAGATAAATTATACGATTTGATTTTCTTTAGTAATTTCCCCTTAAAAATACCGTCTCCAATTATTACAAGTTTTTCTTTAATGCTATATTTCTTTTTTAATTCATAAAATATATCTATAAGTGTTTCTTGATTTTTTTGTTTGTTCAAATGTCCAACATTTACAATATAAGGAAAGTTTATATCTATTTTTTCATTAGCTTTTTTTTGTATACTATCTTTATCAAAAAAATTATATATTACTTCTATTTTGTTTTCTGGAATTCCAAAAACTTCTATTAACTCTTTTTTTATACCTTCACTTACGACTGCTATTTTTTTTACTCTGTCTTTTTTGTATAAATGTTTAATTAATATTTTTTTGTAAACCCAGTCAGGTAATAGATGGGTTAAGTTTCCATTGTATAACTTTGATGGAGAATTATGAACCGAAACTATAACCTTTTTACAAGAAAATACTGCAACTAAACCAAAGTAGTCATCAAAAGCTACACATAAATCTTCTTTTTTAATTTTGTTTTTTGTGTTGATAATTCTATACACTAAATTAAGAAAACCAAAAATAACTGTAATAGAAGAAAATTTCTTTTTATTTTTTAGTAGAAATTTTGGAATTTTAAGGGATTTTATAAAAATTGTTTCACTTGCATGAGGTAAAGATATTACATTTCTATACAAAACAACTGTGT
>NZ_ABHJ01000472.1:0-1161 GCF_000171895.1 Hydrogenivirga sp. 128-5-R1-1
CAGTTGAATAACTTCCTAAAAATATTGCCCCTGCGTTTTTTATATCATGTAAATATTTAAACGGGTCTTCAACTACTATTTCCAGATGTTCAGGAGCTATATGGTTTGCTACTGCGCAGGCTTTTTCTATAGTTTCAACTATAAATATTTTTCCATAATTGTTTAATGATTTTTCAATTATATCTCTTCTTGGCATTTTAAAAAGAAGGTCTGCGTATATTACATCATGAACTTTTTCAGCTAAATTCTCATCATCAGTAACAAGTATAGAAGCAGCCAATTCATCATGCTCTGCCTGTGATAACAGGTCGGCTGCTATCCATTTTGGATTTGCAGTTTTATCTGCAATAACAAGTATTTCTGAAGGACCAGCAATTGAATCAATGCCTACCACACCATAAACATTTTTCTTTGCCAGAGCAACATAAATATTTCCGGGTCCTACAATCTTATCAACTTTTGGGATAGTTTCTGTACCATAAGCCATTGCAGCAACAGCCTGAGCTCCTCCAACCCTGTAAACTGACTCTATACCACATATAAATGCAGCTGCAAGAGTGTATTTATTTGGATTTGGAGAACACATGTATATTTCCTTTACACCTGCAACTACAGCAGGAATTGCGTTCATGATAACAGAAGAAGGATATGCAGCTTTCCCTCCAGGAACATACAGTCCAACCCTTTCAAGAGGAATAACTTTCTGTCCAAGTATTATTCCCTCTTCATCTTTCATGTATGAATTTTCAATTTGAGCCTCATGAAACTCCCTTACTCTTTCTGCAGCTACTTCAAGAGCCCATCTTAGATTTTCTTCTATGCTGTCATAAGCTTTTTCTAACTGTTCAAATGGTATTTGAATTTCTTCTTTACTTAGTTTTACACCATCAAATTTTTCAGTATATTCTAAGAGAGCCTCATCTCCTCTTTCTTTTACATTTTTTATAATCTCTCTAACAGCAGGTTCATACTTTTCAACATCAATTTCACTTCTAAGGATAAGCTGTTTAACATCTTCATTTTCTATAAAGTTCTTTTTTCTTAAATCTATTATTTTCATAATGGTTGCCCCTAAATACTTTTTGTATACTTTTAATTATATACTATACTCAAAACATTTGGGGTACAAAAATGTTAAGGTATTTAGTCCTTTTCCTTTTA
>NZ_ABHJ01000471.1:0-1163 GCF_000171895.1 Hydrogenivirga sp. 128-5-R1-1
ATCTGTTTTTTCGTTTATTTCTTTTACGGCTTGTTTTAATACTCTTTTTTCAAAATTATCAAATCGTATATATTCATTAGGTTCTACCCCTAACATTTCTCTTAACTCTGGTAAATAATCAACCCTAAAGCCTGTGTTTTCGTATTGTTTTAATAATTCATATAGCCTTATGGCATATCTGGAGTTTAAAACATATGTGTATTTTATCGGTATCTTGCTAAAAAATTCCTTGAGCTGTAAAAGATACGGCTTGAATTCTGGAGCTATTGACACATAAAAACAGCCGGCACCTTCCTCATATTCCCCATATCGTATAAAATTAAACATTTTAAAATATCTTTTTCCTCTTTCGTTTTTCTTCTCTATCTTTATTGGTTTGCTTAAAAGTCCCTCCACTGCCCTTTTTACTACATCATATATATCCTTTCTTTGTGTTCCAAATAAATCTTTGAATACTGCTACCGGTATTTTATATTTTTTAAAATCTTTATCTTCTGGTTGTATAAAGGATATTATTGTATCCATTAACCTTATTTCTTCTAAACTTAACTTATGCCTTGCTTGTATTAAATCGTTATGTATGGTTGCTATAGCATTTTTATTAATTTCCTTGACTTCCTTCATTTCTTCTACCACTTCTGGAATTATTACATTATCTTCCTTTATTTTTTCCATTTTAACAAATCCCCCTGTTTTCTATATGCAATCATAATAATACTACACAACTATGTCAATATGAGTATTGTAGGTATTTAACCCGAAATTTGTAGGTATTTAACCCGAAATTTGTAGGTATTTAACCCGAAATTTGTAGGTATTTAACCCGAAATTTGTAGGTATTTAACCCGAAATTTGTAGGTATTTTCATGGTCAACGTGGCAATACACCAAGCTTAGCCGACGCCTAAAAACAAGAAAAAAACAAGATATATAAATAAATAAAAAATATTTAAAAAAGGCAAAATTTTTTTAAATTAAAAAACCAAAAAAAATCAATTTTTAGTAAAGCAGCTTTACAACGACTTGTTGGTAAACTCACGATAATAAAAACTGGTAAACTAACGATAAAAGAAAGTACTTACGTTCTAAGAAAACTAACGTGTAAAAATATTGCGCCGAATGGTCAAAATGTCTATTCGGATTTTGCATTCTTCTATTAGTCTT
>NZ_ABHJ01000470.1:0-1165 GCF_000171895.1 Hydrogenivirga sp. 128-5-R1-1
ACAGAAAGAGGAGATGTATTAATAGCTCCAGAAAGCCACGGTATTAAAGTAATGTCTATAGGACTACTACTTCCATCTGAAGATACACCTGTTATATGGAGAGGGCCGGTTTTATTTAAAGCATTAAACCAGTTTTTATTTGATATAGACTGGGGAGATGAAGAGCTTGACTTTTTAATAATAGACCTTCCTCCAGGAACTGGAGACGTTCAAATTACTTTAGGACAGGTTGCAGAGCTTGATGGAGCAGTAATTGTTACAACCCCTCAAGATGTAGCATTGATAGACGTTAGAAAAGGAATACAGATGTTTAAAGAGGTTGAAATCCCAGTTCTAGGAATTGTTGAAAATATGAGTTATTTTGTCTGTCCTGACAGTGGAAAATCTTATGAAATTTTTGGAAAAAGTAAAACTGAAGAAATTGCAAAACAGTACGGTACAAAACTGCTTGGTAAAATTCCTATTGAGCCTAAAGTAGCAGAATTTGCAGATTTAGGAATTCCAATTGTTTTAGCAAAAGAAGATTCAGACTCAGCCAAAGCGTTTTTAAAAATAGCTGAAAATGTAATAAAAGAATTAAGCACCCAGTAAGGAGGTTTTGAGATGATAGAAACAAGAGGAATAGCATACGTTGACCATTTGGCAACTACGCCAGTCCCAGAAGAAATAGTTGAAGTAATGAAGCCTTATTTTACAGAGAAGTTTGGTAATCCAACATCTTTACATAAACTTGGTGTGGAAGCTAAAAAAGCAATGAATAAAGCAAGGGAGCAGGTAGCAGAGCTTTTAAATGTAGGAAAACCAGAAGAGATAGTATTTACATCAGGGGCTATTGAGGCAAACAACCTTGCAATAAAAGGATTTGCAAAAGCTCCGGGAATAACAAGAAGAGGAAAACATATTGTTGTTTCTTCAATAGAGCATCACTCTATACTTCATTCTTGTAAAACACTTGAAAAAGAAGGCTTTGAAATTACATATGTAAAGCCTGATGAATATGGAATTATCTCTCCTGAAAAACTTGCTGAAGCTGTAAGGGAAGATACTATCCTTGTTTCAGTAGGTTTGCAAACAGGGAAATTGGAACAGTTCAAGATATGCCTGCACTTGTTGCAGCTGCAAAGAAAAAACCCAAGAGTAGTATTCCACTCAGATATAGCTCCTG
>NZ_ABHJ01000469.1:0-1166 GCF_000171895.1 Hydrogenivirga sp. 128-5-R1-1
TTTTGAAACTTTAAAGATTTTTCTCTGTTTTTGGCTTGCTTGATAAAACTTTTAAATATTCTTTAATATCCTTTAAAAACCGTGAAGGCTTTGTTTCATTATACGCATTTCCAAAACTGCTTCTATATTTTGCCATTGTTAAGTAAACGTGTTCTTTTGCTCTTGTAATTGCAACATAAAAAAGTCTTCTTTCTTCTTCCATCTGCTCAATATCTTCAAAAGCTCTTCCACTTGGGAAAATGCCGTCTTCAACTCCTGCAACAAAAACAACCGGATACTCAAGACCTTTTGCAGCGTGAACAGTCATAACTTTTATGCTGTTGGAGCTTTCAATTTTATCCTGAGCCTGCTCTAAAGATGTTTCTTCTAAAAATTCCTGCAGGGTTTTCCCTCTTTTTTGAATCTCATCAAGGGCGTTGAAAAGTTCCTGTACGTTTGCAATTCTTTCTTCATAATCTTTTGGATACTTTGAAATAAGATAATCTTCATAGCCTATTGCGTCGTAAAGATATTTTGCAGATTCAGCAGGTTTTTCATTTCCATGCTCTTTTATAAAATCAATAACCTCAAAAAACGGCTGAAGATTTAGCTTTATTCTGTTTGATAGACTTTCGTAGCTGTCTTTCAATGCCTGATACCAGTCTTCCACATAAAATTTCTGTATTTTGTTTAAAGTCTGCTTTCCAATTCCCCTTGAAGGAAGATTTATAATTCTTTTAAAAGCCTGAATGTCTTTTGGGTTAAATGCAAATCTTAAATAAGCAAGAATATCTTTAATCTCTGCCCTTTCGTAAAACCTAACTCCTGCTATAATTTGATAAGGTATTGAAAATCTAACAAGTGCTTCTTCAATATTCCTTGATAAGAATGACATTCTCATTAAAATAGAAATATCAGAATATTTATAACCTTCTTTTTCAACAAGCTGTTTTATCTGGTGTGCTATAAATGCTGATTCCTGTTTATCTGTTTCAAGTTTTATAAGTTTTAAATCCTCTCCTTCTTCTTTGTCAGTCCAGAGGGTTAAAATCTTTTCTTTCCATCGTCCTGTTGCATTTGATATAACTTTGTTGGCAGCTGAAAGTATTTTTTGTGTTGAACGGTAGTTTCTTTCAAGTTTTATTATTTTTGTATTTGGAAAATCATTTTCAAAATCAAGTATATTT
>NZ_ABHJ01000468.1:0-1166 GCF_000171895.1 Hydrogenivirga sp. 128-5-R1-1
ATCAACTTTAATACCTCGTCTACAATTACATAAACTGTTGTATATATCTTTATATGTCATTGGTTTCCTCCAGTGGTTTTATCTTTATTTGCCACTGGAGTTTTTTATTTAAACTTCTCTCTTGAATTGGAAACTAAGGTTTATTATATAATCTATGACAGCACCATGTCTTAATCCCCAGTCGCTAACTGTGATTTTACTTTTTTGAAAAACTTCCATTGAAACTTTAAATATTATAATTCCAGATATTATAACTTCTGCTCTTTTGTCTTCTATCGCAGGTATAGATTTTCTTTCAGAAATAGTCATATTTGATAAAATATCAAGCCATTTTTTTACTTGATTGAAAGATAGTTTTTGTTTATGAATTTTTTCTGAAGAATAAGGATAAATATTTTTTTCTAAAGCCACAACAGTTGTAATTGTCCCCCCAAGACCAATTAAATGTTTCGCGTTTTTCATTTTTTCGTAAGCTTTTTCTATTTGAGGCTTCAAGTAATTTTCCATGTTTTTTATTTCTTCTTTTAATGGCGGGTCATGTTTTAAAAATGTTTCTGTTAATCCAACAATTCCAAAAGGAAAAGAAACGGCATCTTTCAAAGAATAAAACTGGCCTTCATATTCGCCGTATCCGTATTCTGTACTTCCTCCGCCCTGGTCTATCATTACAAAGCTTTCTTGTGGATTTACTCCATAAGCTGTTGCTAAGAATGATAAATAAGCCTCTTTATCTCCATCTATTATCTCAACATCAATTCCAAGTTCTTTAACTTTTTCTATAAACTCTTTTCCATTTTTTGCTTCTCTGCAGGCCTGTGTAGCATAGGCTTTTAAATAATCAAGATTATATTCCTCAGCTATCATTTTGTATTCTTTTAAAACTGATAAAGTTTCCTGCATAGCTTCTTCTTGCAGGAAACCTGTCTCTTTGAGCTTTCTTCCAAGAGAAGTGATTTTTCCAACTGAGAAAATATCCTCTATTGAGTTGATAGTGTCTATTAGTGTATCTTTTTTATGAACAGCAGAAATTAAAAATCTCGTGGAGTATGTTCCTATATCTATTATTCCTATCTTTAAAGCCAAGTTTTACTCCGTAAATACTTGACCTTCTAATGGTGAAACTTCTACTCCCTGCTCTTGAAGCCATTTTATGGCATTTTCAATTT
>NZ_ABHJ01000467.1:0-1167 GCF_000171895.1 Hydrogenivirga sp. 128-5-R1-1
GAAAAAAATTAAGAAAAAAACCTGTGATTATTACATTTTATTAGCCAAAAATTATTTTATACTTGATAACTGGAATAATGTAAAAAAATTACTCAAAAGTATGAGAAAATGTAAAAATCCTGAAAAACAGCTTTTATACGCTATTTATAACTTGAAAAGAAACTTAATTACAAAGGCTCAAAAATTAATAAATAAAAATATAAACTTAATAGTGAAAAATATTAATGAACCTTTTTATAAGAAATTTTTATATTTGAATGCTGAAAAATTAATTTATTATGGTAAATACAGCTACCTGCTTCAAGTTTCTAAAGTTTTATCCGAAAACTATAAAGAAGACTGTGATATAAACAGCTGGTATTTAATAGCTAAAATAAGGCTTGGGAATTATACAAATTTAGATAGCATTTTTAAAAAAGTTGAAAACTGTAAAACGAAATGGGCTTTAGTTGCTGACAACTTATACAAAGATTTACTTGTAGAAAGGAGGATGAGAAAATGAGTTTTTTATGGAATGATTTAGATAAAATATCGGAAACAGCATCGTATTTTCTTGAAAGAACAAAAATAATACAGAGTAATATTGCTAATGCAGACACTCCAAATTACAAACCTAAAGATTTAGTCTTTGAAAAAGTTTTGAATGAAAATATCCAGTTAAAAAAAGATGACCCAAGACATTTATCTCCAGATACAAAATTAGAAATAAAAAAATACATAGTAGAAGATAGTTATTATTCTGGATATGATAAAAATAAAGTAGATGTAGAGCATGAACTTGCAAAATTATCAGAAAGCTCAATTATGTATAAAACATTACTTGAAGTAATGAAAAAAGATTTAGGAAAGTTAAAATATGCGATTTCAGGGAGGTAATTAAATATGCTGTTTAAAGGACTTGAAGTATCAGTTTCAGGAATGGATGCTCAAAAGATAAGAATAGATATAGCTTCCAGTAATATTGCAAATGTAAATTCAGTAAATGAAGAAAATGGTGAGCCCTATAGGAGAAAGGTTCCTGTTTTTTAAATCCATTTTAGATAAAGAATCAGGTACTCCTGTTTACAAAGTAAAAGTGGCAAAAATTGAGTATGACAAATCACCTTTTAAAGTAAAATTTGACCCTAACAATCCTCTTGCTGATAAAATGGTTATGTAAACTTCCAA
>NZ_ABHJ01000466.1:0-1167 GCF_000171895.1 Hydrogenivirga sp. 128-5-R1-1
TAAAGTCTATGAGCTTGCAATCTATAGAAATAGTATATCGCCGGTAATACCAGAAAGAGTTTTAGAAAAGCCTCCATCTGCTGAACTACGTCCAGGGCAAAAAGATGAAGATGAACTTCTTCCGTATCATATTTTAGATGAAATACTTAAACTTTATATAGAAGAAGACTTATCTGTGGATGAAATAGTTGAGTATGGATTTGATGAGAATTCTGTAAGAAAAGTGGCAAGGATGGTTGATAGAAATGAATATAAAAGAAGACAGGCACCAATTGGTATAAAGATAACAGAAAAAGCATTTGGAAAAGACAGAAGAATGCCGATAACCAATAAATTTAAAATGTGATATAATTTTGAAAATTTTTTAAATTATAAATTAAATGGAAAAAGAACAGCCCCCTTTATTAAGAGTTATCAACTTAACTAAGAAATATGTTATAAAAAACTCACTTTTTGAAAAAAAATATCACACGGCAGTTAAAAACGTATCATTTTCTGTTAAAAAGAACGAAATAGTTGGTCTTATTGGTGAATCTGGAAGTGGAAAGTCAACCATAGGTAAACTTATATTGAAATTGATACATTTAGATAGTGGAACGATATTTTTTGAAGGTAAAGATATTAATAATTATCCTGAAAAACAGTTCAGAAAAAAAACATCTGTAATATTCCAAGACCCAAGAACTTCTTTAAATCCAAGATTTAAAGTGAAAGATATTATTGAAGAACCTTTGATTGTTCATAATGTACCTAAAAAAGAAAGGGAAGAAAGAGTTATAAAAGCTATAGTTGATAGTGGATTAGATGAATCTTTTTTAGAAAGGTATCCTTCTGAGCTTTCCGGGGGTCAAAGGCAAAGGGTTGCAATCGCAAGGTCTATTGTCTTAAATCCAGATTTTATAGTTGCAGATGAGCCAACATCTGCACTTGATGTATCTGTCCAGCTTCAGATTATAAATCTTATTAAAAAGCTAAATAAAAAAGAAAATATAAGCTTTTTGTTTATATCCCACGATTTAAATGTTGTTGGAATGCTTTCTCATAAACTTATTGTTTTATACAGAGGGAAAATAATGGAAAAAGGAGGAAAAGAAGATATTCTTAAAAATCCGCTCCATCCATATACAAAACTTCTAATTGATAGTCTTCCACCTTCTGACCATTTCA
>NZ_ABHJ01000465.1:0-1168 GCF_000171895.1 Hydrogenivirga sp. 128-5-R1-1
GAAAGTAGAGCATGTTGGTAAAAACATTCAGGTTACAGACTTTATTAAGGATTATACAGAGCACAAGTTAGAAAGATTAAAACTTATTTGAAAGACATTGATGTTGCTGAAGATTCAGTAAATGTTAGAGTTACTTATGATTTTGAAAAACACAGACATAGAAACAGAGTAGATATTGATATTTATTTTAATACTCCAGGAGGAGGAGTTATACATGCATGGGAAGAAAGTAATGACCTTTATACAGCGATAGATTTTGTTGTTGATGAAGTAGAAAGACAACTTGTTAGATTAAAAGCAAGAAGAGTAGAGGAAAGAAGAAGACTTGCAAAATTAAAAGAAAAAGAAAAAAGGGAAGGTATCGTTGAAGAAAGTATAGAAAGACCTTTAATAGTACAAGAACCTCTTCCTATAGAAAAACCAATGGATGTTGAAGATGCAAGACTCTTACTTGAAGAAATGGGAGCATTTTTCTTGCCATTTAGGAATGCAGAAACAGGCGAAATAAATGTTATTTACAGAAAAAAAGCAGGCAATTATGGTTTAATAGCACCTGGAGTGTAAACTCCGGTGCTGTCTGCCTTATAAATAAAAAATAATCTGAAAACTCTTTGTAAATCATATATAATTTTCTTTATGGAAAAAGGAAAGTTTTACATATCTGAAATAGATAACGACTTTTTAAAAAAAGATAACTGTTATATGATTCTTGACAAGAAAAAAATAGATGATAAAAGTTTTTATTTAAAAATTGGTCATATTTTTGCTATTTTGATAGATAGAGTTATTTTTTCCGAAAGTCATGAACTTATAACAGATAAACCTGAAAATATTTTTAAAAATCTAAAAGAAATTTCATACGAAGAAGCTAAAAAAATCACTGACAATACAAAAGCTCTACTTGATAAAAATATATTTAGAAGATAGAAGGAGAAGGTAATGATAGACAACTTAGGAGATTTTAAAAGGGATTTTTATACTACAGATTTAACAGAAAATAATATTGGAGATGAAGTTAGACTGCTTGGATGGGCAGAAAGTGTTAGAGACCACGGCGGGGTTATATTTATAAACTTAAGAGACAGAGAAGGGACTATTCAAGTAGTTTTTGACCCTTCAAAATCACCTCAAGAAGTTGTTGAAAAAGCAAAAAAAGTAAGAACAGAAT
>NZ_ABHJ01000464.1:0-1168 GCF_000171895.1 Hydrogenivirga sp. 128-5-R1-1
ATCATCCCGACAACTGTTCCAAGGAAACCGAGCAGTGTGCAATGGCAGCAATGGCGCCAATGGCATTTATATAACCTTCAAGTTTAGGAATTTCAGCTCTTGCTATTTCTTCTGCAACAGTTTTAAGTTGCTGCTCATCTTTTCTTCCTCTTATGTATGCCTCAAGTATCCCTGCCACAAGTGTTGTTGCCACAGAGTTTGTATTTTTTGCTATTGTTATGGCTTCTGCAAATCTACCTTCCTGTATGTAAAAGGATATCTCTTCTAACTTTCTAACAGGAAAGGTTTTTCTTGATGAAAGGGAGTATAACCGCTCAATAATAAATGCTATTGCCAATATCCCCAGAAATAAAAGGGGATACATTATAGGTCCACCTTTCTGGAAAATCTGGATTATATATTCCATCTTTTATCCTCCTTTATCTACATTGGGGAAGCCCTTCTTGTAGTTGTTTTATCTTCTGTTGCAGGGGAGGGTTGAGATTGTATTTTTTAAGAGGTTTCAGCATACAAGCGGCTTCCTGTTTGTGACCTTTACTTTTCATTATTTCGGCTGCTTTAATTCTGGCCTTTATAACAAATTCCTTGGCTTCAGGATAAAGATAAACCACATTTACAAAATTGTTAAGGGCTTTTTCCAGATTTCCTTCCTGCTGGTATATTAGCCCAAGGAGATAATAACTTTCTGCTACATGATTATAATCTGAGCCATTTACAGCCTCTTCCAGATACTTTTTGGCAAGCTGTGGATATCCAAGTTTTAGCTGTATTTTTGCCAGATAATAGGCTATATCATTTCTGTATTTTGGAAATCTGGTGTAAAGATCTTCAAAATAGCTTTTTGCCTGTGTTAAATCTCCTAATTTGTAATATAAAACTGCGAGCTGGTATCTGTTTTCATCTGTGTCTGGCATTTGTTTTAGAACTTCAATGGCTTTTTTGAGGTCTTTCTGTTTTATGTATATCTTTACAAGAAGTGATTTTACATTAAGGGCATATTCTCCTTGGGGATATTTTTCCAAATACTGCTTGAGTGTATTAATTGCATCAGGATAATCATTTTTCAGGTAGTACAGATATCCCAGTTTATAAAGGGCATAATCGCTTTCTTTAATATCTTGTTCTATAATTTGGGAGTATAACTTTTCAGCCTCGTCAAATTTCCCTT
>NZ_ABHJ01000463.1:0-1168 GCF_000171895.1 Hydrogenivirga sp. 128-5-R1-1
TGAATTTACACAGTGGATACATTCAGTCCAGACCTTCTGGGGAAACTCTGATTTATCAACAATCTTAAATCCTAATTTTTGAAAAAATTCAGGAACATAGGTAAGGGCAAAAACCCTTTTTATTCCAAGTGCTTTTGCATCTTTTATACATTCTTCAACGATTTTTTTTCCTATCCCGTGGTGCTGGTATTCTTCTAATACTGCAAGGGATTTTATTTCTGCAAGGTCTTCCCAGAAGATATGTAAAGAGCCAATACCTACAATTTTCCCATCCTGTTCATATACAAAAAAATCTCTAATATTTTCATAAATACTATTTAGACTACGAGGAAGAAGAATACCTTTTACAGCATACTGTTGCAATATATTAAAAATATCCTGGGCATCTTTTACTGTAGCTCTTCTTATCAACTAACACACCTATTTTTTCTTGGATTTTTTCTTTTGCTTTATTCTTTTTTCAAAATCTCTTATTGCAATTTTGAACACCTCATCAACATGGTCAACAAATATCAGATTTATATCCTTTCTGGCAAATGGTGGAAGATCTTCCATAACTTCATCTTTATTGTCTTTAGGTAGAATAACATCTTTTATTCCTGCCCTTTTTGCCGCAAGTATTTTTTCCTTCAGTCCACCTACAGGTAGAACTTTACCTCTAAGTGTTATTTCACCTGTCATTGCAACATCTGCCCTGACCGGTAGCTCTGTAAATAACGAACATATTGCTGTTGCAATAGATATACCTGCTGAAGGGCCATCTTTTGGTATTGCCCCTGCAGGAACGTGGACGTGGACATCATATTTCTGGAATAGCTTAGGATTAATTTTATACTCTTCTGCTTTTGATTTTACGTAAGAAAGGGCTGTCATCGCAGACTCTTTCATAACATCACCAAGGGAACCTGTCAGGATAAGCTGGCCTTTTCCTGGCATTTTTGTGGCTTCTATTTTCAGTATTTCTCCGCCTACTTCTGTCCATGCAAGCCCTGTCACAACTCCTACTTCATCCTGAAGTTCTTTTTCAGGCATATAAAGAGGTGCACCAAGGAATTTTTTAACAAGGGACTTTGTTACTCTGTATTTTTTCTTTTTGCCTGTGAGGGCTATTTCTTTAGCTATTTTTCTTAAAACAGCATTTATCTGTCTCTCAAGGCTTCTTACTCCG
>NZ_ABHJ01000462.1:0-1172 GCF_000171895.1 Hydrogenivirga sp. 128-5-R1-1
CTTAAAGGTTTCATTTCATCTCCTAAAGATAAAATTATGTATAACAATATATTCGTATAATTTTAGAAAATCTTTATACTTGAAGATAGAGATTATTTAATCATAAGCCACAGCATAAGCCTATTATTCAATAAACTCTTTTAATTTTTTACCAATATCTTTTTCGCGCATTAAAGACTCACCTATTAAAAAGGCATTTACTCCATAATTTCTCAGCTCATCTATCTCTTTTTTAGAAGATATACCACTTTCAGCAACTACAATTTCAGCTCCCCATTCTTTTATTTTTGGACAGAGATTTTTAGATTTATTTATATCAACTTTAAAAGTGTTCAAATCTCTATTGTTTACACCTACAATTTTCCCGCCTTCATCTATTGTAATTTTTGCCTCTTCTTCAGTAAAAACCTCAACTAAAGGCTCTATATTTAACTGTCTTCCAAACTCCATAAGCTGTCTTAGTTTTTTAGGTTCAAGAATTCTTGTTATCAAAAGGTAGCTGTCAGCCCCTTTAGCATAAGCCTCTAAAACCTGCCTTTCATCTATAATAAAATCTTTTCTCATTACAGGAATACTTACAACTTTGGAAACTGCTTCAACATAATCTATATGACCCTGAAAATATTTTTCATCAGCAAGAACAGATATTGCAGCTGCTCCATTTTCTTCATAAATCTTTGCTATTTCTACAGGGTTAAAATCCTTCCTTATCACTCCCTTAGAAGGAGAAGCTTTTTTTATCTCTGCTATTATATTAATCTTGTCCTGAAGCAGTGCATTTTTAAAATCTTTTACAGATTTTCTTTCTTCGGCTTTTTTTTCAAGCTGTTTTACATAATCTTTTGTATATTTTTCAAGCTCCTCATATTTAGTTTTTACAATCTTGTCTAATATGTTCAAGCTTTTACTCCTTTATGAATTTTCTCATACTATTTTATCATTTCCAAACTGGTATAATTTGTATCCTGTCAAATAATTTTCAAATTTAGGAGGACAAATCATGTCTAAAATAAACAAACCAGAAATTCTTGCACCAGTTGGACATTATGAAGGGCTACATGCAGTTATAAAAGCCGGTGCTGACGCAATTTATATGGGGTGTGGGAAAATCAATCAAAGGGCGAGAAAATCAAACTTTACGATTGAAGACGTTAAAGAAATAAGAAAAATAA
>NZ_ABHJ01000461.1:0-1173 GCF_000171895.1 Hydrogenivirga sp. 128-5-R1-1
AACGCAAATTTTAAGTTTAATAAAAGAAGCTTTAAAAAGGGAAGAAAAATTTATAATTTTCAATTTCAAAAATTTAGAAGATTTAAATTCAAAGATAAATATAGCAGGATTATTATTAAAAGAAATTTTCAAACTTTCAAAAAAAACCCAGCACAGACATACTGTAGTTTTAGAAGAAGCTCAACATTTTGCTCCTGAAAGAACTGCCACAGATGTTCCGTCCTCTTCAGAAAATCTTGCTTACACAATGGCAAAAAAAATAGCCATGGAAGGAAGAAAATTTAATTTAGGGTTAATTGCTATTACCCAAAGACCAGCAAATATAAGCAAGTATATTTTATCTCAATTAAACACACAAGTTATACTGAAGCTCATAAATAAGAATGACTTAGATGCTGTTTCCGTGTTTTTTGAAACTAACAAAGCTGAAGTTTTCAACTCACTTCCATATTTAAAACCTGGATATTTATACATTACAGGACTTGCTGTCCCTTTTGGTTATATGGCAAAAATAAGACTGGGTTAATCAAGTTTGAAAACTCAATAAAACCTAATAAATTATTACGTAAAAACTATAAAGAGGGAAAAATGTTTGTAGATAAAGCAAAAATATATGTAAAAGCTGGAGACGGTGGTAGAGGCTGTGTTGCATGGAGAAGGGAAAAGTTTGTACCTATGGGAGGACCTGCAGGTGGTAATGGCGGTAAAGGCGGAGATGTTATTTTAAAAGCTGACAACAGACTGCAGACATTATATGATTTTAAACATAAAGTTCATTTTAAAGCAGATAGAGGTCAACACGGTTCAGGCTCAAACAAACACGGTAGAAATGCTGAAGATTTAATAATAAAAGTACCTGTTGGGACAGTTGTAAAGGACGCTCAAACTGGCGAAGTAATCGCAGACCTTACACAGACGGACAGGAAGTTATTGTTGCAAAAGGAGGTAAAGGTGGAAAAGGAAATGCAGCATTTAAAACATCAACAAATCAAGCACCGGACTATGCAGAAGAAGGTGAAAAAGGTGAAGAAAAATGGATAGAGCTTGAGCTTAAACTGATTGCTGATGTTGGAATTATAGGTTTTCCAAATGCAGGAAAATCTACTTTAATTTCGGTACTTTCAAATGCAAAGCCTAAAATAGCAGATTATCCGTTTACTACACTTTCACCTG
>NZ_ABHJ01000460.1:0-1175 GCF_000171895.1 Hydrogenivirga sp. 128-5-R1-1
AAATAATTCTCCGATTTTTTCTCATATTGCTTTGATAAAGAAGGATTTAAATTTGAAAGCTCTTTTAAAAAGTTTTCCCAGTGTCCTAATGCCTCGTCCTTTGTTAAACTTTCTTTTACAAAGGTCAAATGTTTATTTAAAAGACTATATTCTCTTTTACTGAATTTCCTTCTTAAATTTCTTTTCATATGTGTCCAGCAAAGCCGGTGGTCTGAGTATGGGAAAAACTGATTTACCACATCTGTAAGCCCACTAAAATCATCTGATACAAATATAGATACTTTTTTTAAACCCCTTGATATCATATCTTGAAATACTTCTATCCAAAAGCTTTTGTTTTCTTTTCCTTTTTTTATCCAGTATCCAAGGATTTGTTTGTATCCTTCCATGTCTATTGCTACTGCTAAATATATGCTAATGTTTGTTAGTTTTTCGTTTTCATCTCTCATTTTTGCATGATACGCATCTATAAATACTGCAAAAATTTCTTCTGGTAATATGCTGTTTTTATAAGCTTGTAGGTGCTGATATACAAGGTCTAATATATCTTCCATATCTTCTTCACAGTAAGGTAGACCTAATTTTTTTAGGGTTTGTTTTATTTTTGCTTTTGAGTATCCGTTAGAAAGCAGGGCAAGTAATAGATTTTCATATTCTTTATCAACTCTTTTCCATTTTTCAGGAAGTAATGATGGATAGAATTTATTGCCGTATCTAACTCTTGGGATTTTAAGGTTTAGTTTTCCAAAGGTTAATCCTAAGGTTCTATCGTAATAACCGTTTGCATAGTTGTCTACATCTTGGTTAAGATATATTTGTCGTTCGTGTTTCATTATTGCATTGATGATTTGTTGGATTATCATTGAAAGAGGAAGGGATTTACCTTCCTGTTTTTCTTTTTGAAGGTATTGTGCAAACTGCATTGCTAATTTTTCTAACTCAGTTTCTTTTCTTTTTGCCATTTTATCTTTACCTCCTGTTTTTATTTTTAGTTTTACACAATTTTTTTTATTACTCCCACTGGCTAAACAGGAAACAACATAAAGTAAGTAAATTTGGTAAGACAAACAGAAATGAAGGATTACATTCAAGGTAAGAGATAGATTGAAAGACTACAGAGGAAACAAAAGGATATAGCAAATATAACGCATTGAGATATGCTTTAGCTATAGTTT
>NZ_ABHJ01000459.1:0-1182 GCF_000171895.1 Hydrogenivirga sp. 128-5-R1-1
GGTACTAATCGCCCGTGAGGCTTGGCCTCTTACTTCTTAACAAGCCTGAAATCCTACCCTTATTCTATGGCCAGTTGCCCGGTGCCCATAGCGGGGAGGTAACACCCGGTCCCATTCCGAACCCGGCAGTTAAGCTCCCCAGCGCCTATGATACTGGCCGCGCGAGCGGTCGGGAAAGTTGGTCGGTGCCGGGTATTAAATTTTTATTTCCTTCCATTTCTCTGACCTAAAAATAATCCACAGTAAAAATCCTTTTATAAATGTTTCTCCTATCATTATCAGATAAATAATTTCTATTCTAAATCCCAATTTATAAGCAATAAAAGCAGGTAATATCCTAAATAACCAAAAGGAAAGATCATTAAATACCATCAATAGTTTTGTAGCTCCAGCACCTTTTAATGCTCCATTTAACACAAAATCAAATGATAATGGAACTTGAGAAATACCGACTATTTTTAGATATACTACTCCATACCGGATGGTATCTTTATCAGAAGTAAATATTTCCATTAAATCTTCTGCGAAAATTACCATTAAAATCCCAACAATTCCCATAAATACTGCTGCTATCTTAAGTGTTTCTGTAGCACTTTTTTCTGCTAAATGAATTTTCTTTGCTCCAAGATACTGACCTACCAGAACCATTGCAGCTGTAGAAAAACCAATTCCTGGCATAAATGCAATACTTTCTATTCTAAGTCCTATCTGATATCCTGCTAAAACGGCTGTCCCATAAGCTACAATAATTTTTACAAAAATTAAAAATGAACCAAAGGAAATAAATTTTTCTATTCCTGCCGGAATTCCGATTTTTAGCACTTTTCTCCTAATCTCTTTTGAAAGTTCTGATTTTATATATTTTCTATTTAAAACAATGATTAGATAAATAACTACTTCCAGTATGTAACTGATTGTTGATGCAAGAGCTGCACCTTTAACTTCTAATGCTGGAAATCCGCAATTTCCAAAAATCAGACAATAGTTTAAAATCACATTAATGACGTTTGAAAAAATTGCTATTTTTAGTGGAGTTTTTGTATCTCCTGAAGCTGCCAAACTACTGTATAAAACGGCACCTATAAAAAGTGCAGGTATAGAAAAAGATAAGATATTAAGATAATCTGTTCCTAAAATTTGAACTTCTCTGGAAGTTCCCATAATTTTAAAAAATTGTGTGTT
>NZ_ABHJ01000458.1:0-1183 GCF_000171895.1 Hydrogenivirga sp. 128-5-R1-1
CTGCTTTAACTACTTTGTACAGACTTACAAAAAGTAAAAAAAATCCTTATTATGTACCTTCAATCTATCTTTTAGCGAAAGTTTACATAAAGTTAGGGAAAAAGACGGGAATAAAAAAATATTTTAATTACGCTTTATATTTGTTGAATACATATATGGCTTTTAAGAAAAGTCTTGATTGGGATTATTACTACACAAAAGGTAATTTATTTGAAGCGTGGGGTTTTTACGAAAGAGCAATGTTCTTTTATAAAACATCTCTTTTTATAGCAAAAGACAAACAAAAATATATTAATTCTTTAATTGGTATATTAAGAACTGCAATATGGTTTAACAAGTTAGATATAATTACTCAATATGCTATAAAAATCAGTATAAAAGACATTTTAAAAAGAGAAGAAAATCCTGAAATAAGATTTTTAAAAGGATTACTTTTCTTTAATCAAAAAAAATACAAAAAAGCCTATAAA
Organism: Hydrogenivirga sp. 128-5-R1-1; assembly: GCF_000171895.1. Lineage (NCBI taxonomy): Bacteria > Pseudomonadati > Aquificota > Aquificia > Aquificales > Aquificaceae > Hydrogenivirga > Hydrogenivirga sp. 128-5-R1-1. Next base: position 471 of record NZ_ABHJ01000458.1, read on the forward strand.
TACTTATACGATACATATAAGCAAAATGAGGAATATTTGATAGATAATCCAGACTTTTATTATATCGTCGCTGAAAATATGTACAGAATAAAAAAATATGATTTTGCAAAGCAACTTTTTAGAAGGATTGTAAGTATTACCCAAAATCTGGAAATAATTAGAAAAGCTATTCTTAGACTTGGTGATATTGAAATAATTCAAAAAGATTATCCTTCAGCATTCAATCATTATTATTATTTAGCTACAGACTATAGTGGAACGAAAGAGTCTACAATAGCTAAACTTAAAATAATAGCTTACAGTGATATTAAAGAGTTTAAAAAAAGAATAGAAAAATCTGATGACGAAGATTTAAAAAATCCTTTAAAGTTTACCACTCATATTTTAGTTTTAAACAGAAATACAAGGTTAGGTAGATATGCACTTGCAGATTTCGGAAAGATAATTTTCAAATATAATTCCCAGTTTTTATACAAAAAACTTTCATGGGAGTTGTCTGTACTTGAAGTTGAAAGAATGTCGTATGAAGAAAAAGAATTTTTTAACAATATCTGGTCTGAAAAATTGTTAACCATAAAACCTAAATGGGTTTGTTTACTTTATGATTCTAATAAAAGTTTTTTCTTAAAGGTATTTGACAAAGATTATCTGTTAAACCTTTCAGATAGAATTGAAAACTGCTCAGTAAATAAAAAAATAGATTTACTAAAAAG
>NZ_ABHJ01000457.1:0-1184 GCF_000171895.1 Hydrogenivirga sp. 128-5-R1-1
AAAAGCAATTCTTGGAACTCCGAATTTATCTGCCCATCTCCAGTTTGCTTCAGACTGTGGCTGAACTGCTTCAACAGATGAAAATACAAAAACTATTCCATCAAGGGCTTTCATTGAACGAACAACTTCAACACCAAAGTCAACGTGCCCTGGTGTGTCAATTATGTTAAGCTGGTATCCTTTCCAGTATGCAGCAGTTGTAGCAGAGGTAATTGTAATACCTCTTTCCTTTTCCTGTTCCATCCAGTCCATAGTGGCGCCGCCTTCGTGCACCTCACCTATTTTATATGTTTTACCTGTGTAAAATAGTATTCTTTCAGTTGTTGTTGTTTTCCCTGCATCAATATGAGCAACAATTCCTATATTTCTTAATTTTTCTATTGGCACTTGCCTAGCCATTTATATTTTCCTCCGATATATTAATTACCATCTATAATGTGCAAAAGCTTTATTTGCTTCTGCCATTCTATGAGTATCTTCTTTCTTCTTAACTGCTCCGCCTCTTTCGTTATAAGCATCGTAAAGCTCATTTGAAAGCTTCTCTATCATAGTGTAATTTCCTTTTCCACTTCTGCTTCTTGCAGCTTCTACAAGCCATCTTAAAGCTAAAGACTCCTGTCTTCTTGGTGGAACTTCCATAGGAACCTGATAAGTAGAACCACCAACCCTTCTTGGTCTAACTTCCATTACAGGTTTTATATTTTCAATTGCTTTATGTAAAGCTGCTAAAGGTTCTTCCCCAGTTTTTTCAGCTAAGATTTTCATAGCAGTGTAAACAATTTTTTCAGCTTTTGATTTTTTACCATCTTTCATTACTTTATTTATTAATTTATGAACCAGAACATCTTGATAAACCGGGTCAGGCATTATTTCTCTTGGTTTTACAGGTCCTTTTCTTGGCATCTTATATTACCTCTCCTTAATTATTTCTTAGCTTCTTTAGGTTTTTTAGCACCGTATTTAGAACGAGACTGCTTTCTATCTTTAACTCCAGCTGCATCTAAAGCACCTCTTATTATCTTATATCTAACACCTGGTAAGTCTTTTACCCTTCCACCTCTTACAAGAACAATTGAGTGCTCCTGTAGGTTGTGGCCTTCTCCAGGAATATAACAGGTAACTTCATATCCATTTGAAAGTCTAACCCTTGCAACTTTTCTTAATGCAGAGTTTGGCTTCTTAGG
>NZ_ABHJ01000456.1:0-1184 GCF_000171895.1 Hydrogenivirga sp. 128-5-R1-1
TTATCTGCTCATACTTGCTTATGATTCATAAAGTGCGAGCTATCATATCAACAAAAATAAAAAAGCATCTTTTTGCTTTAAAGTATAAATAAAAAGTTCCTGAGCTACACCAGCTTTTTAACAATATCTGAAACCCGCGTACCAAAATAACCTTTCTCTGAAAAAACTTTTACAGCCGCATTAATAAGCTTCATTTTAGTATCTGACTGACTCATCAGTCATAAGTATAAAGAATGAATAAACTCAAGTCAAGCTTCAAAATGATATAATATTTAAAAATCCAATTTTCTATATTTGAGGAAACTTTTGATTAAAAACAGTTTTAAGGACGAAATACTTTTAGATTTTGAAATATTTATTATTGACAAAAATATTGATATTAAGAATTTGCAATCTGGGAAAAAAATATCTTTAAATGGAGAAATTATAGGATTAATTAATAAAGTTCCATTTTATAAATGTGATATTCTGTCAAAACAAGGTATTTTAATAGGAAAAATAAATAAAATATTTGACCTTGCAGAATCTGTAGAAATAGAAGAAAAAATTAAGGAGTGAAAATGGCTTTAATACTTGATGGAAAAAAGGTAGCCCAAAAAATTAAAAATGAATTAAAAAACGAAATAAAAAAATACACATCTAAAGGATTAAGAAATCCAAGTCTTGCTGTAATTCTTGTTGGAAATGACCCTGCAAGCGAAGTATATGTCAGGAATAAAAGAAAAGCCTGCGAAGAAGTAGGAATAAATTCTATATACATACATCTAAAAGAAGAAATTCCAGAAGAAGAGCTTTTAAAATATATAGAAAGGTTAAATAATGATAACGATGTGGACGGTATTTTAGTTCAGCTTCCTCTTCCAAAACATATAAATACACAACATGTAATTACTGCAATAGACCCACATAAAGATGTAGATGGCTTTCACCCAGAAAATATAGGAAAGCTTGCAACAGGTATGAAGGACTGTATAGTACCGTGTACACCACTTGGTATATGGATAATGCTAAAAGAGTATGAAATTCAGACTTATAAAAAAGATGTTGTAATGGTTGGAGCAAGTAATATTGTAGGAAAACCAATGAGTCTTCTTTTTTTAAGAAATGAAGAGGCAACCATAACTGTATGCCATAGAAACACTAAAGATTTAGCTCATCATACACAGCAGGCAGATATTTTAATA
>NZ_ABHJ01000455.1:0-1187 GCF_000171895.1 Hydrogenivirga sp. 128-5-R1-1
CTCAAACTACATTTCCTCTAAGTATTTTTCATATCCTAACTTTTCCAGTTTTTCAGCTTTTTCTAACACTGTATTTTTTAATTCTTCTCTATACCTTTTTAGTTTTTTAGCTATTTCAATGTCTGAGATTGACAACATAGACAAAGCAAGTAATGCCGCATTTTTTGCATTGTTTATAGCAACTGTTGCAACTGGTATACCAGACGGCATTTGAACGATAGATAAAAGAGAATCAAGACCATTTAAAGAGGACGTTTTTATAGGAACCCCAATAACCGGAAGATGGGTAAGTGCAGCTGCCACACCCGGTAAATGGGCTGCTCCTCCTGCACCTGCAATAACAACTTTGATGTTTCTTTCTTCCAATGTTTTCATATACTCGTACATTTTCTCAGGTGTTCTATGAGCTGAAATAATAGTTATTTCATAATCAACTCCAAAATTTTCCAAAATTTCTGCAGCCTGCTTCATTATCGGCAGGTCTGAATCACTTCCCATAATGATTCCTATCATACTTTTTACAACCTCCTTATACTTGATTATTGTTAGTTTGATAAAATATCCTAATATTTTTATAACTTCTTATTTTGGAGGACAAGTTTTGGAAATATACCTTCCTATTGCAGGTATTGAGATAAATATATTTTACATTATTTTACTTGGACTGGTTGTTGGATTTTTATCCGGCCTGATGGGAATTGGAGGTGGAATAATATTAAACCCTGCTCTTATAAAGTTAGGAGTTCCTCCAATAGTTACTGTTGGCACTTCTGTTGCTCAGATGGTTGGTGCCACGGTTTCTGGTTTTTTAGCCCATTTAAGGCTCAAAAATATAGACCTGAAAATGGGCTGGGTAATGGTACTATCTGGGTTTGCTGGAGGTTCAGTAGGTGTTTTTCTCTCAAAAATACTTGAAGATGCAGGGTATTTTAGAACTTTTGTTTTATCTTTATATACTTTTTATCTTGGTTTTACTGGAATTACAATGTTTTTAGACGTTTTAAGAAAAGAAAAAAAAGAGAAAAAATCAAAGTTAAAGTATTTTATTGATAATTTGCCATTTAAAATGAAATTCCAGTTTACAGAAGTTTCAGTTTTGGTACCTGTAGGGATTGGAGCATTTGCTGGATTTTTAGCAGCTGTAATGGGGGTTGGTGGAGGATTTGTAATAATTCCCGCACTTATAT
>NZ_ABHJ01000454.1:0-1193 GCF_000171895.1 Hydrogenivirga sp. 128-5-R1-1
CATTTGATTACGATGGATTTTTAGAAAATTTTGATGAAAGTAAAAATTACTACTTTGAAACTTTAATTCAGTATCAGCTTTCAAAGTTTTTTGCTGGAAAACAGGAAAGATTAGGAACTGCCCAGAATATAGAAAAAATTTTTAATAAAAATAAAGAAGATATACTTAATGATTATAGAAAATCTGCTTTGGAGTTTTTGATTTTTTACTTAAAAAATAATTTAAACGAAGTTTCTAAGGAAAATAATGTTAATACCTTTATAGTTAAAAAACTTTATGAAGGAAGAAAACTGGCAGAAATAGTAAAAGAAATACCAGAAAATATTTTGATAGAAACAACTGTTGAAGAAATTTTCAATGAGGCTAAGAAAATCTTTATAGATTTAATATCTTTTTATCCGTATGATGAAAAATTTTATAAACTTGCAGATATAAAATTTGAGTATAAACTGCCAAGTGATGACTAAATTTGATAAAATATTTTTTGCTGAAATAGTTCAAGATATTCCTCTCTGGCTTTCTTTAATTATGGGTATTTATCCAGATTTACAGAATAAATGGATATTTTTCTTCTCTTTATTTTTAGGTTCAATAGCTTCAATTTATATAATAAAAATGATAAAAGAAGGACAGTACAGTCCGGGTGTAATAGAAGAAAACCCTTCAGCCTCATTTTCATTTTCAATATACAGTGTTGTGCTGATTTTTGTTCTAATTTTTGCATCATTTAAAAATATGCTTTATATGGAAAGTTTTGTCTGGGGATATCTTATTGTATTTTCAGCTCTGGAGCTTATATTTTTCCTTAAAACAAAAAGTAATATGGAATAATGAACAATATAGAAAAAGTTAAAAATATACTTGGGAAAGTGTTGAAATATGACGATGAAATGCTGGAAAGGGTGAAAGTATCAGAAGCTCTTGAAGAACTTGTGTCAAAAATTGATTTACCGAAATCTATAAAAGAAGATATAAAAACTTTTGATGGGCTTTCAGCAGGAAAAAAAAGAGCATTTGCAAAATATATTCTTTCTGTTCTTTCTCAAATTAAGGAAAAACAGGTAGCAGAAGAGACAAAAGAAGAACCATTTTCAGAAGATTTATCAATAAATGAAATTGAAAAGTATCAGTTCAAATTTAAAGATTTTGAACCTGTTGAAAAAGAGCTTAAAAAAATAGTGCTCAAATGTCCG
>NZ_ABHJ01000453.1:0-1193 GCF_000171895.1 Hydrogenivirga sp. 128-5-R1-1
CCTGTACCTGTTGTAATAGCTGGAGGTCCTAAAGTTAACTCAGATGAAGAGCTTTTAAAAATGGTTTATGATGCTGTTGTTGTTGCTGGTGGTGCTGGTCTTTCCATTGGAAGAAATGTATTCCAGCATAGAGATGTGGCAAAGATAACTAAAGCATTATCTGAAATCGTTCACAACAATATAACTGTTGAAGAAGCTTTAAAAATATTATCTGAATAAAAAAAGGGGCTTTTAGCCCCTATCATTTAATCCTCAAGTGTTGAAATATCTCCAAGAGGCATTCCAAGTTCTTTAGCCTTTAAAACCCTTCTCATAATTTTTCCACTTCTTGTTTTTGGAAGTTTTTCAACAAATTCTATCTCATCGGGGACTGCCAAAGCTCCAAGCTCATGTCTAACATGCATTTTTATATCTTTTGCAAGGCTTTCGGAAGGCTCATATCCCTGTTTTAATATTACAAAAGCCTTAATTGATTCTCCTTTTATTTCATGAGGTTTTCCTATAACTGCTGCCTCTGCAACTGAAGGATGTGAAACTAAAGCACTTTCAACTTCTGCTGTTCCTATTCTATGACCAGAAACATTTATAACATCATCAGCCCTCCCAAGTATCATTATGTATCCATCTTCATCTTTAGTTGCCATATCTCCTGCAAAATAGTATTTACCAATTTCTGACCAGTACTTTTCAAATCTTTCAGGTTCTCCCCAGCAAGTCCTTAATGCTGAAGGCCAGGGTTTTTTTATAACAAGATATCCAACTTTATTTGGCTCTATAGGATTTCCTTCTTTATCTACAACATCAGCCTCTATTCCAAAAAATGGCTTGCCGGCTTTTCCGGGCTTTTGAGGGTATGCAGGAACTGTTGTTATCATATGTCCTCCTGTTTCTGTCTGCCACCACGTGTCTACAATAGAACACTGTCCTCTTCCAATATTTTCGTAATACCAAATCCATGCCTCAGGATTTATTGGTTCTCCAACAGAACCTAATATTCTTAAAGAAGATAAATCATACTTTTTAGGCCATTCTTCTCCGTATTTCATAAAAAGTCTAACGGCTGTTGGTGCTGTATAGAATACATTCACCTTATACTTTTCAACTATAGACCACCATCTGCCAGGGTCTGGATAATCAGGTGCTCCCTCTGCAACAACAGAGGTTGTTCCAACAGATAAAGGCCCATAAACCAT
>NZ_ABHJ01000452.1:0-1200 GCF_000171895.1 Hydrogenivirga sp. 128-5-R1-1
CTTTGTCTATATTTGTGGCTTTTATTGGACTTGATAGAGAGCTTCAAAAGATAGCCAGTTCCTATGAGAAAGCTAATAAAAATGAAAATAAAAATAATAACAGTGAGGACTCTAAAAATGCTTGAATTAAACACTTTTCTAAAAAGTTCAGACAATCCTAACATAAGCACAAGAGAAAAACACCAAGAAATTATCAATACAAATTTCCCTATATCAAAAGCTATATTAATGCCCCAAATTTCAAGCTCCATACCAAAAGCATATAAACAGAGCAAAGCTTTATCCAGCAATTATGTCAAAGTTAAAGGAGGGCTAAGCTGATGGAAGAGCTTAAAAGGTTTAATAAGGAATTAGAAAAAATAGTTAAAGCACTTGAAAGGTCTCCAGAAGAAGAAATAATGAAAGAAATTTTAATAAATCTAAACTGGGAAATAGTAAAGTTAATTGATAAGTTAGGCAATGGGAAGGAAATTAAGGAGAAAAAATCTCAACAAGTTTCTCCTTTAATTTCTGTTGATATTCATTTGAATGGCTGTCAATTTTTTGTAGTTCCTCAATCAATTGTTCCAGTTCTTGACAAACTTTTTCCTTCCCTAACTCCTTCAAAAATTTCTCAAGAAATTTCTCTGAAAAGTCAAGAAATAAAAGAAGATGTTCATCAGGTTCTGAATGCTGTTTTAGAAGAGTTTTCAAGACAGTATTCTGTAAACAATAAGAAAGAAAAAGAAAATAAAGAGCCTCACTGTAGTTCATCATCTTCCCCTGATAATGAGACTTTAAAAAATTCTACCACAAGGGAGGTTTAGGCTGATGGAAGAGCTGGTTAAAGTTTTAGAAATTGGTTTTGCCTTAATAGGTGCTTCAATAATGACATTATTAATAATGCTTTATGTAAAACTTTCAAATCTTGAAGATGTGATTTCCCAAAAATTTGAAAAAGAGAGCAAAAATAAGGAGTAGGAATATGTATGCAGCCAAATTTGCAGAAAGAGTTTTTGTTTCCTTCCTGTGTTTATCTGCTTTGAAAAATAAAATTGCTGAAATAATCAAAAAAGAAAAATCTAAATATCCCTTATTTATATATGTCAAAAATAACTTAAAGGAGGGTTAGCCAATGGACAGCAAAATTTACAAACTCACTTTAGAAAACAGAAGAAAAGACGTTTATGAGCTTTTAACAAAGGATTTAAACTGTCGTTC
>NZ_ABHJ01000451.1:0-1204 GCF_000171895.1 Hydrogenivirga sp. 128-5-R1-1
AAACCTCCATAAAACTGTCCTCCTCCCATAGTATCATCATATGTTGTTTCAGTTGAAATACCTTTCATTTTAAGCTCTAAATCTGCAGGATTATCAGAAGCAGCAAGTGCATCTTCTTTAGTTATTAAGTCTTTATTATAAAGTTCTAAAAGTGACTGATTAAATGTCTGCATACCGTACTGCTGTTTTCCTTTTTCCATAAGGTCTTCTATCATCTCAAATTTATCAGGGTCTAAAATAGCATCATATACTGCACCTGTATTTATAAGAAGCTCAACAGCAGGCACAACACCACTTCCATCTTTTCTTGGTATTAATCTCTGGGAAATCACAGCCTTTAAAGTGGATGCAAGCAAAATTCTTATCTGGTTTTGACCTTCTAACGGGAACATATCTATAATTCTGTTTATTGTTTCTTTTGCATTCTGAGTATGAAGTGTAGAATAAACAAGGTGGCCTGTTTCCGCAGCTCTGATAGCTGTTTCTATTGTCTCTAAATCCCTCATCTCTCCAACTAATATAACATCAGGGTCTTCTCTTAAAGCTGCCCTTAATGCCGTAGCAAATGACTGAGTGTCAAGACCTATTTCCCTTTGTACTATATAACATTTTTTATCTCTAAACACATATTCAATAGGGTCCTCAATTGTAATAATTACATCATTTGAATTTTCGTTTCTAAAATCAATCATAGAGGCTAAAGTAGTTGATTTACCTGAACCTGTAGGACCTGTAACCAGCACAAGTCCTCTATTCTCTAATGCTATATCTTTTAATTTAACAGGAAGTAATAGCTCTTCAATTTTTGGAATTTTTGTTTTCAATATTCTAAAAGCAAAGGCAAATGTTCCCCTCTGTTTATATATGTTGACCCTAAATCTACTAACTCCGGGAATTGAATAAGACATATCTATTTCGCCTTTATTAAAAAGTTCACTCCTTTTCACATCTGAAGTAACTACTTTTTTTATATAAGCTATTATTTGTTCATTTATAATCCTTCCAAATTCTTCTTGAGGATATAATTTTCTGTTTATCCTGAAAAATGGCGGAAGACCTACTTTTATATGAATATCCGAAGCTTTTTTTTCTACAGCTGATTTCAAAATCTTGTCTAAATCAACCATTATTTATAACCTCTAAAATTTTCTCCTCCAATTCTTTAGCAAGTTCTTTATCTTCTTTTAATCTTTCTCTTACTTTT
>NZ_ABHJ01000450.1:0-1204 GCF_000171895.1 Hydrogenivirga sp. 128-5-R1-1
GATATGTTTCCTTATGTGCCAGAGCTACCAGCCATTGTAAAAAGAGCAAAAAAGTTGAAAAAGTTAGTAAAAATTTTAATTATACTGGTAAAAAATTTGCTATCAAACAAAGAATCACTAATTGCAATACTTGATACAAAACCAATTCCAGTTTGTGAACTTACAAGGATAAAAAGATGTAAAAAGGTAAGTGGGAAATTATATAAAGGAAATAACGGACATAGAGAATGGTTTGGGTATAAATTAGGACTAATAATAGATACTTATGAACAACCTATATCGTTTAATATAATGCCAGCTTCAAAACACGATATAAACGCATTAAAAGAGTTTAAAGAAGAGCAAACGGTTATAGATTTGTTAAATGGTAAAGTTTTAATTGCAGACAAAGCATTCAATTCAAAAGGACTAAAAGAAGAACTAAAAAAAATATGTATAGAGTTAGAAGCTATAAAAAAAGGAAAGATTCATCATAAACAAAAGAAAAAACAAACTTTTTTAAAGACCATTAGGAAGAAGATAGAGACTACTTTCAGCAGATTGAAGTATATGGGAATTGAAAGTATTAAAGCTGTTTCTTTGGAAGGGTTTTTAGCTAAAATTCACTTTTTTATTTTAGCTCTACAGTTTAAAATTATACTTAAGGTTTAAATTGGAAATTAGGGTATATAATTTAATTTATGGTTTTAAAGGATGCTTATTTGTAAAGGTTAATATTGAAATCAAAGGAAGAATTAGGAAAGCATCTACTTAATATAGGTGTTGCCGTTATTGTTTTTGCTATATTGCAGCTTATAATGAATAATAAAGTTGATTTTGTAAAAGTAGTTGTTTTTGCAATTGTTTATATTTTAATCGCTTCAACTGGATATTTTTTAATAAAAGCAAGTGAGGATATAAAAGATGGAGAGAATAGATGAAATTTTATATTATTCAATAATATTTGCCAGTATATTCTTTACAGTATTTATTTCCCTTAAGTTTGGCAATGTAGTTGCAAAAAAAATAAATAAGTATTTTTAAAATGGAGGTTTAACAATGAACTCTTATGCAGATGTAATGCAGATTATGGAAATTTTGCCTCACAGATATCCGTTTTTACTTGTTGATAAAATTTTAGACCTTGACCTTGAAAACCTAAAAATAAAGCAGTTAAAATGTGACAATTAATGAGGAATTTTTTATAGGACATTTTCCACACTTT
>NZ_ABHJ01000449.1:0-1208 GCF_000171895.1 Hydrogenivirga sp. 128-5-R1-1
GATAAAGAGGTTTCAGCCATTACCTATGATTTTATTACAGAAAATCCAATTACAGCTTTTAATGCATACTTTGTAGTTGGAAGCGAAGCCAAGCCTTGCTGCAGTCCAAGTGCGATACCATTTTCATCTAAGGAAATGGCAGAAAAATTTGCAAAAGGCTTTGGAGGAAAAGTTTTAAACTTTATAGATGCTTATAATGAAATTGTAAACAGCATGAACCTTAATCTAAAAAGTTGTTGTTCAAACAATGTTCAATCAATCAAACTTTCTGATATAAAAAAATGATAAAAGGTTTCAATATAGCAAAACAGTATATTTATGGTAAAAACAAAAAAATAGAAGGTTGTGAGCTTTTTTTCAGAGGTGAAGGCATTCAGGATTTTTTCCACGCAACATTAATCACTTTCAACTATCTAATTGAAAACTTGAAGCTTAACAAATATGTTTTTTTAAATGTGGACAAAAATTTTATTATGAGTGAATTACCACAAATTTTTGAACAAAGCAAAAAGGTTGTTTTTGAGTTAATGGAAGATATAGAAATTGACAGTAGCATTATAGATAAAATAAAAAAGCTTAAAACAAAAGGTTTTTTATTTTCTGTTAACAATTTTGACATTATACAACATGAGGATTTATTGGAATTTTTAGATTTTGCGAAAGTAGATATAAAAGATGATGAAAGAATATTTAAAAATTTAAATGCTCTAAAATTAAATAATATAAAACCTATTGCTTTTAAAATTGAGAATGAGATTTTTTATAAAATTGCCCAAAAATTAGGTTTTGAGTACTATCAAGGGTACTATTTTTCTTATCCTGAAGAAGAAACTTTTAATTTGAAAGAAGAAAATCAAAAACTTATTTTAAAGTTGATAAATGGAGTCGTAAAACAGGAGCCTATTAATAAAATAGAAGAATACTTTAAATTATCTCCTAAATTAGTTACCGGTCTTTTAATTTATATTAACTCTGCATATTTTGGTTTCAGGTCAAAGATAGATTCTTTAAAAAGGGCTATTTCTATTTTAGGATATAAAAATTTAGAGAAATGGCTTTTTTTTCAACTTTTTTACAGTAATAAAAATTTAACTTTACTGCTTGAAAAGGCATCATTTAGAGGAAAACTTTTAGAATTTATAACTGAAGATATTACGTCGGATTAAAGATATGCTTTTTAGTAGGCATGCTTTCTGTGATGAGAGCAA
>NZ_ABHJ01000448.1:0-1208 GCF_000171895.1 Hydrogenivirga sp. 128-5-R1-1
TAAAAAGCTCAAAATATGAAGATACAATACATTTGAAATTGGAGAACTGATTTACAGCCTTCCCCAAAAGTATGGGAACTTGCAGAAAAAGCTGTGAAAGATAGACTAAACCATTATACAGAAAGTTTAGGGCTAATACAGCTTAGAGAAAAAATAGCACAGTTTTATAAAGAAAAATATAGTGTAGAGGTATCTCCTGAAAGAATAGCATTGACAGTCGGAACTTCTGGAGCTTTTTTAGTGGCTTACTCTATACTTTTAAGCTCTAAAGATAAACTTTTAATGACAGACCCTTCTTATCCCTGCTACAAAAATTTTTCATATATTCTTAATATCAACCCTGTTTTTGCACCTGTAGATAAATCTACGAATTATCAGTTAACAGCAGAGCAGTTAAAAGAATTTAAAGACATAAAAGCAGTTCAAATATCATCTCCAAATAACCCAACTGGCAACATATATAAAAAGGAAATTTTAAAAGGGCTTATAAATTATTGTGATGAAAATGGTATTTACTTTATTTCAGATGAGATATATCACGGTCTTGTATATAATGAAAAGGAACATACTGCTTTAGAGTTTTCAGACAACGCTATTGTTATAAATGGATTTTCAAAATATTTCTGCATGCCTGGATTTAGACTCGGCTGGATTATACTGCCTGAAAATTTGGTTAGAAAAGCTGAAATAGTTCTTCAGAATGTATTTATTGCACCACCTACAATAAGTCAGTACGCTGCTCTTGGAGCTTTTGATAAACAGCATTTAGATAAAATAACTGAAGAATATAGAAAAAGAAGAGATTTTTTATACAATCAGTTAAAGGATATATTTAACATAGATGCAAAGCCTGAAGGGGCTTTTTATTTATGGGCAAATATTGAGAAATATTCAGATAATGCTTTTAAATTTGCAAATGAATTGTTAGAAAAAGCACATGTAGCAATAACTCCCGGAATTGATTTTGGGGAAAATAATACTGAAAAGTATATAAGATTTGCATATACAAAAGACATAGAACATATGGAAGAAGGTGTAAAAAGAATAAGAGCTTTTTTAGGATTATAATTTCCAGCCCAAAGCTCTGAGCTTTTCTTTTCCTTCGGCCGATATGTTTTCAGATGTCCACGGCTTGCTAAAGTCAAATGTTAAACTTATAGTATAATCAGGAAAGTTTTCTTTTAATTTTGATAAAACAACATTTTTTA
>NZ_ABHJ01000447.1:0-1212 GCF_000171895.1 Hydrogenivirga sp. 128-5-R1-1
CAGGAATAGATTAATAAAGTAATTATTAAAATGAAAACATAATTGAATATTCTCATAATTTTTATTTTTGTTTGTAATAAAATTTTTATTGATTATAACAAAATAAAAACGGAGGTAAAAGCAGTGAAAAAATACGATGTAATCATTATTGGTGGTGGACCTGCTGGGCTTTCCTGTGTAATAACACTTGCTTCTGCAAATGATAGATTTGATTTTACAAAAAATAGAAAGTATTTAGTTATTGATAACAACGGAGGGTCAGACCTTTTAAAAGCTGAAATTAATAACGTGGCAGGAATTCCTGAAGGAACTTTAGGCAAAGATTTGCTTGAACAGGTCAAAAATCAAGCTTTAAAGTATGAGAATGTAGAAATAAAAAAAGGAAGAGTGGTAAAAGCAGAGGAAAAAGAAAATGGTTTTACAGTAGAAACAGAAAATGGAGAGAAATACGAAGCAGAAATTCTCGTTATTGCAACAGGATTTCATGAATTTTCAATAGAAGGTTTAAATGTGGAAGTTATTGATAATGTAAATTCTCCAAGACCGGGAAAAGTTATGATTAAACATGACGGCTTTTTCAAAGTTAGAGATAACCTCTGGGTAGCAGGTAATGCTGCAGGATGTTATACAATGTTTGCCTCGGCTATTGGCTCAGGTGCACATGTTGCATGTGGAATACTCAGCAAGTGGGCAGGTAAAAACGTAGTTGTTCACGATGTACCTGACAAGGGCTAAAAGGACAGCTCTGTCCTCAGCCCGTAAACTAAAACTATAAAAACTAACTTTTTTATTGTAAATACTCCTATTAAATATGACAAATAACATAAACATACAAAACAACAGTGATACAATACTAGATATTATGAAGTTTTCCAAGATATTTGTGCATGTAGTTTTATTTATAGGGATTTTATTTAACACTTTTCATGATTTTGTTTTTTATAAAATTGACCCTTGTATGTCAAAAATTGAAATTGTTGCAAAGCTTGATAAACTTGATAAAAAAGACCCTTTTTGTAAAATACATAATGAGCTCCATAAAAGTTTTATATTAACTTATAGCATAAGAAAATTTGACTCAAAACCAAGAGAAGAAAAAAATTTCTTTTATCAAAAACCTTCCTTGAAACTTTATTCAATAAAAATATTCAAGCCACCAAAACAGTTTGCCTAAATATCCATAGGGATTACTCTGTCTTTTCATACTTAATT
>NZ_ABHJ01000446.1:0-1213 GCF_000171895.1 Hydrogenivirga sp. 128-5-R1-1
CATTTCTCCAGTATTATTATCTATAAACCAGTAAGAATCACCATCAAAATACGAGTAAGCCATCTGCCTTTGTTCAAAATCTGCAAGTTCTATAGAGTCAGAAGATTTAAATGTGATTTCATTTACATTGCCTGTTCTCATGTTTTTAGCTTTTACTCTGACAAATGCCTGACCTTTCCCAGGTTTCACGTGGTCATAACCTAAAACTCTGTAAGGCTGACCATCTACAATTATAAACATGTCTTTTTTAATTTGATTAATTCCAATTTTTACGCCCATTTACTCCTCCGTGAATAAAAATTGATATTAATTTTATCATATTTTTGTATTTGCAAAATTTCCTATTTGTCCTATAATAGTATCTGCTTTGGATGGGTGTCCGAGCGGCCGAAGGAGCAGCACTGGAAATGCTGTGCACCGTTTTTGCGGTGCCGAGGGTTCAAATCCCTCCCCATCCGCCATTTAAATGTGTTAGAATAAAAATTCCCGGGTCCCGCCGGGTGGGAGCTGGTGAACCCCGCCAGGCCCGGAAGGGAGCAACGGTAAGCCAGTATCCCTCGCCGGATGGGGGTGCCCGGGATTAAATATACATGGAAGGTTAAAATGCCTTTTATCTATGTTGTTGAAGATGACGAAGATATCAACGAGCTTTTAGTTTATAATCTACAAAAGGAAGGAAACAAAGTAAAATCCTTTTACAGTGGAAAAGATGCACTTTCCAGCTTAGAAAATGAAAAACCTGATTTAATACTTCTTGATATAATGCTTCCTGATATAGACGGTCTTGAAGTCTGTAAAACAGTTAAATCTGACCCTGTAAAAAGGGAGATTCCTATCATAATGCTTACAGCAAAAAGCACAGAAATAGATAAAATCGTAGGTCTTGAACTTGGAGCGGATGATTATATTACAAAACCTTTTTCTTTTAGGGAACTCCTTGCAAGAATAAAAGCGGTATTAAGAAGATGTCAAAATAAAAGTAGTAAAAATGTTGATGTTATAAAAATTGGTGAATTAGAAATAAACCTTGCAAAATTTGAAGTTAAAATTCATGGTAAACCTTTAAATTTAACAACAAAAGAATTTAAGCTTTTAATGAATCTAATAAATTCAAAAGGAAGGGTTTTAAGTAGAGATTATCTTTTAGATACTGTATGGCAAAATGAACCTGATGTTTTTGATAGGACAGTAGATGTTCATATAAAAAATTTAA
>NZ_ABHJ01000445.1:0-1218 GCF_000171895.1 Hydrogenivirga sp. 128-5-R1-1
AGACAGTTCTACTGCCTTTTTATTAGAAGGTATATTTTTAGCTCTTACAACAATATAATAATCTCCTTCTACATCAGGTAATGAAGGTATCTTATAAGAACCTTGAATACCATAAGAAGCTAAAATATTATTCAGGAAGTTCTGTAATTCCTTTACTGATACCTTTTTTATTTTATTTTTAACAACAGTTGTCATTTTTTCAGTCCTCTGGAACATATGCCACAAGTATATCTTTTCCTAAATTTTCTTCAATTATTTTGTTTAATTCTTCTTCTATCTGCAGGGCTTTAGAAAAGGGTATATTTTTGTAATAAATTGAAACAATATATTTTTTATTTATACCATCAGATTTTTCTGCAGTAGATAATTTTATTTCTGTATAAGGGATGTTATTTGAGTGTAATATATTAATAACTTCTTTTCCTATTTCTTTTAAAGATAAATTTTTAGTAATCATCGCTTCAAGGTATATATGAAACTATAAACACATCTCCAAATATTGGTATAAGTTCTCTATAAAGTAGTTCTCTATACTCAAGGGTTTTTTCAAATGAAACTTTTTTTCCACCCTTTATAGATATTATAAATTCTATGTTATCTTCTTTTTTCTCATTTTCGGAAACTCTAATTTCAGAATATGGGATTTTATATTTATCTAATACATGCTGTGTTTCTTTTGCCACATTTTTTAATGGAACTAAGACTTTTGCCATTATAAACCTCTTTCTATATATTTTATTAAAGCATTTGCAAGTTTAATATAATAACCAGCTGTGTTTTTGTCAATTAGTTTAATGTCCTTTAAATTTTTCTTTTTATAGTCTGCATCTACACGGGCATATTTTAATTCCAAAAATAATTTTTTCACTAACAGTCCATGTTTTTTATCAATTTGTTTTAAGACTATTTTGTGTAAATCCTCACTTTCTCTTAACTTATAAAAATCCCTTATATACCACAAAACCCCATAATAAGCCCTGCTTATTGCAGAACGAAAAGCAAACTCACTTTTTTCTCCTCTGCTTTTCTTTCCAAGTTCATATAGTTGCTCTGCAGTTTTTAAAAATCCTTTAGACATATAACCTAATCTTTTAGTATTTTTTTAGAATTTACTTTTTTAGTTATTTTAAAGTTTTTCATGTTCATAATAATTAATCTGCTAAAACATATACAGTGAAATTAACACCATAATTTTTTTCCAAAAATTCGTTTACAGTA
>NZ_ABHJ01000444.1:0-1220 GCF_000171895.1 Hydrogenivirga sp. 128-5-R1-1
AGGGAGTCAAGTATTAGAAATTAAAGAAGGATGATTAAAAAATTGCCTATTAGAAAGCATAGCAAATATGACACGAACCAGCTTATTAACAACAGCAATCATAGCCTTTTTTCTGCTTTTGAACTGCTGATACTTTCTTCTATAATACTCTCTAAAAATTTCGTTCCACATAACAACACCAGTAGCCATCTGATAAAGAATATTTCTCAAAAAAGGATTGCCCTGCTTAGATATACTCATTCTAACCTTCCATTTACCAGATTGCTTAACAACAGGGTCTGTTCCAGCATAACTTATAAGCTTTTTAGCATTCTCAAATCTGCTTATATCCTCTATTTCTGCAATAAACCTACAAGCAAGCCTTTCAGAAATACCAGCAATAGAAGAAACAATTTCTATATCATCACAAAAAAAATCCTTCATCATATCAGTAAAAACAGATTCAAGCTCTTTAAGCTGATTTTCAAGGAAGAAAAGTCTTTCAATATCAGCTTTAAGAGAAACCTTCAAGGCAACATTATTAACACCAACAGAATTTTTAGCCAAAAGGATAAGCTCATCAGCAGATATAGAGACCTTTCTACCAATTGGAGTATAAAGAAACTTATTAATCTCATTTACATTAGCATTGGAAATATCAAACGCAGAAGGATAATAAAGGAGCAAATTAAGGATAGCTTTAGAGAAAATATTTACACGTTTAGAAAGCTCAGGGAACAAAACATCAATATGCTGATTAATTTGAGTTTTAGTTTTAGCAATATCTTTAGATATGGAATCAATTTTACGGGCAATAAGTTTAAGAGAATCAGAAGGGGAATAAGGTTTAAGGTTGTTAGATTCATATTTAGTAAAGAGTGCAATAAAGAAAGCATCCTTAGAGTCAGATTTAGAAGGGTTATTAGGGGATTTAAAATTTATGAACTTATGAACAGCTTTAGGATTAACAACATACACAGGAAAGTTATTAGAGACAAGGGAATAAACCAGAGGCAGATGATAACGGGAAGAGGATTCAACAAGTACAAGAGGATTATCAAAAGAGGAAATCAATTTAAGGAAATTAGCAAAACCATCTTTAGATACAGGGAAAGAACCTTGTTTAATAATTTTTTCAGTTTCATCAATGACACAGAAATTAAAGGAGTTTTTAGACATATCAATGCCAATGTAGTGCATGACAACACCTCCTTAGTTGAATTTTTAAAGTCCCTCATAAC
>NZ_ABHJ01000443.1:0-1223 GCF_000171895.1 Hydrogenivirga sp. 128-5-R1-1
TGAAGAGCTAAAAAAAATGCTCTTATATTTTCTGGAAAATGCTCCTCTTTATAATATAAAGCCTGAAGCAGTTATAAGCCCACATGCAGGATATATATATTCCGGGCAAACTGCTACTTACAGTTATAAACAGTTTTTGAACTTAGATAAAAATAAACATTACAAAGTATTATTAATAGGACCTTCTCATTTTGTACCATTTAACGGCATATCTTTTGGTTATTATGATTACTGGGAAACACCTCTTGGAAAAGTAAAGGTAGATAAAGAAGAGATAGAAAAATTCGCTATGAAAAATCCTGACCTTCCGATTACGTTTAACACAATACCACATCAGAGGGAACATTCATTAGAAGTACAGGTTCCATTTTTACAAATGGTTTTAGAAGATTTTTCAATAATACCTGTTGTTTATGGACAGATTGATTTTCGTATCGTTGAAAAAATAATAGCTGATATTAAAGGGGATAGAGACGATGTTGTTGTGGTAATAAGTACAGATTTAAGCCATTACTATCCTTACGAGACTGCAAGACAGATAGATAAATACTGCTTACTTGCTGTTGAAGAGGAAGATGTTTCCTATCTTCAAAAATGTGAAGCCTGTGGAGAGATAGGAATGGCAGCTATTATTGATTGGGCATCCAAAGCTAAATGGAAATCAAAAGTTTTAGATTATAGAACATCAGGAGATACTGCTGGTAATAAAGATGCAGTTGTTGGATATTTAAGCGCTGTTTTTTACAAGGGGTAAAAATGGAAGATATTATAAAAAATTTAAGTGAAATATCAGAAGAAGAAGGTAAAGCTTTAGTAGAACTTGCAAGAATTGCTATAAAAGAATATTTAAAGACAGGAAGAATTATAGACCTTAAAGAAATACCTTATGAAAACTGGAAGAAAAAAGGAGCATCTTTTATAACCCTTGAAAGAAAAGATAACGGTCAGCTTAGAGGTTGTATAGGTTCTATTCTTCCTTTTAGACCTTTGTATCAAGATGTAATATCAAATGCAATTGCAGCAGCAACAAAAGACCCAAGATTTTTGCCTGTAAGTTTGGATGAGCTTCCTTTAATTAGTACAAAAGTTTCCGTTTTATCTTTTCCCCAAAAATTAGAATATAAAAGTCCGGAAGATTTACTGAGTAAACTAAAACCTTTTAAAGATGGTCTAATATTAAAACTTGGCGAATACCAGGGAACATTTTTACCTGATGTTTGGCA
>NZ_ABHJ01000442.1:0-1224 GCF_000171895.1 Hydrogenivirga sp. 128-5-R1-1
CAGTTGTTCCTGCAACCACTATACCATGAGTACCATTTTCAATATGAAACTCTATTAAATTTTTCAAAGATTTTTTATCTATTTCACCATTTTTAAAAGGAGTTATAAGTGCAACTAATGAGCCTGTAAACATGTTTTCCTCCAAATTTGAAAAAAATTTAATATTAATAGTTTATAATATATTTTCGGAATTATCTTTATTTTGGAGGAATAATGTTATCATCAATAATCGGAATATTTTCAAATGACATTGGTATAGACTTGGGT
The DNA here is from genome assembly GCF_000171895.1 of Hydrogenivirga sp. 128-5-R1-1. Lineage (NCBI taxonomy): Bacteria > Pseudomonadati > Aquificota > Aquificia > Aquificales > Aquificaceae > Hydrogenivirga > Hydrogenivirga sp. 128-5-R1-1. The sequence goes on from NZ_ABHJ01000442.1 coordinate 268, forward strand.
ACTGCAAACACTCTTGTTTTCGTTAAAGGAAAAGGCATAGTATTGACTGAGCCGTCAATAGTTTCTTTAGATGTAAAAAGTAATAAAGTTCTGGCTGTTGGTCAGGAAGCAAAAGCTATGGTAGGAAAAACACCTGAATATATTGATGTTGTAAGACCGTTAAAAGATGGAGTTATAGCTGATTTTGAAGTTACACAGGATATGCTTAAATATTTTATAAAAAAAGTCCATAAAAATATGCCTCTGCTAAAGATTTTAAAGCCAAGACCAAGGGTAATAGTGGGAGTACCTTCAGGAATTACCGAGGTAGAAAAAAGGGCTGTGATAGATGCTGTAAAAAGTGCAGGAGCAAGAGATGTATACTTGATAGCAGAACCAATGGCAGCAGCTATAGGAGCAGGACTTCCTATAACAGAACCCGGTGGAAACATGATAATTGATATTGGCGGCGGCACAACAGAAATAGCCGTTATTTCTTTGTCAGGAATGGTAGTATCCCATTCCATAAGAATTGCTGGGGATGAAATGAATGAAGCCATAATCAGTTATCTTAAAAGGCATCACGGCATTGTAATAGGGGAACAGACTGCAGAGAAGATAAAAATAAAGTTAGGTTCAGCTTATCCTTCTGAAAAAGATAAAGAAGAAATGGAGATTGGCGGAGTGGATATAACAAACAGTCCTATAAGTACTATTATAAAAGGCGAAGAAATAAGAAAAGCGCTGGAAGGAGTTGTTAATTCTATAGTTAATGCTGTAAAGTCTGCTTTAGAAAAAACCCCTCCAGAGCTTGGAGCAGATTTAGTGGAAAGGGGAATTATCCTTGCTGGAGGAGGCGCATTACTTCATGAACTTGATACCAAAATAAGAGAAGAGGTTAATTTACCTGTATTTGTATGCGATGACCCTCTAACTGCAGTTGCAAGAGGAATAGGTAAGGCATTAGATGATATAAAT
>NZ_ABHJ01000441.1:0-1225 GCF_000171895.1 Hydrogenivirga sp. 128-5-R1-1
TGCTGTAATAAGCAATGCTTCAAGGAAAAATCAAAAAGTTATTGTAGGCAAATTTAAAGATATAGAAAAACTTTCTAAAAAAGCAGAAAAACCAGCTGTAATAGTTTTTGGAGAAGTAGTTAATCTTCACAACAAACTTCCAAATTACAAAAATGTAATTTTAGAAATTAAAACTGGAGAGAAAGAATGGATAAGCTTATAAAAGTTTCACAGGAAAGAAATAAAAGAATTAACAAAATAGAAAAGCTAAAACAGGAGCACACTCCACAAGAAGCATGGGAAAAGTTAGAGTACTATGCAAAAAATGGGTTTTCTTCTATACCTGAGCACGATTTGAGTTATTTCTTTAAATGTTTTGGAGTGTTTTATCGTCCTGCAACTCCTGAAAAATTTATGATACGGGTTAGAATACCAGGCGGAAAACTAACGTACCAACAAGCAAAAAAATTAGGCGAGGTAGCTCAAAAGTATGGGAATGACTATATAGACCTTACAACAAGAATGCAGGTAGAACTAAGATTTATAACTATTGAAAACCTACCAACTGTATTAAAAGAGCTTGAAAGCGTTGGAATTACCACTTTTCAAACAGGTGTAGATAACTTTAGAAATATAGTCCAAGACCCTCTTGATGGGCTTGCATTTGATAATGTGATTGAGACATGGGATATTTTGCTTAAGTTGCAGGAAGTTTTCCTCAAAAAAGAAGAATGGATATGTAAACTGCCAAGAAAATTTAACATTGGAATAAACGGCTCTTATTCAAACAGATGTAATATTTACGGACATGATGCTTGTTTTGTACTGGCGGAAAAAGATGGGGAGTTTGGGTTCAACGTATATCTGGGAGGGAAAGTGGGGGCTGTTGCTAAGTCTGCTGACGTGTTTCTCCCTGGGGACGAAGTTCCCCCCTTTTTTGAAGCTCTGGCAAAGATATTTAAAAAGTACGGTTTTAAAGACAGCAGGAATAAAAACAGACTTAAATATATGATTGACGCTGTTGGAATGGAAGAAATTATAAATGCTGTAAAACAGGAAGCAGGAAGGGATTTTAAAAAAGCAGGTACAACTTTAACCCAGTTAGAAGGCGGAGAAAAAATTGGAAAGATAAAACTAAAAGACGGAAGTTATGCTGTGCATATGGTAGTTCCTTCCGGGATATTTTCTGGTTCTGCAATGATAGAAGCAGTAGAAGCTTCAAAGAGTTTGGAAATGGAGAAATCAG
>NZ_ABHJ01000440.1:0-1229 GCF_000171895.1 Hydrogenivirga sp. 128-5-R1-1
TCGTTTATCTGATACTTTTCAATCATGGTATATACCTCATTTACAAGATACTTAAAAATTAAAATATCTTACAGTTTTATTACCGCATATATCACTGTTTCTCCCCTTTGGCTTTTTCGCTTCTTGGATAAAGAATTTTTGCCATATATATTGATATTTCGTAAAAAATTACAAGTGGTAAAGCCAGAAATACCTGACTTATTACATCTGGCGGGGTAATAATAGCAGCAAAAACAAAGGCACCTACTATAAAGTAAGGTCTTATTCTTTTTAAACCTTCTGGAGATACAAGTCCAAGCCTTGCAAGTAATGATAATATTACAGGAAGTTCAAATGTTATGCCAAATGCAATAATCAGTCTTATAACGAAAGAGATATATGAACTTACAGAAAGCATTGCCTCAACATCAAGCTGTGTATAACCAAAGTTAAGTAAAAATCTTATTGCCAGTGGCAGTACTCCCCAGAAAGCAAAAGCTGCTCCTGCAAGAAAAAACAGTGTTGTAAAAAATACAAAAGGTATTAAAAGTTTTTTCTCATTTTCGTAAAGGGCAGGTTCTATAAATTTCCATACCTGATAAAAGATAATAGGAGATGAAACTACAAAACCCATTAAAAGTGATATTTTAAGGGCTGTAAAAAATGATTCTGTAGGAGTTAAAGCAACGAGCTTTAAATCAGGAAAAACTTTATGAAGCGGTGTCTGGAAAACATTAAAAAATATTTCAACTTTCATAAAAACAGCAACTGCACCAATAAAAAGGGCTATTAAACTTTTTATTAATCTATCTCTGAGTTCAGCTAAATGCTCAGTTAATGGTGCTTCGTATTCTTCAGGATTTTTTATTTTATCCGTCATTTATGTTTTCCTCTTTTGACTTTTTATTAAATGAAATTTTTTCTCTTTTAGGTTGATAGTCTTCTGTATATTTAGGTTTTGCTAATTCTTGCTGAAATTCTTTTTCAAACTCGTCTTCTTTTGTTGTTTCTTGTAAAGATGTATCAGGGAGTTTTTTTATATCATCAATTTCACTTATTACAGATGTTTTTACTTCATCAACTGTAGATTTTACTTCTTTAAATATTCTTGCCATCTGTTTTACTGCTTCACGCAGTCTCTTAGGACCTAAAACTATTATAGCTACTATCATTATTACTATTAATTCAGTCATTCCAATTCCAAACATAAACCCATCTCCTAAATTAAATAAATTTAATTATATCTTAAA
>NZ_ABHJ01000439.1:0-1233 GCF_000171895.1 Hydrogenivirga sp. 128-5-R1-1
CAACATTTTTCAAAACATCAAAATTTTTTTTAGGACTCATCATTAAAACAGTTGTAAATTTGTTAAAACCTTTTTCTTTTGCATATTTTGCAGATTTTTCAAGCCTAATATCGTGGCAGATAGTACATCTATATCCTCTTTCTGGCTCATTTTCATATCCTTTTACAGCATTAAACCAGTTTTCTATATCGTACTCTCCCTTTTCACAAGGAATATTCAAATCGTTGCAAACTCTTTTAGTTTCTATCCATCTAAGTTCATATTCTTCTTCAGGATGGATATTTGGGTCGTAAAAATATCCTTCAAGATAGGCATCCAGATATTCTTCTTTTAACTTTCTTAAAGCCCAGACAGCGTCAACTCCGCAACATATGTGAACAAGTATTTTATCCATTTTATTTACCTCATAATTTTTTGTTAATTTTAACAATTGAACTTCACAGATTTATTAGATAAATTATTCTAACCGAAAACAAATTAAAGATTAATTTCAAGGTGGGATAATGTCAAAAGATTTTACACATTTACATTTACACAGCCATTATTCACTACTGGACGGTGCTATAAAAATACCTGAGCTTGCCAAAAAAGCAAAAGAGTATGGATATAAAGCAGTAGCCCTGACAGACCACGGAAATATTTTCGGTGCTATTGAGTTTTATCAGGAAATGAAAAAAGTAGGTGTAAAGCCTATTATCGGAATGGAAGCCTACTTTACAAATAATAGATTTGAGAAGAAAGGAGAAGGGTCTGACAGCATATTAGCAGATAAGAATTACCATCTTATACTTCATGCAAAAGATAAAACAGGATTTAAAAACTTGATGAAACTTTCTTCCTTAGCATATACGGAGGGATTTTATTATAAACCCAGAATAGACTGGGAGCTTTTAGAAAAGTACCATGAAGGTCTTATCTGTCAAACTGCTTGTTTAAAAGGATTTATTCCACACCTCCTTTCAAAAGGAAAGTTTGACGAGGCTTATGAATACGGTAAAAGATTAAAAGATATATTTGGAGAAGATTTATATTTTGAAATTCAGATAAATGGACTTGAAGAGCAGGAAATTGCAAACAAAGGAATTTTGGAACTTGCTGAAAAGCTTGATGTAAAAGTTGTCGCAACAAATGACTCTCATTACCTAAATGAAGAAGACGCAGAAGCCCACGATGTCATAAAAGCTCTCCAGATGAAAATGACCTTAAAAGAGCTAAAAGAAAAAGGTAGAGCTT
>NZ_ABHJ01000438.1:0-1233 GCF_000171895.1 Hydrogenivirga sp. 128-5-R1-1
CTGTTGCAAGACTTGCAGGATTTATTGGAAAAACTTCACTTCATGAATCTGCACTTGAGATACTTGAAGCATATGAACTTTTAAATAAATAAGAAACGGGGGCTTGTATGCCCCTTAACATTCCTCTTTTAGCATATAATTAACATCTTCCTTATCTAAAACCCTTATAATACTTGTTGAGCCTGTAACACCTCCAACAAATCCAACAAGGGCAATAACAACATCATCAGGTCTGAAATCTTTTTTATAAGCCTTTTTTACAAATTTACATAAAAGTTCTTCAGAGTTTTCACAATTTTCTATAATCATATAAGGGTTAACACCCCAAACTATGTTTAATCTTCTAAATATTTTAATATCATGGGTTATTGCAAATATTGGAGATTTAGGTCTAAATTTTGAAACGTTTCTTGCCGTTCTTCCGGATTTTGTAAAAGCAACTATAGCCTTTGCTGACAGTCTTTGTGAAAGTTTTGTAGCAGAGTATGCTATTGACTGGGTTTTATCTTTTATTGACTCATATTCTCTGTGGAAATTGTAAATGCTTTCTGTTTCTATTATTGTTTTTTTCATTACTTTAACAGCTTCTACAGGATATTTGCCTACAGCTGTTTCATCAGAAAGCATCACAGCATCAGTTCCATCTAAAACAGCATTTGCTATATCTGATACTTCAGCCCTTGTAGGTCTTGGAGAGTTCAGCATTGAGGTTAGCATTTGGGTTGCAGTTATAACAGGTTTTCCTGCTTCATTACATTTTTTAATAATCATTTTTTGAATAACAGGAACTTTTTCCATTTCAATTTCAACTCCAAGGTCTCCCCTTGCAACCATTATTCCATCTGCCACTTCTATTATTCCATCTATATTTTCAACAGCTTCATGTTTTTCAATTTTTGCAAATAAAGGCTGGTCTCCGCCGTAAGATTTTATTATTTCTTTTGCTTTTAAAACATCTTCAGGATTTTTAACAAATGAAAGGGCTATTGTATCAATACCTTCTTTTACGCCAAACTTTACATCTTTTATATCTTTTTCAGTAAGCGATGATATATCAAGTTTTACTTTTGGAAAATTTACTCCTTTTCTTGAAGATATAACCCCTCCAACTAAAACTTTGGCAGTTATTCCTTCTTTGTTCGTATCAACAACTTCAAGTCTGATGAGCCCGTCAGCTATGTATATCATGTCTCCTTCTTTTAGCTTGTCTAAATCTCTGGATGATTAATACTT
>NZ_ABHJ01000437.1:0-1238 GCF_000171895.1 Hydrogenivirga sp. 128-5-R1-1
TTTTGCGAAAGACGAAAACCCAAGAATTACATATATGAATGCTGTAGGTCCTGTATGGGATGGAAATGAAGTCTGGCTTATTGCTGGAGGAGGTATGCTTTTCGCAGCCTTTCGTGTTGTGTATGCTGTATCTTTCAGTGCTTTTTATCTTGCAATGTTTATAGTTTTATGGGCATTAATACTTAGGGCAACTGCTTTTGAGTATAGAAACAAAAAAAGAATCTAAAACCTGGAAAGCAGCCTGGGATATTGCTTACTGGGTAGGAAATACAGTTCCTGCACTTTTATTTGGAGTTGCAGTTGGAAATGCTGTACTCGGTATTCCAATTGACGAAAAAGGGGTGTACCACGGTACATTTATCCAGCTTTTAAATCCAACTGCAGTTTTAATGGGATTTGTTTCTTTATTTATGTATTTAATGCATGGAACTGCGTATCTCCTTATAAAAACAGAAGGAAAACCTTTTGAATTTGCAAAAAAAGGTGCTGTTGTTGGATTTATCGGATTTGTAGCAAGTTTAATACTTGCAGATTTCTTTATTATTGCAATAAAACCAACTCTGTTTTTGAATTTCTTTGATTATCCTCTATTCTGGATAGCACCGTTTTTAATGATACTTGGACTTGTTTTATATTTTAAATACTTAGTTGTTGATGAAAAATATAATAAGGTTATTTATGGTTCAATATTAACAATTCTTGGAACTGTTTTAACTATCGCACTTGCAAGTTATCCAGTATTTATACATTCATCTATTGATGAAAAATACAATCTTACAATTTGGAACTCTGCATCATCAGATTTAACATTAACAATAATGCTCATTTCAACATTAATTTTCTTACCTTTAATTATAGGATACACAGTTTATGTTTATAGAGTATTTAAAGGAAAAGTTTCTGCCGAAGGAGGATATGGACATTGAATTTATTGTAATTAATTATGATATAAATCATAAATATTTGGCTTTATAGAGTTAATACTAACTTACCCCTTTACTATTTAAAGGAGGATAAAATGGCAAAAGTAGTAATTGTTGGAGCTGGATTTGCAGGACATTATGGAGCTTTAATACTACAGGATGCATTAAAAAAAATAGGTGGAAACCATGAAATAACTGTAATAAGTAGGGTCCCAAAATTTACCTATATTCCTTCTCTTGTATGGGTAGGAATAAACCAGATGAAGGCTGAAAAAACACAGTTTGAGCTAAAACCTGTATATGATAAATTAGGAA
>NZ_ABHJ01000436.1:0-1240 GCF_000171895.1 Hydrogenivirga sp. 128-5-R1-1
GACAAATTTAACAAAATTTACGGAAAAATTTAACTATACAAAAAACTTGTTGAAACTTTAACAGAATATGACTGGCCTGGAAATGTTAGACAGCTTCAAAATACTATAGAAAGAATGGTTATCCTATCAAAATCTGAAAAATTGGATTTTAAAGATTTACCTGTTGATATAAAAAACAAGATAAAAAATGTAGAATCTTCAAAATCACAGTTAATAGAGTCTCTACCAACCGTAGAAAAACCACATCTTCCGAAAACTGTACAGGAAATTGAAAAACAAGCTATAGAAAGAGCCCTTCAGCAGTCAGGATATGTAATTAAAAAGGCAGCTAAATTATTAGGTATGACGCCCCGTCAGGTGAGATACAGAATGGAAAAGTACAATATACCTGTTAAAAGGTAATTTTTTTATTTGTTAAAGACCTGTAAACCTCAAAACACTCTAAAGCAGCTCCAGAATTTAAACTGTATTCTGCTAAAGATACTGCCTTTTTAATATCACTTTCAAGTCCGTAAGCTGTAATTATTAATCCTGCTGTAAGTAATGCCCAATCTCTAAAAGGATTATTTTCGTTTTTTAAAACTGACAGGCATATATCTGCGTTTTCTTTCACAGATAGACTTTTTTTAAAACTTATATTTTTACTTAGCTCTTTTGGAATTATTGACAGAGAAAAAACTTTATTAGTGTTAACTTTTGTTTCTTTATTTGGATACGGTTCTATACCACCTTCCAATCCTTTGATTACAAAAATATCTTTAAAACCAACATGATGACCAATCTGGATATATTTTTCTATAAACTGAGTATGAGCTACTCCTATTAAGACTTTTGTCGTTTTAAAAGGATTGAGTAATTTTTCAATTGTATTAAGGAAGCTCCTGAGACCAAATTCTCTCCTTTTTGGGAGAAGTAAGGCAAGCTTTGGATTTAAATATTTTTGGTGATAAAATCCAAAACCTGAAAGCTCAAGTGCTTTTAAAATATCTTCTGAATTTGATTGTACAGCACATCCCATTGCATTTAAAACTTCGTGGTATGTTATGCCAAATTTAGATGGAACTTTTTCATTCCCATGACCTACAACTTTAGCTCCTGCACCTGTAGCTATAAATATAGCTGCAGGCAAAATATGAATAGATTTATTTTTACCGTCGTACCCTATAGATAAATCAACAGGTTTTAGCTCATCTGTATCAATATATTTGGTTTCATTTCTTAACGCATCAATAAAACCGTT
>NZ_ABHJ01000435.1:0-1240 GCF_000171895.1 Hydrogenivirga sp. 128-5-R1-1
GATGAAGATGTGAAAAAGCAATCAATCAGCTTTAGAGCAGCACGCAAAATTTGAACTGCTGATAAGGAAATTGAAGAAGGAGATATGATTAAAATTAAATACAAAATAACAGATGAAGAAGGAAATTCAGAAGAAGACGAGTTTGAAGCTGTTATTGGAGCTAACCAGCTCAGAAAAGAAATAGAAGATGAGTTAAAAGGTAAAAAAGCAGGAGATAAAGTTCACCTTGAAAATGTACCTCTTTACAATGAAAAAGGTGAAGAAATTGGAAAAGCAACTGTTGACATTGAAGTTTTAGAAGTTGAGAAGAAAATAGTCTCTGAATTTAACGATGAATTTGTTAAAGAAATTGGTCTTGGGGAAAATGTTGAGGAAGCTAAAAAGAAAATAAGAGAAGATTTAGAAAAACAAGTGAAAGAAGCAAAAGAAGCAGAGCTTGAACAAAAAATCCTTGATAAATTAGCAGAGCAGTATGATTTTGATGTTCCTGTTTCTCTTGTAAAAGCAGAAATAGAGGCTCTTCTTGACAATTATATAAAACAACTCCAACAGTTTGGAATTCAGCCAAATGAAGATATGCTTAGAGCAGCAGCACAGGGGCTTGAGCAAACAGCAGTTAAAAATGTAAGACTTATGTTTGTAATTAACAAAATAGCTGAAAAAGAAGGCATAGAAGTTTCTGAAGAAGAAATAAATAAAGAACTTGAAGACATAGCACAGCAGTATCAAACATCTGTAGAAGAAATAAGAAGAATTTTTGAAGAAAGAGGATTAATACAAAACGTAAGATACGTACTTCTCAGAAAGAAAGTTTTAGATGCTCTTAAAAATAAAATAAAAATAATTGAAATGACAAAAGAAGAGTACGAAGAAAAATACGGAAAACTTGAAGACCAGTTGCAACAGCAACCTCAAGAAGAAAAATCTGAAAGTCAGGAGGAAGTAAAAAATGAGCAGTAAAAATGATATAGATAGAATTGTAAGCCAATTAGTTCCAATAGTTGTTGAGCAAACTCCAAGAGGAGAAAGGGCTTACGATATATATTCAAGACTTTTAAAAGATAGAATTGTTTTACTTGGGTTTCCAATTGATGACCATATAGCAAACCTTATAGTTGCACAGCTTTTATTTTTAGAGTCAGAAGACCCTGAAAAAGACATATACCTATACATAAACTCTCCGGGTGGAGTAGTAACAGCAGGGCTTGCAATTTATGACACTATGCAGTACATAAAGCCA
>NZ_ABHJ01000434.1:0-1241 GCF_000171895.1 Hydrogenivirga sp. 128-5-R1-1
AAACAGCTCCTAAAATAAGATGAACGAAATTTGTAAATCTTTTTCCAAGTGGATAAATGATAAGAAGTAAAATAGCAACTGGTGATAAATAAAAAGCAAGTTTATTTAGTTTGTAAGCAGAAAATACCAAAACCAAAGAAGAAATCACAGCCAAAGCTAATATTTCCACAGGCTTTACAAGTCCTTTTACAGATGCCCAGTTTTGAGAGCGGGGGTTTAATTTATCAAAAGGAAGGTCAAAAAATCTATTAAATGCCATTCCTGCAGTTCTACCTGCAATTAAGGCAACAATTATCCAAAATAATTTTTCAATTTCTGGTAATCCTTTATAAACTATGAATATAGAAGCTACGGCAAAAGGAAGAGCAAAAATAGTATGTTCAAATTTAACAAGTTCTGAATATATTTTTAGTTTTTTTATCAATTTAATGCACCTTTAAGCTGTTTTAATGAATAGACAATATAATCAGGTTTAAAATCTTGTGGAATATCTTTTTCTTTATACTTTCCAGTTGTTATAAAAATTGTTTTGATTCCAATTTTGGAAAATGGTATTAAATCTGTAAAAATATCATCGCTAATAATAGCTAAATCTTCCATATTTATATCTTTGAAATACTTTAAAAGCTGGTTGTTATATTCATCACTATTTTTCCCAAAATGTACCCACTGCCTTTTAGTTGCATAAGAAAACATCTGAGCCACTGAGCCAACTCCAGGAAAAACAAGTCCATCATCATCTTTTGTTATTAGATTTGCGTTTAAAGCAAGTATGTGGGCATCATTTTCTTTTACTGCAGTAGTTGCAATTTTCATTTTCTCAAAACTAAAGTTTTTATCCTGTCCTATGATTACAGCTTCTACATCTGGATTATTTCTAACATTAAAACTTTCTTTAAAAAATTTAATTAAATTTTCAGAGCCTATTACATAAATATCCTTTATATTTTTTCTTTTTAAATACTCAGGAGCAACGTATAGAGGGGTTATAACATTATCAAAAGAAACATCAATTCTTTCTTCCCTTAATTTATCCACAAGTTGATTAGGAGAATATAGCGTATTATTAGTTGCTATCTTGAATTTAATATTTTTATTTCTCAAATAATTAATAAATTCAGGTGCATCTTCAAAAGGAGTTAATGCTTTATCTTTTGTTAAAACTCCATCTAAATCTATGATTAATCCTTTTACCATTAAGAAATACCTAAAATTTTTGATTTTATTTTACAACAAAAATT
>NZ_ABHJ01000433.1:0-1242 GCF_000171895.1 Hydrogenivirga sp. 128-5-R1-1
CATGCTTTTCAGAGATGAAGAAATACTAATCACAGCATCAGGTATAAAAACTCCTTACGTAGCAATCTGGAAAAACGGTCACAAGCTTAAAAAATGGGTACAGACTATTGAATAATAAAACTGCAGCCGTTAGCGGCTGCTTTTTTTCTAAAAAAAGCCTATAATATTTTTATATTTTTATAATTTCATATTAGAGGTTTTCAAACAAATGTGCGGAGTTTTTGGTGTATTTGATAATAAAGATGCTGCTTATCTAACATATCTGGGGCTTCATTCTTTACAGCATAGAGGTCAGGAATCTGCAGGAATAGCTGTTTCAGATGGATATGATATAAACTTAAAACTTGGACAGGGTCTTATAACAAGGGCAATAAAATCTGAAGACTTGCAAGAAATGAAAGGTAGCCTTGCAATAGGTCATGTCAGGTACTCAACATCTGGCGGTTCAAATCCAAAGAATATACAGCCGTTTTATGCTCATTTTTACGGTGGGTCTTTTGCAATAGCTCATAATGGAAACTTAGTTAATGCGGAAAATATAAGACTTGAGCTTGAAAAAGAGGGGGCAATATTCCGTTCAACTTCGGATACAGAAGTATTTGTTCATTTAATTGCAAAGTCTAAGGAACCTCCCCCTGCTCATATTATGCTCCATCAAAATGATAAAGATTTTATACCTCTTGTTTTTGATGCAATGAAAAAAGTAAAAGGGGCATATTCATTAGTAATATTAAGAGAAAATCAGTTAATTGCCGTAAGAGACCCTTTTGGATTTAGACCACTCGTTCTTGGTAAAAATAAAAGCGGAAGCTATTTCGTAGCTTCTGAAACATGTGCCCTTGATATAGTTGATGCTGAGTATTTAAGGGATGTGAAACCGGGAGAAGTACTTGTTATAGACGATGCTGGATTAAGGTCTTATTTTCCTCTAAAATTCCCAGAAGATGCAAAAAAATGTATATTTGAGTTTGTTTATTTTGCCCGTCCTGATAGTTTAATATTTGGAGACTGGGTATATGAGATAAGAAAAGAAATGGGAAGAACTTTAGCCAGAGAAGTTAAAATAGATGCAGATGTTGTTGTACCAGTACTGGATTCAGGACTCCTTGCTGCAAAAGGATATTCAGAAGAAAGCGGTATCCCATTTGAGATAGGTCTTGTTAGAAGTCATTATGTTGGAAGAAGTTTTATTCAACCAGTACAGAGTATAAGGGATTTAAGTGTTAAACTAAAACTTAATCC
>NZ_ABHJ01000432.1:0-1244 GCF_000171895.1 Hydrogenivirga sp. 128-5-R1-1
AAGCTTCTTACACACTTGGAAAGTCAAAAGTTGAGACGCTTTTCAAAGTAATTCTTCCTAATATGAAACCTGCAATTTTAACTGGATTAATTCTATCTTTTGCCCATACAATTGGTGAGTTTGGCGTTGTTTTAATGGTTGGTGGGAGTATAGATGGGCATACAAAGGTTGTATCAATTGCAATTTATGAAGCTGTTGAACAGCTTGATTATCGCCTTGCACATATCTATTCTATAATTTTGGTTGCTCTTTCATTTTTTACCCTTTTAATTCTTTATATTTTAAACAAAAGGTTTGAGGTTAAAGTTTGATAAAGGTTAATATAAAGAAAAAGCTTAAAGGGTATAAAGGAGATTTTATACTTGACGTAGAATTTCAGCTTGAGAAAGGTCAGTTTTTATCAATATTTGGAAAATCAGGACACGGAAAAACCACCCTTTTAAGAATTATTGCAGGTCTGGAAACTCCTGATGAAGGATATATTGAGTTTAACGGAAAAGTTTATTTTGACAGTGAGAAAAAGATAAATCTTCCTCCTCAAAAAAGAAATGTTGGATTCGTTTTTCAGGATTTTGCGTTATTCCCAAATATGACTGTTTATGAAAATCTTACTTTTGCAAATAGGAATGAGAAAAAAATCCATGAAATACTTAAAAAACTTGAAATATATGAGCTTAAAGATAGATATCCATCTACACTTTCAGGTGGACAAAAGCAAAGGGTTGCACTTGGGAGAGCAATAATAAGAAATCCAGAGATACTTCTTTTAGATGAGCCATTATCTGCTTTAGATGAGTCTATTAGATTAAAGCTTCAGGATGAGATAAAAAAAATACATAATGAGTATGGTCTTACTTCTATAATTGTTTCACACGATAAGAAAGAAGTTTTTAAACTTGCTGACAGGGTTTTTGTGCTTGAAAATGGAAAAATAGTAAAACAGGGAACGCCGAGAGATGTTTTTATAGAAAAAGATATTTCAGGTAAATTTTCCTTTTACGGACAGGTGATTGATGTAAGACCTGCAGGAATTGTAAATATTGCCACAATTGATATAAATGATAATCTTGTTGAAGTTGTTGTTGGAAATGATGTAAAAATTGGAGACAGTGTTTTAGTTGGAGTTAAAGGTTTTAATCCTGTAGTTAAAGTAGTTAGCCTTCCATAATGTATTTTTTTAATTTTATGTATAGACTGAGGATATATATTCTTTTAATATTTTAAGTTTATTTCTAAGTTCCTTA
>NZ_ABHJ01000431.1:0-1248 GCF_000171895.1 Hydrogenivirga sp. 128-5-R1-1
TAAATATGTTTCATTTCCAGATAAAAATCCAAACTCTATTTTTAATTTAACTGTCTCTATAGTCTTCATTTCCTATCCTCTGCTTAATAAGCTCTCCATTATAAGAACCAAAATGTTTTATTACAGTATCCTTTAAAGATAAATTGTTTACCTTTTCATATTTAATTCCAAGTTTTTCAAGCTCTTTTAGAACTTGATATGTGGCAGTTTTAAACCCTTCATTTTCTAAAGGTTTTGTTAATCCTATTTCAGAGGTACATATATTTTCAGGAACTATTCCAATAATTATTGTTTCTGCTCTTTTACCTTTTAGAGCTGTTAGCTCAAGCATCTGTAAAACTTCTACTTCATGTGCTGTTTGATGATATGAGCCAATTCCCGCTAAATCTTCAGCAGTTAATCTAAAAACAGAACCAGGTTTATCTTTTATAGATATTGTATCTACTAAGATAATATAGTCATAATCTTCAAGATACTCCATTAATCTGAAACCAAGAGTTCCAGCATCAATTAAATCAATTGTGGGTTTAAATATGTAGTTTTCCTGCAAGTATTTAACAATAAAAACTCCAATACCTTCATCTTTAAAGAGTATATTTCCAACACCAATGATTGCTATTTTTTTCATAATTTTACACCTCAAAAAAGGGTAGGGAGGAGGTATTCCCATGAGATTAGGATTTTTTTTGTCCCTACCCGTAAAATTTTAAACCTGTTCTTTAGGTTTTTTAAACTTATAACCTCCAAAAACTATAGCTATATCACCCTCTTTCCAGAAGATTGTTCTCCACACCTGATAGTAAATATGAAATGCAACCCACGATAATATTAACCACATTGTAAAATGATGCCACCATCTAACTCCTCCATGTCCTCCAAGGAGCCATCCTACCCAATCAGTTGCTAAATGAAGAAGTGCTGGCCACCATGAACCTATGGCAGACATACCGCTCTCAAGACCTTGAACATACATATAAAACCCTGTAAATAACATCCACAAGAGAAGCAGATGAAGCACTGTAAAGTAAACTGCATTAAAACTGTCTAAATGTGAGCTATCAAAATTTTTCCTTCTATTTAAAGTTATTAAGTTTAAGAAAACTTCCCAAAATTCCTTGAGGTTTTGCCTTGTAGGTATTACCTTTTTGTAAACTTTTTCAAATCTACTTGCAAAGTAAAGGTAAAAAATAACAATGGACACAACATCAAGGAGTACCGCAGCAGAAAAATGGAATAATCTATTGTATG
>NZ_ABHJ01000430.1:0-1252 GCF_000171895.1 Hydrogenivirga sp. 128-5-R1-1
ATAATATTTAAACAAAATAAAAGGATTTATAGTATTGGTTAAAAAGAAGGAGAGTAAAAGCTCTTTAGAGAAAGCATTAGACCTGATTGAAATTCTGAAAGAAAAGGACGAAGTAGGAGTTACAGAACTAAGTAAGCTTTTAGGTCTGAATAAAAATAATGTATTTAGATTACTTGCAACACTTCAGGTTGAAGGTATTATTCAGCAAGAAGAAGAAACCGGACACTACAAATTAGGAAAAAGAGTACTTTACTTAGAGTACGCATATTTAAAGGGACTTAGATTTTTAAGGGAAGCCAAACCGTTTTTAAAAGAATTAAAAAATATTTTCAATGAAACCGTTTACATTTCTGTATTACATAGTACAGATATTGTATATATCTATGCTGAAGAAGCAAACAGGTCTGTTTTAGTTCATTCCAGAATTGGAAAAAGATATTTAGCTGAAACAGCAGCTCCCGGAAAAGCTTTATTAAAAGCAAAAAAACTCAAAAAAGCTGATTATATAGTTGAATATGATTTTGAAAGTCTTGAACCTGAGGTTTCAGAAATATCTACAGTTTTATGGGATGATAAAACTCCTAAAGCTGCCATTTCAATAGTTGCTCCAATAAGTAGATTAAATCCATCAAATATTTTAGAGTTTAAAGAAAAATTGCTTAACATTGCTGGAAAGGTATCCAGTAAATTAAGTGGTAAATAATTATTTCTCTGGTTTTATTAAAGGGAAATTGTAATTAAAGTTTATTATATTTAATGTTAAAGTTAAAACCTTGTATGTTTTATTTGTGGTTTTATTGTAATCTTCTATATAATTAAAACTTAAGTACCAACATCTTCTATCAATAGTAATGTTTAGTCTTTTTTGCTGAATATATCCTTCTTTAATATTACTTAAAATTGATGTATTTAATCTAAAAATTTTGTACCTTGTATTTATAGAGTGAAGAAGCTGATTTGTTGAGTTATTATCAAAAGAATGAGAAATACTATAACTTAAATTAGTAAAAAGTGGAATTGTTATCCTGGATATTGACCTGCTAATCTGCCTTTTTTTCATATCGTAGTAAAGGGTATTTTCGCCAGAAAATCCTTTTATACCAAAAAATAAACTATTTGTTAAAGGTTTTAAATGTCCTTTATATTGATTATCTCCTATATAATAATTTTGCAAAAAGTATAACCTGCAGAAACAGTCCACCTGAAAAATCATTATTGTTAAATCTAAAATATTATTTAAGTAAACATCAAA
>NZ_ABHJ01000429.1:0-1253 GCF_000171895.1 Hydrogenivirga sp. 128-5-R1-1
ATCAAATCCAAGTGCAGCTCCAAACATTTTATAAACTATAGGATAAACAAACATTGCAGTTGTACCAAAAATAGTTACTGTTGCAACAGCCATGGCAGCATGGTGCATTTCAGCTTTTACGACCGGAGCAGTAGCAAGTACAGCAGATGCCCCGCAAATAGAACTTCCAGAAGACACTAAATAAGCCATTTTATCTTCAAGACCAAACCATTTTCGCGAAACCCATACTCCTATTATAAAAGTGGAACTTAGCATTATAGTATCTACTATTAATCCAATAAGACCTACTTCCATTACATTTTGAAATGTTAATCTAAAACCTAAAAATACTATAGCAATTCGCAGTATTTTCTTCAGAGAAAATGTTATTCCAGGTTTGAATGCATCTGAAAATTTTATTGTATTTCCAACTACTACGCCGATTAAAATAGCTAAAATTAAGGAACTAAAATGAAGTGTATTTTTTACAAAATCTAAACTTGCAAGGAACATAGCAAATAAAGCAACAGATACAGAAACAGCTATACCAGGAAGATATTTAAGCATAAAGAAGCCTCCACTATAAAATAATTAAAAAAATATTATAACTACATTTGAAAATTTATTTTTTGAAAAATTTTAATAGATGTATTGATAGTTTGAATAGGGGCAAAAGCCCCTTATATTAAAGGATTACGGACACTGGTCTGTGTGAGGAACTTTTCCAAGATTTAATAAAAATGCTTTAAAAGGTCCCATATTTTGCATTGCTTCTATTTTTGAACCTTTAAATGTCATTTTTGTCATAATTCCCATTCCCATAAATCCAAACTCACCACGTGCAAGTGATTTCCAGTTTTCATCAGTTGCGTACATGAGAAAATCTGGATTTGGGTCAACAGCCTTTCCACCATAAATGCATACTGCTTTACCATCTTTAGGAACTATATGAACCTCTACAGCCTTTTCCTTTCCCCCACAATCACTTCTATAAAAAGCTATGCTTCTATATTCTTTACCTTCTTTTATATTTTTAGCCCAGTCTGCAAGACCTTCTGTTAAATCTTCTGTTTTATTCCAGAGATTGCAGAACTCTTTTGCATACTCTGGAGACATAAATGGAGGCTGTGCATAAGACACTGCAAAAAAGCCGATTAATGAGAGTACTAAAACCTGTATTTTTTTCATTTTATCCCTCCACTATAATTGTATAAAAGGGGCACATAGCCCCTGAGTTATCTAAAATGTCCACTCTAAGCCAACACCGATAGAAT
>NZ_ABHJ01000428.1:0-1265 GCF_000171895.1 Hydrogenivirga sp. 128-5-R1-1
TTGAAGCATAGGATTTGTTTCTTTACCTTTCCAGTAAGCTCCGGCTATGGAAAAGAGTTTAAATGATGTTGGAGCTTTCCCTGTAGATGGAATATGAGGACCTCTACAAAGGTCAACAAAATCGCACTGTTTGTATATAGAAATAGGAGCTGTTTCTGGTATGTCATGTCTGATTAAATCCACTTTATAGATTTCTTTCATATTTTCAAAAAGCTGTAAGGCTTCTTCTCTTGGAAGTTCCTGTCTTTCAATAAGGCAGTCCCTTTGTATTATTTCTTTCATTTTTTCTTCAATTACAGGAAGGTCTTCCTCTGTTAACCTTTTGCCTTCAACTTCAACATCATAGAAAAATCCAACATCAGTTGTTGGGCCTATTCCAAGATGAACTTTATCTGTCCCATAAAGCTCTTTTAAAGCCTGTGCCATTATATGAGCAAGTGAATGTCTAAGAATTTCAAGACTTTCTTTATCTTTCGGAGTTAAGAATCTAAGGTTTCCACTTTGCCTTATAGGAGTATGGACATCTATAATTTCATCATTCAAAACTCCGCCAACTACATTTTTTATTTTCTTTCCTTCTCCTTCTAAAGCCTGTATTATTTCTTTAATTGTTATTCCGTCTTCAAATTCGAATTCACCAAATTTATCAATATTTAGTTTTATCATTAACTAATCTTCCTCCTATTTAAATTCATGTGCATAAATATTTTAACAATTTATAAGCCTTGACACTAATTGAAAATTTACATTCTTATGATATAATGTAATACCTAAACACGGCGGAGTAGCCAAGTGGTAAGGCAGGGGACTGCAAATCCCTTATACGCCGGTTCGATTCCGGCCTCCGCCTTTCAATAAAATCAATATCTAAACAAGAAATATCAATAATTTCCTAAAAATACCCTTTCCAGAAAATTCCAGAAAATTCCAAGAAATTCCAGAAAAAATGGATGCATTTTTGCACCCAGTTTTCACCCAGAAAAAGAATGGGGCATACGCCCCAGTTTGTTTAAAATTTGACGAGTTTGTCTCCAACTTTTACTCCGTTTTTAACCCATTCTATTCTTTTGAACATCATGTCTATATATGGCTTTGCTTTTTCCATATCTATCATTAATACATCTAAAATTGAGGTTAAGAGGTCGTATTTGAGTTTGAGTTCCTTGTATTCTTCGTAGGTTGGGATTTGTCGGAGTTCCTGCACAAGCTGGTTGTATTCGGCTTTGAGTTTTTCTATTTCTTCTCTTTCTTTTTTAATCTTGTTT
>NZ_ABHJ01000427.1:0-1267 GCF_000171895.1 Hydrogenivirga sp. 128-5-R1-1
TCTTCTTCTGTTGTTATATCAACTAAAGATACAAAAGAAATACCGCTTATATTTTCCCATTGAATTAATTTTGTACTATTGTTAGAGTACAATCCTATTCCATTGTTATTTATAACAGCAAGTCTTTCTCCTCCATACATTTGAATCTGTTTTATTCCTCTAATTGTTATCCAGAAAGCTATTAAAGAAAAAACTCCTGATAATAGCCTTACTAAAAATGGAAGGTCAGGTGGGATGATAGCAACTGCTAAAAAGCCTGTACCTGCAAGTAATGGAATACCTACATTTAAAAACTTACTACTACTTAATAATAAAATTCCACCTTTATATGGCTTGACTTTATCAATATACATTTTTATCACCAGTTATTAAAGTTCTAATATAAGATATTAAAGAAAATACACCCAATATAAAAAACATTCCAAGTAGTCCATCTATAAAGTAATTTACAGCAAAACTCATTATAAATTCAATTATTTTTGTGTTTCCTGTTAAATACTCAAAAATTAAAAAACCTGTAAATAAAAAGGAAGCAATTACTATCCCGTAAAGAAAGTTTGTAAATTTTATTATTTTTTTCTTTTTTTCTTCTGCTTTTGCTTCTATTAAACTTTTTTCATAAAGATATAAAGGGACAAAAAATATTAAAGTAAATATTGCTCCGTAAATCAAAGTATAAAAAATTTGTATTTTTAGTTCTTGTATAGTTTGTCCCCTATATCTAAGTAAAAACCAGAAAAAAGCAGGAAAAGCAATTACAAAAAGTATGCTTAATAAATTTAAAAGGACATTTTGCCCTCTATTTTGGGCTATTATTTCCATAGAAGATTTTGCATTTTTTGTTATGGGCTCTTGTAATATCTCATCAAGTGTTATATCTTCAACAGCTTTACCTTCTGATTTTAAGACAAATGTATCAACTCCTATATTTTCACCTTCAACAACTAAAACAAGCTCATAACCTTTTTCCCAGTTTTCTGGAAAATTTTCTTTTATATCAAATTTAAATGGGATTTCCACATAATTTTGGAAAGTGTAAGGATAACTTTCAACTGTTTGAGACCATAAAGCTTTTTCTCCAAGCTCCATTTCTCTGTTTGAAATAACATAAACCTTTTGTAGAATAAGATGAACCTTTACAGGTTTTCTTTCTTTAATCTGAAGTCCTTTATATACTATTTTTCCTTTTAATTTTCCACCGGCAGATATATCTTCAACTTCAACAACAAGATTTTTTGAGATTTTTTTGTTTTTTATGTATAAACGT
>NZ_ABHJ01000426.1:0-1267 GCF_000171895.1 Hydrogenivirga sp. 128-5-R1-1
GATATAACACTGATGCTGAAGGATTTATTAGAGGTTTAAAAGAGTTAGAGCCAAATTTAGAAGGTAAAAATATACTGGTTTTAGGTGCTGGAGGAGCTTCAAGGGCTGTAGTTTATGCACTTTTAAAAGAAGGGGTAAATAAAATATATCAGGCTAACAGAACTTTAGAAAAAGTTTCAAAAATTATAGAAGACTTTAAATCTTTAACTAAGTTTGCTGATGAAATTATAATGCCGATACCTTACAATAAAATAGAATGCTGTGTACTTCCATCAGTGGACGTTATAATAAACACAACATCTGTTGGACTTCATGAAGATGATAAACCACTTTTTGACTATTCAAAAATACAGCCAAAACATACAGTTGTTGATATTATTTATAAAAAAACTCCACTGCTGAAAACTGCCGAGGAAAAGGGATGTAAATATCAAGACGGCCTTCCAATGCTTTTATATCAAGGTGCGAAAGCTTTTGAAATTTGGACTGGTAAAAAAGCACCTGTTGAAATAATGAAGAAAGCTTTATTAAAATAAAAATGGCCCCTGCGGGGGTGGACAGGGGCAAATTAGGGAGGAGGTTTGAGAAAAAAAACATCGGCTTCAGTGGCTGCTTCAGTTATATATAATTTACAACCTTAATGTGAAATAGCTGTGAAAAAAATCATAGTTAAAAAAGTTTTGTAATTATTTGATTTATAAGCATTAATCCGTCTTGGGTCAGTGAAAATTTATTTTCTTTAATAATACCAAAACCTTCTTTTTCAAGTTCTTTTAAAATTTCTTTATTTTTTATAAAATTGACATCTATTCCTTCTTTTAGCCTAAGTCCAAGCATAATTTTCTCAAAACGACTGTCCTCTTCAGATAAAGTCTCTCTGAATTTTACAGGCTTTTCACCTTTATATACCATCTCAAAATATTCTGTTAAATTTTTAGTATTTCCAAATCTTTTATTACCAATATAAGACCATGCAGAAACTCCAATACCTAAAAAATACTGATCAGTCCAGTAAAAAAGGTTATGTTTGCACTTAAAACCATTTTTAGCCCAATTTGAAAGCTCGTACCTGTAAAATCCTTTGCTTTCAAGATAATTATCTATAAGTTTGAACATTTGGGTGGTGGTTTCTTCATCAGGTAAATTATATTTATTGTCTAATACCATAGAACCAAGTGGTGTATCTTCATAAGCTGTAAGCATATAAGCTGATACATGTTTTATAGGCAGTGATGTGTAAATGTTTAGGTCTTCTTCCAGTCCTTAA
>NZ_ABHJ01000425.1:0-1271 GCF_000171895.1 Hydrogenivirga sp. 128-5-R1-1
TTTTAAGATATAATTGAATTTATTTATCAGAACGGAGACTAACCATGTTTGGTATAGGATTTTCTGAGCTTGTATTGATTTTTATTGTTGCATTACTTGTTCTGGGACCTAAAAGACTTCCAGAAGTAGCAAAAACACTGGGAAGATTTTATAGGGAAATCAGGTCTACAGTTGATGAGGTAAAGGAAGTAATTGTTGAAGAACCTCAAAAACCAAAACATAGCCATCATTATATTCCACCAAGTGTAAATGAGGAAGTTGAGGTTGAAACTGAAGAAGATAAAAAGGAAAAACTGAAAGAGAGCCTAAAAGGAGAAAAAATCTCATTCAAGAAAAAACAGGAGAATGAAATAAATGAGCCAGAAAGTAAAGAATCCTGAAGAATTTGAAGCACCTATTACAGAACATCTGGCAGAACTAAGAATAAGGCTGTTTAGAAGTTTAGTAGCAGTTATCATAGCAACATTAGTTGTATTTGTTAAGGTTGATATATTCTTTGAACTGTTTAAGGAACCTCTTAGAAAGGTTTTCCCTGACCTGAAGCTTGTTGCCCTTACACCTACAGAATCATTTTTTACTGCTTTTAAAATAGCGCTCCTCGTTGGTTTTGTGGTTGCTTCTCCTTTTGTCTTTTATCAGATATGGAAATTTATTGAACCTGCCCTTTATGAAGAAGAGAAAAAGCTTGTTGTTCCATTTGTATTTTTTACAACGGTTTTCTTTATTTCAGGAGCATTATTTGCATATTTTGGTGTTTTACCGCTGGCAATTAAGTTTTTGCTGACATTCGGTTATACTCAGCTTGATGTTGAAGCAATGATATCTGTAAGCTCATATATATCTTTTGTAGTCCGGCTTATTCTGGCTTTTGGTATTACTTTTGAACTTCCTGTTATCCTCTCGCTACTTGCAAGACTCGGTCTTGTTACTCCTGAAGCATTATCAAAATTCCGCCCATATTTTGTTGTTGCTGCTTTTACCCTTGCAGCACTTTTAACTCCTCCTGATGTGGTCAGTCAGGTATTCCTTGCAATGCCTCTTATTGTGTTTTATGAGATTTCTATTATAATGGCAAAAATCCTTTATCCCCGAAGCGAAAGAAGCAAGGAAAATCAGGTATAACTGGCCTTTTTCCTATTTGGGCTGTATATTTATTTCTCAAAAACTAATTGAAAATAGTTATGAATATTGAAAAAGATTTATTCCAGCAGTTTATTGAAAAAGTTCCTATAGGAATTCTGGTTCAGTGTGATGGAAAAGTGGTTTTTATA
>NZ_ABHJ01000424.1:0-1277 GCF_000171895.1 Hydrogenivirga sp. 128-5-R1-1
CATATTCTAAAGCTTGGAAATTCTGATGAGCTAAAACAAGGCATGACGGTAATAGCTATTGGAAGCCCATTAGGTCTTAAATACACTGTTACACAAGGAATAATCTCAGCCCTTGATAGAACCCTTGAAGGACATCCGGGAGAAGGATTTATACAAACAGACGCAGCAATTAATCCCGGAAACTCTGGAGGACCCCTTGTAAACATAAAAGGAGAAGTTGTAGGTATAAATACTGCAATAATTGCAGGAGCTCAAGGTCTTGGTTTTGCAGTACCTATAAATCAAGCAAAATGGATAATGAATGAAATTTTAAAATATGGAAAAGTTAGAAGAGGAAAATTAGGAGTTGTTATCCAGCCATTAACCCCAGAACTTGCTAAGCATTTTGGAATTGATTACGGAGTTATAATTACTGAAGTACAGGAAAACTCCCCTGCATCCAAAGCCGGAATCAAAAGCGGAGATATTATAGTAGCCGTTAACGGTAAAAAAGTTGAGAAACCAAATGATTTACAAAAATACATTATGAGAAATCCACCGGGAACAACAGTTTTAATTACAGTAATAAGAGACGGTAAGAGAAAAAATATAAAAGTTAAATTAGGTTCATGGGGTGAAGAATACGCTATAAACGACTACAAAGAACTTGAAGAAAAATACGGACTTGTAGTAGTTGATATTACCCCTCAAATAGCACAAAAATACGGGTTAGGAAAAGTTAAATACGGTGTATTAGTTTACGGTGTAAAATATGGCTCTGTTGCTGAAGACGCAGGACTAAGAAGTGGAGATATTATACTTTCTGCAAATAGAAAACCTCTAAAAACACCAGAGGATTTCTGGAAAGAAGTTGTAAAAGCCGAAAAAAGAGGAAAAAGTGATGTACTCCTTAAAATAAAAAGAGGCTCAATGGTAATATACACCGTACTTCCAATAATAAAAGATAAGGAGTGAAAAATGGGGTTTCAAAATTTAACAAAAGAAGAAAAAGAAAAAGTAATGCAAATTGTTATTGAGGACTTAAGAAAGAAAGGTTATCTGAAAATTGGGAACATGGAAAATGAAGTTTACATAGTGGACATAGAAAAGACTCCAGAAGTGGAAGGAAGACTGATAATAAAAGCTTTTGATGAAAAAAATGAAAAAGATTATGAACTTATTATTGAAATAGTAGATAAGGAAGGAAATTTACAGCTTGTAGATTATTTTACAGTAGAGGCTTAACCGCCTCTGCTACTTTTATTTTTTAGATATCTCTACTTTTAATGCATTTTTCC
>NZ_ABHJ01000423.1:0-1277 GCF_000171895.1 Hydrogenivirga sp. 128-5-R1-1
ATCTTTTTTTATCTGTTCAAAAGATTCAAACATAATTATTTCTCCATTGTATTTTTATTAATTTCAAGTATATTTTAAAATTATAACAATTAAAAATTATGGGAATAGCGTGTAATATGGATTATCAGAAATTAAAAAAAGTCAAGGACAAGAACGAAGAATGTTTCAAATGCGGTTCTAAAAAAGAGCTTTATGAAGACCCTAATATAGAGGGACTTGTTTTTTGTAAAGACTGCTGGGAAGAAAGGATAAAAACTGAGAAATTAGAAGAATGGGGGATGGAAGAAGAAATTCCTTATGATGAGTGATAAAATAATAAAAAACCTTAAGGGAGAAAAAATGAGGGAAAATAAAGGGTTTACACTACTTGAACTTTTAGTAGTAATTGTTATTTTATCGCTTCTTGCGGCGCTTTTAGTCCCAAAACTTACAGGAAGACTTGGTGAAGCAAAAATTGATACTACCAAAATACAGTTAAAAGAAGTTAAAAGAGCACTTGAAATGTACAAAGTTGATAACGGAACATATCCAACTACTGAGCAAGGTTTAAAAGCCCTTGTAAAAAAACCTGACACACCACCAGTACCGAAAAAATGGAAGCAGTATTTAGAAAAAGTGCCTAAAGATGCTTGGGGAAATGAGCTTATTTACATTTATCCTTCAGATAAGCACCCTTTTGAATTAAAATCAGCAGGACCTGATGGGGAAGTTGGAACAGAAGATGATATTTCAGTATGGGATGAATAGGAAAGGATTTACATTACTTGAGGTTGTAATTGCTACGCTAATTTTAGCAGTTTCCCTATCAGTTATTTTAAAAATTTACACAAACTATATAAGAAACTATGGAAGTTTAGCAAAAGATATTAAAGCTATTCAAAAAGTTAAGAGGTATATTTACGATATAAAAGAAGAATTTAAAGAAATCCCAGCTGTTAAAGAAAAGTATGAAGATACCCAATACGGGGTAAAAAAGAAAATTTATATCTATAATGGAAATCCTGTAATTTTTTATTATGAAACAAGATAAAGGATTTACCTTACTTGAGCTTTTAATAGTTATTACTTTAATTGCGATTGTTTTTTCTATTGGTGGATTTGTCTTTATAAATAACATAAAATCAATGTTTAGTTTTAGCTCAGAGTTAAACAATTCTACGGTTCAATTGTCGTTTATCAATCAGCTTACAGCACAGCTTTTTTTCAAAATACGAAAAAAGGTATGAAAATATAAAGATAGATGAAGATAGAATTTCTTTTTACACAGGTTATCCTGT
>NZ_ABHJ01000422.1:0-1278 GCF_000171895.1 Hydrogenivirga sp. 128-5-R1-1
TTTACTTGCATATTAGTCTTCCCAGTGGTTCTCCGCCAAGTAAATGCCAGTGGATATGTGGAACTTCCTGTCCAGAATCTGGACCTGTGTTTACAATTAGTCTGAATCCTGTTTCTGCAATTCCTTGCTGCTTAGCTATCTCATTTGCCTTAAGGATAATATGTCCAATAACAGGTTTGTGTCTTCCTTCCAGATAAAGATTATTAGGTATGTGCTCCTTTGGAACCAGTAGGATATGAACCCTTGCCTGAGGATTTATATCTTTGAAAGCTATCATAATATCATCTTCATAAACTATATCAGCCGGAATCTCTTTATTTATTATTTTGCAAAATACACATTCACTCATTTTAGCCTCCGCTTAGTTATAACTAACCAGATTTTTTTCACTGGCATATTTTTTCAAAATTTCCATCAGTTTGTCAAGATTCCAGCCTTTTTCTGTGGATATAGTGATAGTTTCCTTGTTTCCTGTAAGGATATGTTCCTGACTTTCGTCTAAAAATTCAGGAGATGGAACAAGTTTATCAACTTTGTTAAGCACTACAACAGCAGGTTTATGGTCAACTTTGATTTTTTTAAGTATTTTTTCCACTGCCTCTAACTTCTCCTGCCAGTTTTCATCGGATACATCAACAACATGGAGTATAAGGTCTGCTTCCTCTACTTCTTCAAGGGTTGCCATAAATGCATCCATAATTTCCTTTGGCATATCCTTTACAAATCCGACTGTGTCTGTGATAACTACTTTTTTATTAATATCTGGGAATACTATATAAGATGTTTTTGTGTCCAGTGTAGCAAATAGCTGGTTTGATATAAACGCCTCTCTTTTTGTAAGCCTGTTTAGGAGACTGGATTTACCTGCATTGGTATAACCAACAAGGGCAACTTTTAGCAGGTTAATATCTTTATTCCTCCATTTTCTTTGCTGGTATCTTTGTTTTTTGATGTATTCCAGCTCTTTTTTTATTTTGGCGATTCTTTCTTTAATTCTTCTGACCTTGATTTCACCTAATTTTTCACCTGCACCTTTGGTTTTCATACCACCCCCAATTCTGGACATAGCCTTACCTTTCTGACCGTAAATCCTCGGGAGCTCATGCTGAAGTGTTGCCAGCTCAACCTGAAGTTTTGCCTGTTTTGTTTTTGCCCTTTCAGAGAAAATGGATAGTATAAGGTCTGTTCTATCTAAAACATTTACCCCTGTAATATTTTCAATGTTTGTAATTTGGACAGGTGTAAGCTTGCATCAAATATGATTGTGTCAGCCTGAGT
>NZ_ABHJ01000421.1:0-1279 GCF_000171895.1 Hydrogenivirga sp. 128-5-R1-1
GTATAAACCCAGAAAAGCAGGTTTAACTCCTCTTTTTTCAGCTTCCTTTCTTGCTATCTCATCTAGGTCAACACCTGTCATTCCAGGCTTAGTATTTTCCTTTATAATCTGCAGTATTTCTGCAACAATCTTATTCGCTTTTCTAAGCTTTTCTATATCTTCTTTACTTTTTAATTCAATCATTTTGACAAACTATTATTTTAGCACAGATAAAAGTTCTTTGTAAACTTCATCCGGTGATTTTGTAGCATCTATGACCAGTAATTTATTCTGTTTTTTGTAATATTCAATAAGAGGTGCTGTCTGTGAGTGATATACTTCAAGTCTTTTTTTGATTACTTCTTCTTTGTCATCGTCTCTTTGGATTACCTCTACATCTGGAGGTGGTGGATTGTATATTATGTGATAAACTTTGCCTGTTTTAGGGTCTACTCTTCTTCCTGAAAGTCTTTTTATTACTTCTTCATCTGGAACATCGAAAAGTATAACACCATCAAGCTGTCTTCCGACTTCAGCAAGCATTTTGTCCAGAGCTTCAGCCTGTGGAATTGTTCTTGGGAATCCATCTAATATAATATCTTTTCCTTCTAACTCTTTGAGCTTATCTTTTATAATTCCGATTATAATATCATCAGGAACAAGCTTACCTGCGTCCATATACTCTTTGGCTTTTTTACCAAGCTCGGTTCCGTTTTTTACGGCTTCCCTTAGAATATCCCCTGTGGATATCTGAACAAAACCTTTTTCTTCAACAAGTCTTTGAGCCTGTGTCCCTTTACCCGCTCCCGGAGGTCCAAGGAATATATATGTTCTTGCCATTTTCTAACTCCTTTTAAGAAATCCTTCGTATCTTTTCATAGCAAGATGTGCTTCAATCTGATGAAGTGTATCTAAGGCAACTACAACTACGATTAGTGCCGATGTTCCACCAAAGTAAAACGGAACATGAAGCATTTTTATAAGAATCATTGGGAGAACAGCTATTGCTGCAAGAAAAATTGAACCTACAAAAACTATTCTTGTCAAAACATAATTTAAATATTCAGCTGTCTGGGAACCTGCTCTTACTCCAGGTATAAATGCTCCACTTTTTCTTAGGTTGTCTGCAATTTCTGTAGGATTTACCAGTATTGCTGTGTAGAAATATGAAAAGAAGATAATTAAAGCAACATATATTAAAAAGTAAATGTAGCTTTGAGGAGAAAGAATATCTGATATAACCCTTGCTATATGACTTTGTTCTACAAACATTCTTGCAATAGTCGCAGGGAACATAAAA
>NZ_ABHJ01000420.1:0-1281 GCF_000171895.1 Hydrogenivirga sp. 128-5-R1-1
GAAAAAGGTTTATCATTTTGTATAAACTGCCATAAAAGTTAAAAACAACTTTAGGCATGTCAGGATGTCTGATTATATTATGAGGTTTTCCTATCATTTCTGACAAAGGATATTTAGCTACACGAGAAAAAACCTTATTACCAAACAAAATAATACCTTTTAAATCTGTTTCTGAAATAAACATTTCATCTATGTTGAATGGAGACTCAACATTCTTAGGTTCAGGTCTTCTCATGCTCTTACCCTCCAAAGTTTATATATATAATTATCGGAAAAAATACTTTATTCTAAAGGTTTATTTGCAGTTTCTTTTAATGTTAAACCTGCAAAAAATGCAACTGAGGCTGCAAATATTAAATAAAACGCAGGAGATGCCAAATTTCCTGTTTCTTTAATTAAATATGTTGCAATTAACGGAGAAGTACCGCCAAAAATTGCAAAAGGAAGGTTATATCCTATGGAATAACCTGAATTTCTTATGTTAGTTGGGAATATCTCAACCAGTGTAGTAGGAAGGACTGCCATAAATCCAGCCACTATTACAGCAAATATAACCTGACCTATAAGTGCGTCTTCAAAACTTCCATTTGATAAAAATGAAAATAAAGGATACGCAAAAATTACCGTCAAAAATGTAGAAAACAATATTACAGGTCTTCTTCCAACTTTATCAGATAAAAATCCCATTACAGGAATAAGTAGAGCAAGGATTATCATACTTACAGTATTTATAGTTAAAGCTATAGATTTTGGGAATTTCACAAAAACAGACAAATGACTTGCTGTATAAACAAAAATTGTATAGAACCCAACAGCCTGAAAAGTACTTAATGCAAAAGTTTTGGCAAGCTTACTTTTTCCTTTCCCAAAAAGTTCTTTTAATGGAGATTTTGCTTTTAATTCTTCATATTCAAGCTCTAAAAACTTTGGAGTTTCATCTATGTGTTTTCTAACATAATAACCAACAAACCCAAGTATTACACCTGTAAAAAATAACACTCTCCATCCCCAGCTGTAAAGAGCTTCATCTGTTAAAACTTTTGTTATAAACGCACCAGAAGCAGAACCGAGTAAAATACCAGCAACTGCACCAAGTATACCTACGCTTCCATAAAGCCCTCTTTTATCCTGAGGAGCATGCTCAACTAAAAAAGATATTGAAGTAGTATACTCACCTCCAACAGAAAGACCTTGAATTAATTTCAGTAAAACAAGTAAAGTTGGAGCAAGAATTCCAATTGTTTCATAGGTTGGTAAAAGACCTATTGCTGTTGTAGAAAT
>NZ_ABHJ01000419.1:0-1282 GCF_000171895.1 Hydrogenivirga sp. 128-5-R1-1
TGGAAATCAAAAACAAAAAGGAAAATTAATAATACTTGATGCTTATCCTACAAACTTTGAAGGCTTTGATATTGACATTATGAATGTACATTATCCAGACTATTACTCAAATGAAAAAGAACCAAAACCACCAGCAGACTGGCAAAATCCAAACCCAATAATATTTTTAACCATTCCAAAAGGAACAGAGTTTAATTTTTATTTCAAAAACACGGCTTTCTATGATAAAAACTTAAAACAAGATTTGAAAGAAGCCCTTGAATATATAGGAATTGGGGCGAAAACATCGTTGGGATACGGGATTTTAGAATGAAAGTAATATCTAAGTCTTCATTAAAAGTAGTAGGTTTCACTTTAATTTCCTTTGTAATTTCTGGAATAATTCCTGTACTACCTAAATTTTTAGAATATATAAAAGCTCCAAATTTTTTAATTCAATATAGTGAGCCAGTAATATTTGGTATTTCTTTATTTATTCTTATTATCCTTTTTGGGATTTACAAAAAAACTTTACGGCGAAAAGATATTAATTCTATTTTGAAAGATATTCTA
Organism: Hydrogenivirga sp. 128-5-R1-1; assembly: GCF_000171895.1. NCBI lineage: Bacteria > Pseudomonadati > Aquificota > Aquificia > Aquificales > Aquificaceae > Hydrogenivirga > Hydrogenivirga sp. 128-5-R1-1. Next base: position 553 of record NZ_ABHJ01000419.1, read on the forward strand.
TCTGCAAAAATAGAAGGAGTATATGGACTTATAGGAGCTATTTTTATTTTAACCTTAACCTCATGGTTTGCAGATTATTTTAAAGATAAACATTACTGCCTTGCATTAGCTTCTTTAGTAAACATTTTTAATATTGGTATATTGTTTATAAGACTGTATCCACATGAGAGTAAAAAATCTAAAAATACAAAAAAAGTTCTTATAATGGCTTTGTCAAATTTATCTAAAAATAAAAATTTAAGTGAAAAATTAGAAAAATTTGAAGAACAATTAAAAACAGGCTTGTTAGGAAAGGAAAGATTAGAATTAAGCTGGGAACTTCCTTTAAGACATATCTACGAATATAAAGACTCTCTGGAAAAGGTGTTTTTTATAACAAGTTATGAATCTTATCAAGATAAGGAAAAGTTTTTAGAATTTTTAAATATAGTTTTACCAGAGTTTAAAGATAAGGTAATTTTTGAAAGTGGTATAAATTTTGACGACTTTAAGCAAATTAAAGATAAATTAATATCAATTATAGATAGAATAAAAGACGAAGGATACACAGATGAAGACTTAGTCGTAAACATAAGCGGGGGAACTTCTGCCATAACGTTAGGGCTTACGCTTTTTGCTTTGGAAAAAGGTAGACTTATAACATATTTTGAGCAAATAAAAAAGCCTGCAAAATTAGTTGAGTTTGATGTAAACAAAGAAGATGCAGTAGATTTCCTAAAAGCCTAACCTT
>NZ_ABHJ01000418.1:0-1283 GCF_000171895.1 Hydrogenivirga sp. 128-5-R1-1
AAATTATGACCTTTATGATGGAAGCAGTATAAAGTCTGAAGAAGATTTAAAGAAAATACTTGAAAGGTATGACTGATGAATATAAGAGAAAAAATTCCTAATCTTCCAGAAATTTATGTGAATAGTGATATAAACCTGCTTTTAAAAAGGGCAAAAGAAAATAGAACAGTTGATATAGAAGAGTATGAAACAACCGGTGGATATTCGGCTTTGAAAAAAGCCCTAAATAAATTTACTCCAGAAGAAATTATAGATTTAGTGGAAGAAAGTACTTTAAGAGGAAGAGGTGGTGCTGGTTTTCCAACAGGAAGAAAGTGGAGATTTGTAGTATCAAATCCAAAACCAAGATATTTAATATGCAACGCAGATGAATCAGAGCCTGGAACTTTCAAAGACAGAATTATAATAGAAAGAGACCCTCATCTTCTCATAGAGGGAATGATTATATCTGCCTATGCAATTGGAGCTGAGAAAGGATTTATTTATATAAGAGGAGAATATCCTGCCGGATACATGATACTTGAAAATGCAATAAACGAAGCCTACGAAAGAGGATATTTAGGTAAAAATATACTTGGTTCAGATTTTTCTTTTGATTTATACGTTTACAGAGGGGCTGGAGCTTACATATGTGGTGAAGAAACAGCTCTTATAGAAAGTTTAGAAGGAAAAAGAGGACATCCAAGGCTTAAACCTCCATATCCTCCACAGGTTGGATTATTCGGCAGACCTACAGTCGTTAACAACGTGGAAACATTGTCTAACATACCAATTATAATAACTTACGAACAGTATTTTATGAATATAGGTCCGGCAGGATATTATGGTCCAAAACTTTTCCCTGTAAGTGGTAGAGTAAAACGCCCTGGTGTTTATGAATCAACTATGGACATTACACTTTACGAGCTTATAGAAATGGCAGGCGGAGCTGTAGGAAAACCTAAAGCTGTTTTTGCAGGGGCTCTGGGAGTTTATCATAAAAATGAGTTTGACATACCTATGGATTACTCTCCAAGAGGATTTGGTGGAACAGGTACAACTATAGTTTTGAATGAAAATGACTGTATAATTGACTCTCTTATAGTCATAACAAATTTTTTCCATCATGAAAGCTGTGGGAAATGTACACCTTGTAGGGTTGGAACTTACGAGCAGTTTAACATTATAAAAAAATTTCAGGAAGGTACAGCAACAGAAAAAGACATACAGCTTTTAGAGCATTTAGGAAAAAACATTCCTGTTGGCTCAATATGTGGACTTGGATATTCTGCTCCAAACGCTGT
>NZ_ABHJ01000417.1:0-1283 GCF_000171895.1 Hydrogenivirga sp. 128-5-R1-1
ATTAACAATAAAGTTCGTATAGTACTTCCAGAAAAGCCTTTTGAATACTTTGTAAAGAAAGGAAAAGAAAAAGGAGGTAGGGTTTTAATTATAGGTGGAATACACGGTAATGAAATTGGTGCATATAAAGCAGCCGATATATTAGCGGATTTAGAAGTAAAAAAAGGGACACTTATAGTCGTACCAAGAAGTAATTTTACATCTGTAATCGCAGATGTTAGAGGATACAATGGGGATATGAATAGAAAATTCAAACACATAAGTAAAAAAGACCCAGATTATAAATTTGTAGAAAATTTAAAACAGCTTATTTTGACTTTTAGACCAGATGTTGTGCTTTCTTTACATGATGGATACGGATTTCACATTTTAAATCCAAATAGATGGGGTCAGTGTATAGTAATAGATGAAATTCAATATAAAAATTTTCCACTTTTTAAAATAGCTAAGTTCGTATCACAAAATGCAAATAAAAAAATAACAAAAAGAAAATACAAAATACCTGTATACAACACACAGACATTTAGTTCAGATAAACATAAAGAACAAAGGAAGGCTCTAACCGGCTGGTGCTTGAAAAATAATATTCCGGCTTTTTGTCTTGAAGCATCAAAACAACTCCCATCTGTAAAAGAAAAGATAAAAACTCACTTTTACATGCTTGAGGAGTTTTTCAAGATTTATAATATTGAAATTGAGCCCGGTTTTTCTTATGTACTAAAAAATATAAAAAATTATTTAAAGATAAAAAATCCAGTGATTACTGCAAAAATAAACGGAAAGATAATAAACATTAATAAAAAGCAAATTTTAAAAATTCATAGAGGGGCTAAATTTAAAATACACTCTATGCAGGGTGGTAGAGGGATTTATACAGTTCCAGATGATATAAATTTAAATCTTGAAAGCTTTTATATAAGAAAATATTTAACTTTCCACGTAAAAAACGACTATAAAAAACTTTTTGATTTTGCAGTAAAAGTAATTTAATATTCTACAATATCAATCTTGTAAGGTTTTCCAGTAAAAAATATATCTTTTTTCCTTAAAATATTTCTAAATTTGTTTAAATCTTTTTTAGCCTTTTCTTTGTCAGTATAAAGTAATGCAACTGCATAATATTTGCCATCTTTTACCTTTAAAACATAAAATTTTTTATCTAAGATTTTTTCATATTTATGTTTTATTTTTTCTATTTCCTTTAAGCTTGGCATAGTTGCAAAATACATAATGTAATATTTTTTATTGCTTACATTCGTATTTTTTAAAGGAATATTAACTAC
>NZ_ABHJ01000416.1:0-1285 GCF_000171895.1 Hydrogenivirga sp. 128-5-R1-1
TAATCTTTACTTTCATATAGTCCATACAGTATTTCACTTTTTTTATAAATTTGAGTTTCAGGTGAGTTGAGATATTTAGGTGATTTATGAGGTTCAATGCTTCTTCCTCCAAATCCTACAATCTTTCCTTGCAGATTTTTAATAGGAAAAATTATTCTTCCACTAAATTTATCCTTTTTACTTTCTACAGAAGAAATGACACCGATTTTTACTAAATCTTCTTTATTTATATTGTTTTTTTCTATCCATTTTATAAAAGAGTCGTCTTCTGGAGAGTATCCTATATTAAATTTATCTATTGTTGATGGAAGTATGTTCCTTTCTGAAAGGTATTTTCTGGCTTTTGGAGATGTTCTTAACTGCTGTTGGTAAAATTTTGATACTAATTCTAAAAGCTGGTAATACTTTTTGTTTTCTTGAAATTTGTCTTTCCCTATGAATTTCAACTTAATACCTTGTTTTTCTGCTATCTTAATTAAGGCTTCACTGAAGGATAATCCTTCATATTCCATTACAAAAGTTATTGCACTGCCACTTTTCCCGCATCCGAAACATTTCCATATATTTTTTTGAGGAGAAACATAAAAGGAAGGTGTTTTTTCCGGATGAAATGGACATAAAGCCCTGTATGAGCTGCCAACTTTTTCTAAGGGCAGATATTGAGAAATTACATCATACACATTAACCTGTGATTTTATCTCATCTATACTTTCTGGGGCTATAGCCATAATACCTCAAAACCTTGTTTGCATTCGGCAAACTTGAAATTTTAGATTTAGGATTATAAATATAAACAAATATAAAATTTTGGCAATATGATTTAAAATATTATTTTAAAGATATTTAAGGAGAATTTCATGAAAATATTAATGATTGATAATTACGATTCTTTTACATACAACATTGTTCAGTATTTGTATGAACTTGGGGTAGATGTTGAAGTTGTAAGAAATGATAAAATTTCAATTGATGAAATAAAAAATAAAGATGATATAGATGCTATTGTTATTTCTCCGGGACCATGCAGTCCAAGTGAAGCTGGTATTTCTATTGATGTTATAAAAGAATTTAAAGGTATCTATCCAATTCTTGGAGTTTGTCTTGGTCATCAGTCAATAGGAGCTGCTTTTGGAGCAAAAATAGTAAAAGCAAAATGTCTTATGCATGGAAAAACATCAATGATTTATCATAATGAGAAAGGATTATTTAAAGGGATACCAAATCCTTTTGAAGCTGTAAGGTATCATTCTTTAGTGATTGATAAAAATACATTACCTGAAGATAT
>NZ_ABHJ01000415.1:0-1285 GCF_000171895.1 Hydrogenivirga sp. 128-5-R1-1
GTCTGTGTATTTATTTGTTACTTCTTTTTTAATTCTTTCTATAATTTCGCCGTTGTAATAATCCCCGATTTTTATATCATCTTTGAATTTTTTAATCAGCTCTTCATCTGTATAGTAATTATTATTTTTAAATTCAATTCCAGAAAGTCTGTATCTAGGTCCTTCATGTATTTTTATTGTTATGTAATATTCTTCTCCGTTTTTCAGTTTAATCTCCGGTTTATCAATCTGAACCTCAAAAAATCCTTTTTTGATATATAAATCCCTAATTCTTTCTATATCCTCAAGAAGAACATCTTTCTGGAGACGGGGATGAAATCTAAGTTTCCAGATACTACGCTCTTTGGTTTCCATAACATCTTTAATCTCATCATCTTCCAGTTGTTTATTGCCTACTATATCTATTTTTGCTATGTATGCTCTCTGGCCTTCATCTATCTTAAATACAAGGGTTGAGCCCTTAAAGTAGTAAGATACTTTTACGTTGTAAAAACCTTCTTTTTCATATTTTTTCTTAATAGCCTGAATCATTTTGTTAATTTCATCAGGGGAGAATACTCTTCCTAAACCTCTACGAATAGAGGCTAGTTTATCTGCAAGTTCAGGACCTATCGTTGAAAAGGGAAGCATCATACCTGATTCTGTTCTTTCTTTGGTCATTATACCCAAAACTTGCAGCAAGTCTTCATCTGAAATTTCTTCATTACCTTCAAACTCTATTTTTTGGACAACAGGAAGTTCTTTAAATACAAATATTAGGTCAATTCCGTTTTCTGTGTATCTTGTGTATGCCTCTATATCTTGGAAATATCCCAGTTTATAAAGGTCTCTTATGATTTGAGCAACATTATCCCTTGTAACTATTGCACCTTTACCAATAGTAATCAAAGGATATATAAGCTGAGGATTAACATATTTAAGACCTTTGATTTCTACTTTTCTTAGTCGGTATATTTTGTTTACTTCTTCAGCAAGACTGCCTGCTTTAAGGTTTTGATTATTCTCCTGTGCTTTGATTGAGATAGGAGAGAATAAAATAAATAGAATAAAAAAAAGGGGGATTAATCCCCCTATTACATTTATGTGGTTGCTACTTCTTTTTCTTTTTTCTTGGTTTGTTTTTGTTTTTTCACTTTTATACCAACTGAACCGTCTTTTTTCACTATCACTTCTGCCACTGAACCAGGTGGTAGTTTGCCTTTCAGTATCTCTTCTGCCAGCAGGTCTTCCACCAGTGATTGCAGTGCTCTTTTGATAGACCTTGCTCCAAATTCCGGTCTGAATT
>NZ_ABHJ01000414.1:0-1289 GCF_000171895.1 Hydrogenivirga sp. 128-5-R1-1
AATTACCCCTACTATATTAGTTTTTATGTCCTGTATTAAAGAATTTGGGTCTACAATTAAAACCACTTTACCATCACCTGTTATTGTAGCCCCTGCTACTCCTTTAACATCTTCCAAAAGTTCCCCAAGTGGTTTTATTACAATTTCTTCTTCTCCAAACATTTCTTCAACAGCTATTGCAATATTCTTTTCTCCAACTTTTACTATTACAACATAACGCTTTTCTTTCTCATCTTCTATTTCAAATAATTCATTTAACGTAAACAGTAAAAACACTTCGTCTCTAAGCATTAAGGATTTAAAATGTCCTACTTTTTTAACATTCTCAGGTCTGTATTTTACAATTTCCACAACAGAAAAGAGAGGGATTGCGAAAATTCTATCGTTAACTGCCACCATCAACGTTCTAATAATTGCTACTGTAAGAGGAAGTTTCATAACTATTTTTGTTCCCTGTCCAAGTTGACTGTCTATCTCTATATTTCCTCTAAGAGAATGTATTGTAGAGGCTACAACATCCATTCCTACTCCACGTCCAGAAACATCGCTAACCTTTTCTGCCGTAGAAAAGCCCGGCATAAATATAAGCTCAAAGGCTTCCTTATCTGACATATTTTCTGCCTGCTCAGGAGTTATTAATCCCTTTTCTATAGCCTTTTTCTTTACTTTTTCAGGGTCTATTCCTTTACCATCATCTTCTATGTAAATAATTATTCTGTCTCCCTCTTGATAAGCTCCAAGTTTGACCGTCCCAACTTCTGGTTTTCCTGCTCTTATTCTTTCTTCAGGAGGTTCTATTCCGTGGTCTATAGCATTTCTAACAAGGTGAATTAATGGGTCTTCAAGTTTATCTAATATACTTCTATCAATTTCTGTATCTTCACCTTCTAAAATCAGCTGAACTTTCTTATTTAATTTCTTAGCAAGGTCTCTAACAACTCTTGGGAATTTGCTAAATATCTTTTTGACAGGCTGCATTCTGAGCTTCATTACAGCATCTTGTAAATCACTAACAGTTCTGCTCATACCTGTAATAGATTCTACAAGTTCCTCAACGAGAGGTTCCTCTTTTTGTTCCAGTGAAGAAGCAAGTTTCACAATTCTATTTCTGTCTAAAACAAGCTCTCCAACAAGATTCATAAGAGCTTCAACCCTTTCTACGTCAACTCTGATAACATCTTCTTTTTTTTCACTTTTTTTCTTTTGTTGGGGCTGTACACTTTTTGTTTTTTCTTCTTTCTTTGAAACTTTCTGTTCCTTTATTTCTGGAGTTTGTTTTACCTCTTCTT
>NZ_ABHJ01000413.1:0-1291 GCF_000171895.1 Hydrogenivirga sp. 128-5-R1-1
TAATGCACCTTTTTTATATCCGAAAAATTCAGCTTCCATAAGCTCAGGTGATATATTTGCACAGTTTACAGGGATAAATGGCTTGTCCTTTCTGGGACTAAGTTTATGAATAGCTTTTGCTACAAGCTCTTTTCCTACGCCACTTTCACCATAAATCAAAACAGTATTATCAAACAAAGCTATCTTTTTAATAAACTCAATTATATTTTGCATTAATGGATTTCTTGTAATGATAAAATCAACCTCGGCTTTAACAACTTCAAGCTCTTCTTTAAGCCTTTGATTTTCTTTAAGAATCTGGGCTTTTTCAACAGCTTCCTGTATTAATTTCCAAACAGATGGGTCATTAAAATCAACAGGTTTTGTAAGATAGTGAAACGCTCCTTCCTTCATACATTCAACAGCATTCTGTATAGTGCCATAAGCTGTCATTACAATAAAACTTGTTATTTTATTAAAAGTTCGGAGTTTTTTTAAAAATTCCTCCCCTGTCATTTCAGGCATACGCATATCAGATATAATCAGGTCATATAATTCCTGCTTTGCTTTTTCCAGTCCTTCCACAGCACTGTTTGCAGTATCTACAGAATAGCCTTCGTCTTCTAATATTATCTGAAATGAAGTAAGAATATCTTCTTCATCATCTACCAGAAGAATTTTACCCTTTTCCATATTAGTCCTCTGCCAAAGGTAGTTTTACAATAAATTCTGTTCCTTCATTTTCCTGACTTCTTACTTCAATCTCTCCTCTATGGTCTTTAATTATTTTACTTACAACAGAAAGACCAAGACCTGTTCCTTTTTCTTTTGTGGTAAAAAATGGGTCAAATATATGTTCTATCATATCTTCGGGAATTCCAGGACCGTAATCCTTTATAGATATAACGGCATAATGTTCATTTTTACTGAGTTTTATATCTATTTTTCCTTCATTGTTCATCGCTTCTATTGAGTTCATTAACAGGTTGATAAATACTCTCTGAAGCGCAGTTGCATCTCCATAGGTATAGATGTTTTTGTTTAATCTTTTGCTGATTTTTACTTTTCTTTTTAAATTTTCAGGCAAGGCAAGGTCAAGAGCGGAGAGTAGAATTTCCCTTAAATCCACCTTTTCTATTTTGTAATAAGAAGGCTTGGCATAGTTTAATAATCTTGTGATAATATCTGACGCCCTTTGACTATTTTTTTCTATTTTCTCAGAAAGCTGGATTATTCTGTTATCATTAAGAGTCTTCGCCCTTTTCTTAATTGCAAAAGCTGAAGCTGCAATAGCTGCCAGTGGATTTTTAAT
>NZ_ABHJ01000412.1:0-1296 GCF_000171895.1 Hydrogenivirga sp. 128-5-R1-1
TGCCCTAAGTATTAATGCCCATAAAACTATAACATTGCAGATAAAAGCACTGAAAGATACAGCATACACAACAGGAAAGGCTGCGAAAAGCATACTCCTCCAGCAATAAGCCAGACTTCATTCCATCCCATACAGGACCTACAGCATTCATATATGTAATTCTTGTGTTTTCGTCTTTCGCAAAAATATGAAGTATTCCTGAACCTAAATCAAATCCATCTGTAAGTGAATAACCTATTAAAAATATTCCAGCTAATAAAAACCAGATTCCATTCAAAGTTGTAAACATCTCCATAGGCATAATTACTTCACCTCCTCACTTTTTGAAAAATTTGTTGTAAAAGCAGGGTTTGGATTTACTGGAGGTACAGATTCTTCTTTAGCAGTAGTAATATTTGGTCCTTTTCCAATAGTTTTAAAAATAAGGTATAAAAATACGATGAAAAATATTGTGTAAATAGTTGTAAATACTGCTATAGAAAGGGCAACCTGTGAAGCAGGAACAAAAGATACACCATCCCTTGTTAAAAGCATTCCAAATACTATCCACGGCTGTCTTCCAACCTCTGCAGACATCCACCCAAGTAGATTAGCCATATACGGAAGAGGGATTGAAAGAACCAGTAGCCATAAAAACCCTTTATGTTTTTCAAGAGTTCCTTTTTTTGCAAACCACCACGCTAAAAGTGCAATTAAGACAAAGTAAAATCCTAAATAAACCATTAAGTGGAATGTTGTAAATACAAGAGGTATTGAAGGAAGGTCTTCATATTTAATGTTAAAAGCGTGAGCTTTAACTTTTGCTTCTGCAAGCTGGTCTTTAATTTTTTGCTTTTCTTCAGGAGTTTGTGCCTGCTGAAGTTTTTGCTCCAGTACAGGTATTAAATTTGCATACTCTTTTGATTTGTTTTGATAATCATTTATAAGTTCATCTATACCTTTAACTTCAGCGTTAAAATCGTGATATGAAAGAAAACTTAAAAGACATGGAATTTTTAAAAGCATTCTTGATTGTTTATTTTCCTGGTCAATAATTCCAAATAAATCCAGCGATGCACATTTTTCAGTTTCAAATTTACCTTCTACCATTGCAAGTTTTAAAGGCTGTTGATGAGCAACTTCATAACCATGTAAATCTCCAATTATTACCTGCGCTATTGTTGCTATTACAGTAAAAGTGGCAGCAAATTTGAATCCTGTTTTTGCCATTTCAACATATCTTCTTTTAATTAAATAAAATGCAAGTACTCCCATTGCAAAAATTCCAGCCGTTATAAATGCACCGTCTACAGTGTG
>NZ_ABHJ01000411.1:0-1297 GCF_000171895.1 Hydrogenivirga sp. 128-5-R1-1
ATTATTACTGATAAGAAACCGGAGGAAATAATGAGGAAATTAATTATATTTGATACTACCTTGAGAGATGGAGAACAGGCACCTGGTTTTTCAATGACAGTTGAAGAAAAGGTTAGAATGGCAAAACAACTTGAAAAATTAGGTGTAGATGTTATAGAAGCAGGTTTTGCAGCTGCTTCAAAAGGTGATTTTGAAGCCGTAAATGAAGTGGCAAAAGAGGTAAAAAATTCTACAGTTTGTTCACTTGCAAGAGCTCTTCACTCTGATATAGAAAGGGCAGGAGAGGCTTTAGCTCCTGCAGAAAGAAAAAGAATACATACATTTATAGCAACTTCCCCTATTCATATGGAATACAAACTGAGAATGACTCCAGAGCAGGTTTTAGAAAGAGCTGTAGATGCTGTTCAGTTTGCAAGAAATTTTACAGATGATGTTGAATTTTCAGCAGAAGATGCTGTACGGTCTGAAAGAGAGTTTTTATATAGAATTTTTGAAGCAGTTATAGCTGCAGGAGCAAAAACTATAAATGTGCCTGATACTGTAGGATATGCAGTTCCTGAAGAGTTTGGACAGTTAATTTCTGACATTTTAAATAACGTTCCAAATATAGATAAAGCTGTCATAAGTGTTCACTGCCATAACGATTTGGGACTTGCAGTTGCTAATTCATTAACAGCTGTTAAAAATGGAGCTGGTCAGGTTCATTCCACTATAAACGGAATTGGAGAAAGAGCAGGAAATGCTGCCCTTGAAGAAGTTGTAATGGCAATAAAAGTTAGAAAAGATTACTTTAAAGACGTTTACACAGATATAAATACAAAAGAAATATACAGAACAAGCAGACTGCTCTGTAGATTAACTGGCAGTTTTGTACAACCAAATAAGGCAATAGTTGGAGACAACGCGTTTGCACATGAAGCTGGAATACATCAGCACGGGCTACTTGCCAAAAGGGAAACTTATGAAATAATGAAAGCAGAAGATGTTGGAGTTCCATCTTCTAAAATAGTTCTCGGAAAACATTCAGGAAGACATGCATTTAAAACAAGGCTTGAAGAGCTTGGATATAAAAACCTATCAGAAGAAGAAATTGATAAACTTTTTGCTAAATTTAAAGAGCTTGCAGACAAGAAAAAAGAAGTATTTGATGAAGATATTGAGGCACTTCTATTTGATGAATTGTTTAAATCTTATGAAGAAGTCAAACTGCTTCAGTTTCAAATTGTAAGTGGAAATAAAGCAATACCCACAGCAACAGTAAAATTAAAAATTGACGGAGAAGAAATTGTATCTACAG
>NZ_ABHJ01000410.1:0-1298 GCF_000171895.1 Hydrogenivirga sp. 128-5-R1-1
GGTAGTGTGGCTCTATCTGCATCAGCAGCATTTTCTACCAGATAATCCAACAGCTCATTTAGTTCTTCTTTTGGAAGTTTATCTAAGTTATATTTTTTCAGCCAGCTTTTATTTTTAAAAAGTTCTATCCATTGATAAGATGTTTTTTCTTCTGGATTAATATGGTATTTTCTTATAATTTCTTCTGGTGAAAAGTTTGCATAACAAAAACAAAAAGTAAAAAGGAAAATTATGATTACTTTATGCATCTAATCCACCTTTTTTAATAAGTTCTATAAATTCTTTTTCAGGTAATGGTTTTGAGAAATAATAACCCTGTCCATAATCACAGCCTTCGTCTTTAAGGAAATAAAGCTGTTCTTCTCTTTCAATCCCTTCAGCAATAGTTTTTAGTCCTAAGTTGTGTGCCATATTTATTATTGTTTTTGTTATAACCACATCATTCATGTCTTCTGGAATGTCTCTAATAAATGATATATCAATTTTTAATAAATCTATTGGAAGTTTTTTTAAATATGAGAGTGAAGAATATCCTGTTCCAAAATCATCTATAGAGATTTTAAATCCCATAGATTTTAATAAATTTAATGTTTTTAAATTTTCCTCTACATCTTGCATAATTTCTCTTTCGGTTATTTCAAGTTCTATACATCTACAAATGTTCTTATCTTTTATAATTTCACTCAGTTTTTTATAAACCAATCCTTTTCTGAAAAACTTTGCGGAGAAGTTTAAGGCAATATTTAAATGATTTATATTTCCCCTCATTAATTTTTCAACAAATTCAAGGTTCTTTCTAAGCACGTATTCATCAATTTCAAGTATTAAATCTGATTCCTCGGCAAGAGGTATAAATTTTGCAGGAGATACAAAACCAAGTTTTTCAGACTGCCATCTTATAAGAGCTTCGGCTCCAACGATATTATTAGTGTTTAAATCTATTATAGGTTGATAAACAAAGAAGAATTCTTCTTTTCCTAAAGCTTCTCTAATACTTTGTTCAAGTTCTATTTTTTCTTTTAGTTCTTCCTCAAACTCTTTGTTAAATATTATATATCTATTTTTCCCTTCTTTTTTGGCTTTGTAAAGGGCAGAGTCAGCATGCTTTAACAGTTCAAAAGCATCGTCTCCATGTTCAGGATGTAATGCTATACCTATACTTATGGACAATGACATAGGTAAGTTATTAATTACAAATTCGTTTTTAAATAGCAGTTTAATATTTTTAATAAATTGATTTAACTGCTGTTGGTTTTCATATTCAACAGTTATACCAAATTCATCTCCACTTAGTCTTG
>NZ_ABHJ01000409.1:0-1299 GCF_000171895.1 Hydrogenivirga sp. 128-5-R1-1
ACAGAGTTTGACCCAGAAACCCCTTATCCAGTTATTGATTTAATGCCAGAACAAAAAGAACTTGAAGATAAGGGCGGTACAATGAGACTTGGTGCTTATAAATGTACTATAAAAGAGGGAACAAAGGCATACGAAATATACAATAAAAAGGAAATTTATGAAAGACATAGACACAGATATGAGTTTAACCCTGATTTTAGACCTTTATTAGAAGAAAAAGGTCTTATTGTTTCTGGTGAATATATCACAAAAAGACTTCCAGAAATAATTGAACTTCCAAATCACAGATGGTTTATTGGCTGCCAGTTTCATCCTGAGTTTAAAAGCAAACCTTTTGCACCCCATCCACTTTTTGAATCATTTGTAAATGCTTCATATTTGAATAAATTAGATAATTTGAATATTGACACTTAATATTAAATAGTTCATTTTTATTTTAGGAGGTAATAGTTGGAAGAGTTTACACCAAAGCAAATAGTTGAAGAATTAAATAAATACGTTATTGGTCAATATGAAGCTAAAAAATCTGTAGCAATAGCTCTCAGGAATAGATGGAGAAGGCAACAACTTCCAGAAGATTTAAGGGATGAAGTTGTTCCTAAGAATATACTTATGATTGGACCAACAGGTGTAGGTAAAACAGAGATAGCAAGAAGGCTTGCTAACCTTGTAAAAGCACCATTTATAAAAGTTGAAGCAACAAAATTTACAGAAGTCGGATATGTAGGTAGAGATGTTGAGGCTATTATAAGAGAACTTGCAGAAAGCTCTTTTAAAATGGTGAAAGAAGAAAAGATGGCTGAAGTTGAGGAAAAAGCTAAAAAACTTGCTGAAGAAAAAATACTTGATTATTTAGTTCCAAGAAAAATCAGAAGATTCTCAAATATTGAAGAAAATGAAACAGAAGAATCTCCGGCCAGAGAAAAATTTAGAGAAATGTTAAGGGAAGGTAAGCTTGATGATAGAATTGTGGAAATAGAAGTTGAAGAAAAACCTACAGTTGTTGGCGGTGTAATAGCACCTGGAATGGAAGATATAGAAAATCAGCTTAAAGATTTATTCTCAAGTTTGGCACCTTCAAAGAAAAAAAGAAGAAAAATGACTGTTAAGGATGCCTTTAAGTATTTAAAACAGCAAGAAGCAGAAAAACTTATAGATATGGATGAAGTTGCATCAGAAGCAATTAGAAGGGCTGAGAATTTAGGTATTGTTTTTATAGATGAAATAGATAAAGTGGCTGGTAAATCTTCAGGTTCAGGTCCTGATGTTTCAAGGGAAGGAGTACAGAGAGATTTACTC
>NZ_ABHJ01000408.1:0-1307 GCF_000171895.1 Hydrogenivirga sp. 128-5-R1-1
AGCTTCAAACACAAAACGATAAAAATATGCCCTTTAGAATGCTTGAGTATTATTTGCTGTTAAAACAAAGGTATCCAAATAAACCAATTAAACAAATGGTTTTATATGTAGGAGATGGAAAACCCAATATGCCAAATTTTTTAGAAACAGATAAGTTAAAATTTAACTATGAACTAAAGGATATAAAAGAAATAGAGTGTAAAGAACTTTTAGAAAGTGATAATTTAGAAGATAAAATACTTGCAGTTTTATGTAAGGTTAAAGATTTTGAAAAATATATATTTTCACTTATTGACGAACTTTTAAAGCTACCAGAAAAACAAAGAGCAGATTATATTAGAAAGCTATTGATAGCATTAAACTATAGACCTAAATTAAAAGAAAAGCTAACCTTAATTATGGAGGAAAGAGATATGCCTTTGACTATAACTGAAGAAATGATAAGAAATGACCCTTTCTTTAAGAAAGGGAAAGAGGAAACAAAAAAAGAAGATGTTTTAAATTTATACAAAAAGTTAAATTTATCCCCTGAACAAATAGCAGATATTTTAAATGTTCCGGTGGATTTCGTTGAAAAAGTAATTAGAGAATCAAATTCAGAAAAAGAATAAAAAAATAGTTTTTATCAAATGCCTAAAACATACGCATACATAAGAGTATCAACAAATAAACAAGATTTAGAAAATCAAAAGTTTGCAATACTTCAATATGCAAATAATAAAAAACTTGGAAATGTAGAGTTTATAGAAGAAGCTGTAAGTGGTCGTATATCTTGGAAAAACAGAAAACTAAAAGACCTTATTGATAATCTGCAATCAGGAGATAACCTTATTGTTGCTGAACTATCCAGACTTGGCAGGTCTATGCTTGAAATTATGGAACTCCTATCCATACTACTACGAAAGGGAGTAAATGTTTATGTGGTAAAGGGTAATTACGAACTAAAAGATAATATACAGAGTAAGGTCCTTACTTTTGCTTTTTCTTTAGCAAGTGAAATAGAAAGGGAATTAATCAGCCAAAGAACAAAAGAAGCTCTTGCTAAACGAAAGGCAGAAGGTAAAAAATTAGGTCGTCCTAAAGGGTCTTACAGCTCAAAACTTGATGATAAAAAAGAGTATATAAAAGAACTTCTTGATAAAGGTGTATCTATTGCAAGTATAGCTAAAATTCTTGGAGTTCATTATCATACTGTTAGGAATTATGTTAAAAGAAGAAATTTAAAATAACCAATTAAGAGATAAACTTCCAATTGAAATGAACTGTAATATATGGGTCTATTTCCTCTAAACACTGATAAATATAAG
>NZ_ABHJ01000407.1:0-1309 GCF_000171895.1 Hydrogenivirga sp. 128-5-R1-1
AAAGAACCTATTGTGTTTTTAAACTATAAAAAACCTAAACCTTTTTCTGAAATACTTATTCAAAAAATTGATGAAATTTTTAAAAAATATTCTATTAGTAAAAATGACCTAAAGGCTGTTGTTGTAAATAAGGGTCCAGGGACTTATACAGGTCTTAGAATCGGTATAACTACTGCTAAAGTATTATCTTACGCAATGAATATTCCTTTATATACTTATGAAAGTTTATATGCAATGGCTTATAAATACAAATATTTTTCAGGAACTATTTTATCTGCAGTATATGCTGGTAAAGGAGAAGTTTATTTGCGAAAGTTTTTATCAAAAAATGGTAATATTCAACCTTTAACAGAAAACTTACTTATAAAAAGAAAAGAATTGGAAAGTTTTTTAAAAAACGTAGATTTAGTTGTGGAGAAAAATCTGAATTTGAAAAATGCAGAAAAGCTTACTGAATCTCTTTCATTGGCAGGAGCATTTTTTGCCTTTAAGCAAAACAATAAAGAAAATCCATTCACAGTAGAACCCGTTTATTTAAGGGATAATTAAATCTAATTACCGGTCTATCTTTGTCCCCCGTATGTCCACCAAATTGTGAGTTTTTTGATGAAAATTTGCAAATAGAGAAAAATGAGAAATTTTGTGAAACCTTTAATTCAGTGGTGCGAGAGGGGGGAACCGAACCCCCACGGCCTTTCGGCCAAGGGATTTTAAGTTAGAACTTAAAAGAATTGACCTTTTTAAACCTTTTTCTATCTATATATAAATTAAGATAGATTAGGAATATCTTAAAAATAACTTAAGCCTTTTAAAAATATTACCATTTCTTACTCATTTTCCAGTTTGAAATAAACTTTTTTGGTATTACCTGCCTTAAATTTTTAGCATTCATAACATATTTTTTTGCCTTTCATGTACTAATTTTTGACATGTGATGTCTAAACTTTTGAAAATTGAAACCTTCAGCCCTTTCATTCAAAATAAAAACAAGATTTTTTGGGGGATAAGATGAAAAGCGAGTTTGATATTGCTAAAGAAATTATAACAAAAACAATAGGGGAAAAACCATTTTACACAGTTGAGGATATTCAAAAGCTGTTCGGTAAATCAAGGCAGTGGGTATATGAATTAGTTTATGAAGGTTTATTAGTTCCAGTAGAGAAAAACCACAATCCAAGAAAATACACATTTACATTAATAAGCTTAATTGAAAGCTATATAAAATTAACAAGAGGTGTTAAAAATGGCTAAAAAAAGACAGGAAAATCAACTGAATGACAACTTAACAACAACTTTGCCTCAACAAGAG
>NZ_ABHJ01000406.1:0-1309 GCF_000171895.1 Hydrogenivirga sp. 128-5-R1-1
TTATATAGTTAACAATCCCCAGATTTAAAGGATATGAGGAGTATCAGATAAATATTCATAAAAATGTTTCAGAAAACGTAGAAGCTCAAAAGGGACTCGCCTGTGAAAAGGATGTGCTTACTGCTGCTACGGCTGGCAGGTAAAGTTAACTTAGCAGAGCTTTTTTTATTTTTAAAAGCTTTAAATAAACTTGATAATTCTAAAAAGAAGGAGATAGCACAAAAACTTGAGAAATTTAAAGATGAATATGATGAAAATACACCCTGCCCATTTTTAATAACTAACTTATGCAGTGTTTATGAAGCAAGACCTTTTGTATGCAGAACTTACTCATCTTATGACAAAAAACTTTGTGAAGAAAAAACAACTTTTGAATTTCCATCATTTATTGAAGATATAATAAGGGACATCATAATACCCATGGAAGATAGTATTACAGAAGAATTTAAAGTTTTATTTAACACTAAAACTTCTATTAAAAATGTAAAATTTGATAAAAAAAATGAAGTTTTTTATGTAAACATTTTTGATTTTGTTAAAATATACACTATTGATAATGAATACAGGCTTGAGCCTTTAAAACTTTACAAAAAATTTGCAGGAGAACAATGAAAATAATAGGAATAGTAGGTGCCCATAACAGTGGTAAGACCACATTTATTGAAAAAGTTATAAAAAAACTTAAAGAAAAAGGTTATAAAATTGTTGCCGTAAAACATGACCCTAAAGGAAAGGCAAAAACAGATACAGAAGGAAAAGACAGCTGGAAATTCCAGCAGGCAGGGGCTGACCAGGTTGTTTTAGTCTCTCCAAATAAAATAACAACCTTTAACAAAACAAAAAACGAGCTAACACCTTTTGAAATAGTTGAGAAATTTGCAGACAAATCTGCAGATTTAATAATTCTTGAGGGTTTTAAATGGTATAAAGGTTTTGACAAGTTTGAAGTTATAAGGAAAGATGAAAACAGAGAATTGATGTTAAAGGACAACCCAGAGCTAAAAGGAGTTATTACAGACTATTATGATTTTGAGCCTTCTTTTGATATAAACAATGAAAATCAGTTTATTGAGTATTTGGAAAAAGTATATCTAAAAAAATCCTGTATTTAAAATTTAAAAACCTACAGCTTTAAGCTGTAGGTAAGTCTATCTGTTTAAAATTTCACTTAATATTTTATTAACAATTTTTGGATTTGCCTTTCCTTTAGTTGCTTTCATTACCTGACCAACAAAGAACCCTAAAAGTTTAGTATTTCCGGCTTTGTATTTTTCAACTTCAGCAGGATGGTTGTTTACAACTTCTTCAA
>NZ_ABHJ01000405.1:0-1312 GCF_000171895.1 Hydrogenivirga sp. 128-5-R1-1
CCTGAAACTATCCACCATCACCGAAGGACTTACCAGTATAACTGCTCCGGTGGCAGCAGCCACTTTAAGAAAATCTCTCCTTTTCATCTTTGACCTCCTTTATTTTTCTTCTGTAAAAAATTCATTCATGGATTTTTGTTTGTATGCTCCGGAGTAGAAATATCTGAGTATTTTTAGAAACTCTTCTTTACTCCATGCTCCAAAAAGACTCTTTATTTTTGTGCCGTCAGGTTTAACAAAATGGAATGTTGGAGTTCCCAGATATCCGTATTCTTCCTTTACAAATGCCCCATCTTCACTACACTTACGGACTTTCACAGGAATAAAATATCTATTCACTATTTCCTGCACTTCAGAGGATTTAAACGTGGTTGCTTCCATTTTTTTGCAGTAATGGCATTTTGGGGAGTAAATATAGATTAGAATTATCTTTTTCTCCTTTTGGGCTCTGGAAAATCCATCTTCCAGAGATAACCACTTTATATCTGCGTAAGAAATCCCTGCCATTAAAAAAAACAGAAGAACCACTTTTCTCATCTTTTACTCCAGAGAGAGGATAAATGCAGCAAGTGCACATACATCATCGTATGTAAGCTTTCCGGTTGTAAGATTAACTGTCATTATGTTGTAATAAGGTTCCTTTTTATATTCAGGCGGAATTTGAACTCTGTAGTCTGCTATTCTCTGATAAAGCCATGAGATTGTCTTTTTCTGTCCTCCAAGATAAGGTGCCTTCATAAGTGTGTTTTTGTAATGGGCAAGGTTTGGTCCTATATTTCCACAACCTACAGAACCGGGTGCACAGTGACATGCAACACAGTTTGCAGCTTTTTTGTTGTTAAACAACTTTTTACCGATAGGTGCCATCTTTTTAATGAACTTAGGATTGTCCAGTTTACAGTTAGACGGAACTGCATAATGTCTGGGTCCCGGGGGAATATCTTTTAGCATGATTTCTTTTGCATCAGGATGCTCAAACTGAATCTGTCCAGCTTTGGAATCTGTTGAAAAAACAGATATTGTCAGGATACCTGATAAAAGCAGGTATAGATACTTCATCTGCACAACCTCCTTTTTTCTTCTTTTAAATAGCAACAGATGTGCCAAAATTGATTAAACCGGTAAGTAATTGATGTTTAAGGAATTTTTCAGATGTAAAGGACAGGCTGATAGATTTCTGTCCCAAACGGAACAATTTATAAAAAAGGGACTGTCCCAAATGGGACAATCAGGCTTGGAGCAGACCGAAATTTTTCATCTTTGTTCTAAGTTGTTTTCTTGATATCCCCAGTTTTTGAGCTGCTTTTGTCTG
>NZ_ABHJ01000404.1:0-1315 GCF_000171895.1 Hydrogenivirga sp. 128-5-R1-1
TTTACTGGGACAAGGGCAGAATATGGACTTTTAAAACCTCTAATGTATGAAATAAAAAAGGATAAGGATTTAGAGCTTCAAATAATTGCTTCAGGAATGCATCTATCACCAGAATTTGGTTTAACTTATAAAGAGATAGAAAAAGATGGATTTACCATAGATGAAAAAGTAGAAATGCTTTTATCATCAGATACACCTTTTGGTATTTCAAAGTCTATTGGTCTTGGTGTTATAGGTTATACCGACGCTTTAGAAAGATTAAAACCTGATATCACAGTAGTATTAGGAGATAGATTTGAAGCATTAGCTTTTGTAATAGCATCTTTTACTCTAAAAATACCAATAGCACATTTATATGGAGGAGAAACTACTTTAGGTGTTTTAGATGAAGGTTATAGACATGCTATAACAAAGCTATCATATCTTCATTTCACTTCCACAGAAGAATATAAAAAAAGAGTTATACAACTTGGAGAAGAACCTGAAAGAGTATTTAATGTCGGTGCTTTGGGAATAGATAATATCAAAAAACTAAAATTACTTAGTAAAGAAGAAGTAGAAAAAAGGTTAGGAAAAAAGTTGAAAAAAAGAAACTTACTAATAACATTTCACCCGGAAACTTTGAAGAAAGGAAGTTCAGAAAATCAGTTTAAAGAGTTATTAAAAGCATTAGATGAATTAGAAGATACATTACTTATCTTTACTAAAGCCAACGCTGATACAGAAGGTAGAAAAATAAATTATCTAATTGATGAATATGCTTCCAAAAATAAAGAAAAAACGGTGGTTTTTACAAATATGGGACAACTTTTATACTTATCCACTATGCAGTTTGTGGATGCGGTAGTTGGAAATTCTTCAAGTGGTATTATTGAAGCCCCTTCTTTCAAAATAGGAACAATTAATATAGGAGATAGACAAAAAGGAAGAATAAGAGCTGAAAGTATTATAGACTGCAAACCAGATTATGAAAGTATAAAAAAGTCTATAAATAAGCTATTTTCACAAAATTTTCGGCAAAAACTAAAAAATGTTAATAATCCTTACGAAAATAAAAATACGGCGAGAAAAATAAAAAATATTTTAAAAAGTTTTGAATTGGATAATTTGGAAAAAAAATTTTTTGATATTCCTGTTAGGTATTGAAACATGGTGATGGAAATAAGAACAGATATAAAAAAATTATTAATACATAAAAAATCAACCATAATTGACGCTCTAAAGAAATTAAACGAAAGTGCTTTAAAAGTTCTGTTAGTAGTAGACGAGAATTTGCATTTATTGGGCACACTAAGTGATGGGGACATAAGAAGGT
>NZ_ABHJ01000403.1:0-1316 GCF_000171895.1 Hydrogenivirga sp. 128-5-R1-1
TTTGTAAGGTCTATTACTTCTTAATGCATCATAAACATCTGCAACTGCCATAATTCTGGCAGATAAAGGAATTTCCTCTCCTTTTTTTCCGTAAGGATAACCTGAGCCGTCCCATTTTTCATGGTGGTTTAGAGCAATATCAGCAGCCATGTTTAATATTTCTGACTTTGAGTCTTTTAAAATGTTATATCCATAAATTGTGTGTTTTTTCATTATTTCCCATTCTTCATCTGTAAGCTTTCCCTGCTTCAAAAGAATGTTATCAGGAACACCTACTTTTCCAATATCGTGCATTGTTGATGCATAGAATATGTGGTCAATAAAATTTTCATCCATATTTAATTTTTCTGCTATTAATTTACAATATAGACTAACCCTTTTAATATGCTCACCTGTTTCCGGGTCTCTAAACTCAGCTAAATTAGCAAGTCTCTGTATACTGTCCTTATAAGCATAATCAAGTTCATTAAATGCTTCTTGAAGCTGTTTTGTTTTCTTTTTTACCTCTTCTTCAAGTATTTTGTTGTAATTTGATAAAAAATCTTGATATGCTTTTATTTGAAGATGATTTTTTATTCTTAAAAGCAGTTCTTTTGTATCAACAGGTTTTGTTAAAAAGTCATTAGCTCCACTTTCTATTCCTTTTAATTTTTCTTCTCTTTCATTTAAAGCAGTAAGTATTATTACCGGTATATGCTTTGTCCTGTCATCACTTTTTAGTTTTTTTGTTGCAGTGAAGCCATCCATAACAGGCATCATTACATCCATTAAAATAACATCTGGTTTTTCCTCTAAAGCCTTTTTTATACCTTCCTCTCCGTTTTCAGCCTCTGTTGTCTCATAACCTTCTTTTTTTAGTATAACTTTAAATAAAAGTCTGTTCCTTTCATCATCGTCAACAATAAGTATTTTTGGCTTTTTTTCAGTGTCCATTTTTTTTACCTACATTTATGATTTTTAAAATCTTTATATCTTTTCTATTTTTTACTTTTTTTAGCTCCACATAACCTATAGCATTATCTATATTTTTTACAAATTTGATTACAGCTTCCTGAGACGACATCACAATAGGAGGTTTTATACCATTGAAATATTTTTCATTCCAGTAAAGGTTATATTCTTCATTATCCATTTTTAGTATGTATTTCTGGAAAAGCTGTCTTATTTGAGAGTTATTTTTTAAATTAACAGGAATTACCTTTTTATCTTTAATGAACATTTTTTTCTTTAAAAATACTTTTCTAATTTCACTTTCGTTTAAGTTAGAAACAGGAAATTTTTATTTGCTATTACTGCTATTTGCAAAGCATAAGCAC
>NZ_ABHJ01000402.1:0-1318 GCF_000171895.1 Hydrogenivirga sp. 128-5-R1-1
AAGGCAAAAATACACTGCACCCTATGGGATGGGATGCTTTTGGGATGCCAGCTGAAAATGCAGCTATAAAAAGTAAAATACATCCTGCAAAATGGACTTATGAAAATATAGATTATATGAAAAAGCAGTTAAAAAGACTTGGATTTTCTTACGACTGGGATAGGGAAATTGCAACCTGCAATTCTGATTACTATAAATGGAACCAGTGGATATTCTTAAAAATGTTTGAAAAGGGAATAGCATATAGAAAATCTGCCTTTGTTAACTGGTGTCCACACGATTTAACAGTTCTTGCAAATGAACAAGTAATAGAAGGAAGATGCTGGAGATGTGATACACCTGTAGTGCAAAAAGAAATTCCATCGTGGTACTTAAAAATTACAGATTATGCAGAAGTTTTACTTGATGACTTAAAAGAGCTTGAAGGAAAATGGCCTGATGCAGTAATAACAATGCAGAAAAACTGGATAGGAAAATCAATTGGAGCAACTATTAAATTCCCTATTGAAAACTCTACAGCAGTTTTAGAAGTGTTTACAACAAGACCAGACACAATATTTGGTATAACTTTTATGGCTTTAGCACCGGAACATCCACTTGTTTTAGAGCTTGCAAAAGGAACAGAGTATGAAAATGAAGTTAACGGATTTGTAAATAAATACACAACAATGTCAACAAGAGAAAGAAACATAGTAGAAGAAAAAGAAGGAGTATTTACAGGAAGATATGCAGTTCACCCAATTACAGGAGAGAAAATACCTATATGGACTGCAAATTATATCTTATGGGGATATGGGACAGGGGCAATTATGGCAGTCCCAGCCCATGATGAAAGAGACCACGAGTTTGCAAAGAAGTACGCAGTACCTATAAAACCAGTAATAAAACCTGTAGAAGGCGATTGGGACTATGAAAAAGAGGCTTATACAGAAGAAGGTATTTTAATAAACTCAAACAGTTTTGATGGTCTTAAATCATCAGAAGCTAAAGAGAAAATCACCCAGTATTTAGAAGAAAAAGGAATAGGAGAGAAAACTATAAACTTTAGACTTAGAGACTGGAACATCTCAAGACAAAGATACTGGGGAACTCCAATACCTATTATTTACTGCAATGAATGTGGTATAGTACCTGTACCTGAAGAAAACCTTCCTGTAGTCCTTCCTGAAAATGTAGAGTTTACAGGAATGGGAAATCCATTAGAAAAGGTTGAAGAATTTGTTAATACAAAATGCCCAAAATGCGGAAAACCTGCAAAAAGAGAAACAGACACAATGGATACATTCATAGATAGTTCATGGTATTTCTTAAGATACTG
>NZ_ABHJ01000401.1:0-1319 GCF_000171895.1 Hydrogenivirga sp. 128-5-R1-1
TTAACTTCCTGTCAGACATAAAAAAATACTTTTCAGACATAATAACCATTGAGAAAAAAATAGACCAGACAGGAAGGTTCAGAAACTTCTTTAAAGTAAAAACATCAGCCCTCCAGCAAATATCAGACATACTCACAGAAGAAGAGCACAAACAAATAGAACAGCTCCTGGAGAGCCTAAACATTAAAAAATCAGTAAACGAAGTTTTACAAGAAATAAAGAAAGACAAAAACCTATCAAACAAAGAGCTTAAAAAAGAAATAAAACAACTGCTAAAGAAAAAAGAGCAGTTTAAACAATATTTACTCCAGCTTTTTGGACAAAACATAAACCTTGAAGAGCTAAAAGAAAAACTAAAAGCAAGAGGGATAAATAATCCAGACTTTATAAAAACAGTTTTAAAAATGGTAAAAAACGGCAGAGATTTTGAGTCAGCCATAGAAATGGCAAAAATAAAATACAGCCCAACAGTGTAATACATTCTGCAGCTCCTGGAGCTGGATTTGTATTACAAATAAGAAACCTGCCCAAGTGATTTACGTGAAAATATAGTCCCTTGGTATGCCTCAAACACGCATAAAACCTAAATTTTCACCCCAAAAACCCTATTTCAACTTCAATATGACAATTTTGACAATTCGGCGGTATATTTTTCGCGGAAAACTAATAAGTGGTGCGAGAGGGGGGAATCGAACCCCCACGGCCTTGCGGCCAAGGGATTTTAAGTCCCTCGCGTCTGCCAGTTCCGCCACTCTCGCAAACAGGAGATATATATTATATTCAAGTTATTAAGAAAAATCAATTCTTTTATCATTAAATAATTTATTACCTTAGTTTCCAATTCAAGAGAGAAGTTTAAATAAAAAAACTCCAGTGGCAAAATAAAGATAAAAACCACTGGAGGAAAACCAATGACATATAAAGATTATATAACAACAGTTTATGTAATTGTAGACGAGGTATTAAAGTTGATAGGACATAAACACAAAACAAATAAGCCTAAATTTTCAGATAGCGAGTTAATAACCCTTTTAGTTTATGCCACAACATTTAGAAAAGGAGAAATAAAATCTACACTAAAAGAATTTAAAGAAAACTACAGCGATATGTTTCCTTATGTGCCAGAGCTACCAGCCATTGTAAAAAGAGCAAAAAAGTTGAAAAAGTTAGTAAAAATTTTAATTATACTGGTAAAAAATTTGCTATCAAACAAAGAATCACTAATTGCAATACTTGATACAAAACCAATTCCAGTTTGTGAACTTACAAGGATAAAAAGATGTAAAAAGGTAAGTGGGAAATTATATAAAGGAAATAAC
>NZ_ABHJ01000400.1:0-1329 GCF_000171895.1 Hydrogenivirga sp. 128-5-R1-1
TATTTTTGACACTCCCGGCAATTTAAATGAGCTTAATGATACTGAAAAATTGATTAATTACATATCTCTCAGTAATAACTCAGAGAATATCCTCATTATATCGTTAGATAAAAAGGAAGCTATTATAAAAAAAGAAATTGAGTATTTTTCTAAATTTAATATTTCTCATTCAATATTAACAAAGTATGACCAGTTAGGAGAAAAAGAAGAGTTATTTATTACTCTTTCTAACATTCCATTTAAAGTTAGTTATGTTTCCACTGGATTGAGAGTACCTAAAGATATAATTGAATTTGAAGCCTTAATTCAGAAATTAGAGGTTGCTTAATTATGAAAGACCAGGCATATGATTTAAGGAACTTAATAAAAAATGAAAATGATAATGGATTTCAAGTTATAACAATTACTTCTGGTAAAGGGGGCGTAGGAAAAACAAGTTTTACAGTAAATCTGGCTTCATGTTTACAATCTTTAGGTAAAAAGGTACTAATACTGGATGCGGATTTAGCACTTGCGAATATAGATATAATGCTGGATGAAAAACCTCTTTATAATTTAGGACATGTACTTACAGGAGAAAAAAATATAAATGAAATTATTTATACATCAAAAAGTGGGATAAAATTTATTCCAGCATCATCTGGTGTTGAAGAACTTGCTAACTTAACGAAACAACAACAATTATTTATACTTAACTCATTAAAAGATATATACTACGATTTTGATTATATGTTTATAGATACATCGGCAGGCATACATGAAACAGTTGTTAACTTTTGTCTTGCAGCAGATAAAACTGTTGTAGTAACTACTCCCGACCCAACAGCAATTGCTGATGCTTATGCCCTTTCCAGAATACTTTCTAAACATAAACCTGAAACTATGGAACTTGGACTTATGGTAAATGTAGTATCGTCTGCTGAAGAAGGAGAAAAGATTTATAAAGGCATGGACTCTATTTTAAAAAAGTTCACAGGAAACGGGATTGAGTTTTATGGATACTTAAGAAAAGACAATAACCTTATTAAGTCAGTCAGAGATAGAAAAATTCTTTACCAGATAAACCCGAAATCAAAATACTCTCAAGACATATTAACTTTTGCCAACTTCTTGATAAGTGGAAAAAGAAAGTCTCCAGAAGTTAATTTTTGGAAAGAATATTTAATAATTGGATAAAGATAAAGGAGGTTTGAGATGAAGTTAGCAAATCATGAAAGAAATAAATTAATACAGGAATTTATCCCCAAAATAAAGTACATAGTAAACAACGTAAAACAGGATAATCTGCCTCCTATAGTTACTGAAGAAGATTTATTTCAAACAGCTGTA
>NZ_ABHJ01000399.1:0-1331 GCF_000171895.1 Hydrogenivirga sp. 128-5-R1-1
TTAATATTGGATATATTAGAGGATTTCGGGTAAGATTAATTTTTTTTGAATACAAGTACTTAAATGATATTTCATATTTAATAAAAAATTTCACTGAAAATACAAAACTAAATATCTTTATAGATGAAGGATTTTACACAGATATAATTCCTATTGTATATAAATACAACTCAAAAATAATAATAAACAACCAGTTTTTAAAAAAAATAATATCTATAGAGAAAAAAATTAACCCAAAAATAAAATTTATAACTGAAAATTCTTTTGATATTATTGAGGGAAACATAGAATTTCTATGGCTATATCCACATAAAGCCGAATTTAACTATCTCCTTCTAAATAAAGAACAGTTAAATACTATTTCGTCAAATATTTATTCATTAGTAAAGTTTTTAAGCAAAAATTTGATAAAATAAGTGTATGGAAACAGTATTAAGAATTGCGTTTATTAGCTGCTTACTGATTTCTTCATTTTTTCAGGAAATTGAACTAAAACCTTTAATATATTTATTCCCATTATTTTATATATTTGTGTATTTTTTTACAAAAAGGTATGTCAGTAAATTCTTTATGCTTTTCATGGATACTATAACAGTTATGTACTTCCTATACTTAGCAGGGAATCCATTTTTATCATTAATGTTTTTCATATTAATGCCTATATACCTAAGCAAAAAACATTATTTTTTCAGTTTTCTTATTTCAGGAATTATTCCTGTCATTTTTTCATTTTTTTTAAATGGTTATATAGAATATACTCTTATAGTAATCATATTAGGTTTTTATTTATCATCTATAAGCATTTTAAATCTTATGAAAAATTATGAGAAAAAGATTAACAAATTAGAAAATAATTTAATATCTATAACATCAGACTTTATAAAGCAATTCAATAAAACAAAAGAGTACAGCTTATCAAATTTTTCTGACATTTCCTTAAAAGACGAAAAGAAAACAATGTTTAAATTATTCTCAAATTTAAACGTATCTGGAATATCTTTATTTGATATTGAAAAAAGCAAATGTTTATCTGTAGGTGAAGCTAACTGCGACAAACAGTTTTTAAAATTTATAGAACCACAAATTTATTCATTTAAATATGAAAATAATTGGATTGTAGTACTGCCTGTTTACAAACAATATGAAATATCTAAAGTCTTTTTCTTTTTTTACAAAGAAGAAAACTTAATTGACAATATGAACATTTTCCATTACTTAAAGGTAAAGTTAGAAAATGAGCTTTTAACTAATTTTAAGCCTGTAAGCAATTTCGTGGAGAGTGTTAACAAGGAAGTACTGAAGGAAAATAATAATCAAGATAACAATTAGAG
>NZ_ABHJ01000398.1:0-1337 GCF_000171895.1 Hydrogenivirga sp. 128-5-R1-1
TAATTATAACAACAACTGGAGGTGAGCGGCATGAGTTTAAAGGTTTATAACACCCTTTCAGGACAAAAAGAAGAATTTGTTCCTATAAATCCCGGTGAAGTCAAAATATACACCTGTGGTGTTACTGTTTACGATGTTAACCACGTAGGACACGGAAGAAGTTTAATTGTCTTTGATATGATAAGAAGGTATCTCAGGTATCTGGGATACAACGTTAAGTTTGTCAGAAATTTCACTGATGTTGATGACAAGATTATAAACAGGGCAAAAAATGAATGCTTACCTTTTACAGTAATAGCAGACAGATATATAAAAGAGTATTTTCAGGATGCTGAAAATTTCAGGATAGAGCCTGCAGATGTTGAACCAAGGGTAACAACCCATATCCCCGATATTATAGATTTTATCCAGAAGCTTATAGATAAAGGCTATGCCTATGAAGTTGAAGGGGATGTTTATTTTTCTGTTAGGAAATTTAAGGATTACGGAAAGCTATCCAAAAGAAGTGTTGATGAGCTGATAGCAGGTGCAAGGGTAGAACCTGGAGAAAAGAAAAAAGACCCACTTGATTTTGCACTCTGGAAAGCATCAAAAGCAGGAGAACCTGCATGGGATAGCCCATGGGGCAAAGGAAGACCTGGCTGGCATACAGAATGCTGTGCAATGATTTTTAAACATCTTGGTGAAACAATTGATATACATGGTGGAGGTTTAGACCTTACATTCCCTCACCATGAGAATGAGCTTGCTCAGGCAGAGGCTTTGTCTGAGAAACCATTTGCAAGATACTGGATACATAACGGGTTGGTTACAGTTAACGGCCAAAAAATGTCCAAATCTCTCGGAAATTATATAACCCTGAAAGAGATTTATTCTAAATATGAACCGGATATTCTTAGACTACTGGTTTTATCTGTTCATTACAGAAGTCCCCTTGATTTTTCATGGGAAAAGATGGAAGAAACCAAAAAGGCCTACGAAAGACTAAAAAATGCGATGGATGAGTATGAAATACTGGAAAAACTGCCGGAAAATCCAGATTTTGAAGGCCATTTATATGATGCTATTGCAAAGGCTGAACAGGGATTTTATGCTGCAATGAGCGATGATTTTAATACACCTGAGGCTCTGGCTGCATTGTTTAGTCTTGTTAGAGAGATGAATATCCTTAAGGACAAGGCAGTGAAGGAAGGAGGAATATCTAAAAAAGCCCTTGCTTCATACAAAGAGGCTGCAGAAGTGCTTCATAAAATAGGAAAAGATATATTTGGTCTTTTTGATAGCCTGCAACCTTGTGTTGAGGTTGAACAGATTCAGGTAGAGAAAAAAGAAGAGGC
>NZ_ABHJ01000397.1:0-1339 GCF_000171895.1 Hydrogenivirga sp. 128-5-R1-1
ATATTTTTTTGGAGGTATTTTGTCGTGCGTATCACAGGTACAGTTAAATGGTTCAACTCAAAGAAAGGATTTGGTTTCATCACTAGAGATGACAACCAGGGTGATATCTTCGTTCACTACTCTGCTATTGAAGGTGAGGGTTTCAAAAACTTAGAAGAAGGCGAAAAAGTAGAGTTTGAAGTTGTTCAGGAAGAGAAAGGACCAAGAGCACAAAAAGTAGTTAAATTATAAATCAATCTTGACTGTTATTACAGGGAGATTATCGTCTCCCTGTTCTTAATAAAGATTCAAAATTTTCTTTCCAAAAGGAAATCAATCAGTAATTTGGATTCTTATTAAGAAATAATATTTTATAAACTTTGGAGGTTTTATTTTGAGTACTACAGGAACAGTTAAATGGTTTGATTCAAAAAAAGGATTTGGTTTTATTACCAGAGAAGACACAGGAGAAGACATATTTGTTCATTTTTCTGCAATTAACGGACAGGGATTTAAAAACCTTGAAGAAGGCGAAAAAGTAGAATTTGAAGTTGTTCAGGATGAAAAAGGTTTTAGAGCAGCAAACGTAACTAAAACGTTTTAAATTTATAAAGCGGGTTAATCCCCCGCCTTTATACTATTTTTACCTTTTCTTCTTTAAATTTATTTTCATCTAAATCTAATACCCAGCTTCTAAAACTTTTATATTTTCCATTTTCAATTGACATTATAATGTAAGATAAATCTGGTTGTGCAAACATTAAATCAGTTTGAGATGGTCTATCTGGATGGTCTGGGTGAGTGTGGTAAATACCTACTATTTGTAAACCTTTACTGTCAGCATAATTTTCAACCTTTAAATAATCTTTAGGGTCTATTTCAAATCTGTCATTTGCCCTTTCTTTATTCTGATTTTCCACCTGATATACTTCTAAAGCTTCTCTTGTGTCTGTTTGATAATCCATTTTTCCAATTAAAAACCCACATATTTCATAAGGATAACCTTCTTCACCCTGTTTCTTTATTTCATCAATAAGCTTTTGTGAAATTATAAGCATACCAACCTCTTTTATGTAATAATTTTATTACTATGCTAAATATTATAGACTTTGGGAAAGAAAATTACATCACTGTTTTAAAGAAACAGGAAGAATTATTTAATCAAAAAAGAGAAGGTTCTCTGAAGGAAGACTTCATACTGATAGGTGAGCATTACCCAGTTTATACTTGTGGAAAAAGAACAAAAAAAGAGCATATATATAATATCCCTGAAAATATCCCTGTTTTTTGAAGTAGAAAGAGGAGGAAGTATAACATTTCATGGAGAGGGGCAGTTGGTAGCTTATCCTATACTAAATTT
>NZ_ABHJ01000396.1:0-1342 GCF_000171895.1 Hydrogenivirga sp. 128-5-R1-1
TCTCGTCTCTTTTTGGATGTCTTAACGCGTATATGTGATACACATGTTTTCTATCTGGATACTCTTTTGGAATTATTAACCCAGGAAGATTTTCAAACTCTTTATTATAGAAATGTGCTATTTTTCTTCTTCTTTCATTATTTTCATCAAGTTTTTGAAGCTGGTGGTATCCTATCCCTGCCTGAAATTCTGTAATTCTTAAATTAAGTGCAGGATGGTCTCCAAACTCTATCCAGTTGGATATTTTTTCATCTATTTCATAGCTGTTTGTAGTAATAGCTCCACCTTCTCCCATTGCTACGTTTTTTGAAGCGTAAAAACTAAATGCAGCTAAATCTCCAAGGTTCCCTGCTTTTTTACCTTTGTACTCTGCCCCGTGAGCCTGCGCAGCATCTTCAAAAACTACGATATTTTTTTCTTTACAAATTTCGTTTATTTTATCCATATCCGCAGTTTGCCCAAAAAGGTGAACAGGTATCACTGCTTTTGGATTGTATTTTTCTACAGCTTCAATTAACTGCTCTGTATTCATGGTGTAGCTGTCATTTATATCAATTACTACAGGCGTTCCACCTGCAAGTAAAACTGCATCAATCGTAGCCATAAAGCTCATTGCTGGGACAATTACAACATCCTCTTTGCTGTTAATTCCTACAGCTTTTAATCCTATATAAAGGGCTGCTGTGCCACTGCAAACTGTATGGCAAAAAGTTGTTCCGATGTAATTTGCAAACTCTTCCTTAAATTTTAATGTCCATTTACCTCTTGTTATGTGTCCGCTTTTGATTATTTCTAAAACAGTCTGTTCTTCTTCTTTTCCAAAATCAGGTTTTATTATTGGTATCAATGAACCTTCTCCTTTATTTTGAATTTATCAAATTCTTTTAAAATTTCTAAAGCTCTATAAGAACTTTCAAATGATGGATTTTCAATAAACTTTTTTATCATACTTTCAAGTTTATCAAGGTTATCTTTTTCTTTTATAATTCCATCAGGGTAGATAATTTTGTCATTAACAAAATCAAATATTATATTTCCTTCCTTTGTTTTTAGTATCCACTCGCGTCTTAAATTTTCATAACTCCATGCGACCTGGAGGAAAAATTCATTTTTTTCAGTTTGCCCATAAACTTCAAAAATATCGCCTTTGTCAATTACTTTTTTTAGCTTTACATTTCCAAATAAATACTGGAATATATAAAGGTCATGCCATGCAAGGTCATAAAAAGGATTTATATATCCCCTTCCAAGATTTAGTCTGTAAGCTTCAACTTCGTGTACTAATCCTTTTTTACTAAAATTTCTTACACTGTTTGACTGAAGTTCTATCTCTGAAACTCCC
>NZ_ABHJ01000395.1:0-1343 GCF_000171895.1 Hydrogenivirga sp. 128-5-R1-1
GCAATAATGTTAATGGTATAAATGGTAAATTTTCAAATTTAAATGGGTATCTTATAGATGTTTCTCTTGGATATAAATTCTAAAAGAGGTAAAGGATGAAAGAAATTCAGGAAGTTAAATATCCATACAATAATTTTTATGAAGTTATAGAAAAAAATGTACAAGAATTAGGTAAAAAACCTATAATCTTTGAAGATGATATAAAAATTACACATAAACAGCTAAAAAATCAGGTTGATTCTTTTTCAAAATATCTTGAAGTTGCAGGTATTGAAAAGGGAGATAATGTTGCAATTTTGATGACAAACTCAAAAGAGTTTATAATTGCATTCCTTGCAATTGGAAAGTTAGGAGCTGTTCCTGTACCAATAAATACTTTTTTAAAAAGACATGAAATTGAGTATATTTTAGAAAACAGCCAGTCAAAATTATTAATTACGCAAGATAAATTTGAGAAAGATTTAAAGGGAATTTTAGAGCAAATCCCGTCTTTAGAAAAAATTATATGGTCAGGAAATCCTAAAAACTTAGATTCGCATAATCTTTCTTTTGAAGAAGGCTTAACTTTAACAGATTATGAACATATAAAGCCTAAAGCAAGCCTTGAGGATACTGCAGTTATCATTTACACATCAGGTACAACCGGAAAACCAAAAGGAGTGATGCTTTCTTACAAAAATATATTTTCTAATCTTATAAATATTACAAAAATAGTTCCTTTATCTCACAAAGATAGATTTATTGTTTATCTTCCAATGTTTCATACTTTTACACTTACAGCAACTGTTTTACTGCCTCTCTATCTTGGAGCACCTATTGTTGTAATTAAATCAATATTCCCATTTTCCAATATTTTAAAGCAAGTTCTACTTAAGAGAATAACTATATTTATGGGCGTTCCAGAAGTTTATAATGCACTTTCAAAAGCAAAACTTCCATGGTATTTTATGTGGTTTAACAGGCTCAGAGCCTTTGTATCGGGAGGTGCTCCTCTTTCAGAAGCCACACTGGAAAGAATGAAGAAAAAGTTTCCTAAAGTACCTCTTCTTGAAGGGTATGGTCTTTCTGAAGCTTCTCCTGTTGTGTCCATTAATAGGCTTGAAAAACAAAAAAATCTATCAGTTGGGCTACCACTTCCTGATTATCAGGTAAAAATTGTAAATGATGAATTAATTGAACTTCCAACAGGAGAAATAGGTGAAATAATAGTAAAAGGCGATAACGTCATGAAAGGTTATTATAAAAATCCAGAAGCTACGGAGCAAACAGTCATTAACGGATGGCTTTTAACAGGAGATTTGGGATATGTTGATGAAGATGGATACATATATATTGTTGACAGG
>NZ_ABHJ01000394.1:0-1346 GCF_000171895.1 Hydrogenivirga sp. 128-5-R1-1
AAAGACAAAAATGACGCACTTGAAGATGAAAGAATAGTAATTGCTAAAGAAAATCACATAACAAGCTGTGTCCACTGTAAGTACTGCACATTTATGTGTCCAAAGGAAATACCTGTAGAACAGGATATTACACAGATAGAATTTTACGGGAAACAAAAAGGCATAATAGAAAATCAGCAGGAAGGTTTTGGTTTTGGGTTTGGTTTTAATCCGCCAAGTTTTTAACCTGCCACATATCTTTCCTGAAAAATATTAAGAAGGTTATAAATGATAACAACTATAATAGGTGCAATAAAAACTCCAACAAATCCAAATAGGTTCAAGCCACCAAAAATTGCGAAAATCATAATTAAAGGATGTATGTTTGCTTTACCGCCTATTACTATTGGTTTAATTATGTTATCAACTGTACTGATAATGAATGTTCCATAGAGAGAAAACAAAATACCAACTATCAATCCTTTGGTGAAGAATAAGTAAACTGCAATAGGAACCCAGATTAAAGAAGCCCCTCCAATTGGTATAAATGCTGAAAAAAAGGTAATTATAGCCCAGAAAAGGCTAAATCCAACTCCAGAAAAGTAATAACCTATAAATGAAAGTATCCCCTGTGCAATTGCTGTTAAGAAAGAGCCTAATACAATACCTTGAATTGTGTTATATGAAGAAACAGCTATATAATTTTTTTCTTTTTCTTCCATTGGAATAAGTTTGTATATCCAGATGTAAAAATTCTTTCCATCTTTAAATAAAAAGAATATTGTAATAATCATTAAAATAATTCCAAGAACAATAAAGGAAAAATCTATAAATATTGTTCTTCCTTTAGATATTAAAAAATTAACAACGTAAGAAATGGCTGTTTTTAAAAAGTCCTGAATATCAACTTTAATATTTAACGTCTGAAGATATGAAATTATTTTCTCATGTAAATAAGAAATAACTGGTATGCTTAGTATAAAAGACTCAATGCTGTCAGATTTTGAAATTTTGTTAATGAATATTGGGTAAAGTTTTGTAAGTTCATTTACAAAAACGGCTATGATTAGTATAGATGGGATGATTATAAAAATAAGTACCAAAAGTGTTAATGTTAAAGAAGCTAAAATCTCAGATTTTATTTTAGATTTTAATTTTTCATATAAAGGATAAAGTATAACTACAATGAATAATGATAAAAATACTATTTTAAAAAAAGGTAAAAAGAGAAAATAGCCCAGGAAAAGAAAAAAGAATAGAAAAACAAGAAAAATAAATTGCTTATATTTCCCGGGCTCAATTAGTTATTACTCTTCCCCTTTCTTTAATGCTCCTGCAGTAAATGCCAAAACCGCAGTCACAATTGC
>NZ_ABHJ01000393.1:0-1346 GCF_000171895.1 Hydrogenivirga sp. 128-5-R1-1
AAAAAAAGGTATAGCAATGGGTATTTTTGGTCTTGGTGTAAGTTTTGCACCTTCTTTAGGTCCTACACTTGGAGGTTATATAACAGAGTTTTTAAACTGGAGATGGGTTTTTTTTATTAATATTCCCTTTGGAATTTTAACTGTTTTACTTGCTGTTTTTTATCTTCCTGAAACTTCAGTTTTCAGAGAAAAGGCAAAACTAAATTTTATATCTTTTACACTTTTATCAGCTTTCACAATAACAATTTTAATAATACTGTCTAAAGGACAGCAACTTGGATGGTTTATGTCTGATATTATAGTTTATTTAACAGTTATATCAGTATTTTCACTTCTTTTTTATATACTTTCTGAACTTATTTCAAAAGAGCCTTTAATTGATTTTTCTATTTTTAAAAATAGAGAGTATTTTGTAGGCATTTCTGTATTCTTTCTACTTCTTGGGTTTTCAATGTATCAGGTTTTTTATTTACTGCCAATTTATTTTGAAAACTTAAAAGGTCTCTCTACTTTAGATGCCGGTATTCATATTCTTGCATTTGCAGTATTTATAGCACTTTTTTCTCCTGTAGCTGGTTTTCTGTCTGATAAAATTGGTGAAAAGTATGTACTTTATATGGCAGCCTTTTTGTATCTCATAAGTTCCTTATTTATATTACCGAAACTTAATTACTTTACACCAAATGTTCAGGCTGCTGTTATGACAATACCTCTTGGAATATCTATGGGTATGTTTTTTGCACCTGTGACTACCTTAGCTCTTAGAAACTTAGGAGAAAAAACATCTTTAGGAACAGGTCTTTTACATTATTCAAGGTTCATTGGAGGTTCATTTGGGACAGCTATAGCCACGAATGACCTGTACAGGTATAGTTATGAGCATTTTGATGGCATAAATACAGTACAGAACCATTCTTACGTTCAGACTAAAATTAATAACTTTATACAGATGTTTTCGCAGATTTTTAACATTGAAAAAGCAGAGAAGCTTGCTAATTTTATAATTTATAAGATTCAGCAGTTATACAGTTTAAGCTGGTCTTTACAGGATACTTTTTTTGTTGCTGGCTTATTTGGGCTGATTGGGAGCTTACCAATTTTACTTCTTATTATTCAGGATTTTAGGAAAAGGCTAAATGGATAAACTCCAAGATATTTTTATAGCTCTTATTTATATAGTTAACAATCCCCAGATTTTAAAGGATATTGAGGAGTATCAGATAAATATTCATAAAAATGTTTCAGAAAACGTAGAAGCTCAAAAGGGACTCGCCTGTGAAAAAGGATGTGCTTACTGCTGCTACGGCTGGCAGGTAAAGTTAACCTTAGCAGAGCTTTTTTTATTT
>NZ_ABHJ01000392.1:0-1352 GCF_000171895.1 Hydrogenivirga sp. 128-5-R1-1
TTCCTTTTTCTATTAATTTAATAAGATAATAATTTATTGATATATATATTACTAAAATTCCAAGAGCAACAGATAGAATAAAATCTCTATCTTTACTAATGTTAAGTCCTATAAAAAAGAACATTGTAGGTATAAACAAAAATGGTAGAACATAAGCTATTCTTTCGGATAATACTGCAATTGCTTTCAGTTTCTCAGAATTATTAGACGATACAGCTATTGTTAATAAATCTTTTAACCTGAAATCTTCTATAGAATACTTCTTTTCATACTCTATGTTTAAATCAAATATATATCTTTTATAAATCAATGCATTGAATCCATGTTTTGATGGTACCTGTAACATACCTTCGTATAGTATAAGATTAGTACCTTTAAAAAAAGCTTTCTTAGCAGTTATCAAAAATCCATTTTTTTGATTGTAAATTACAACATTTTTCATTTTTTCTTTATCTTTATCTGAAACATAAACTATGTAATCTCCAGGTAATGTAGTAAAATTCTTCGGTTGTAAAGCTTCTAAAAAATATTTTTTTACATTTACAGTTATAAATTTAATCCTTTCTCTATTTGCTTTAGGAACAACATATAAACTTATAAATAAACCAACAACAACAGCAATTATATTCAGTCCAATTATAAATTTAAGAAAGTTATTTTTTGAAATTCCGGCAGAATATATAGCATAAATTTCCCTGTTCTCTCTTAAATAATAACCTAAAAACAAAAAAGATAAAGCATATGCAAACAAAAACTGCAGTTTAAGGAAAGAAATATTTATTAAAAGTATAGATTGGAAAAATTTGAATATATCTAAATGATAAAGAATGGAAGGTAAATTTAGCATTTGAGAGGAAATTATTAAAAGAGATATTATCCCTAAAAAAGTGAGAAAGTAATAAAAAAATTTTTTAGCCAGATATTTATAAAATAACTTCATAAAACATTAAAGATATCCTTTTCTTTTCAAAATATCTTCATAAATTCTATTATATAAAATTCTCCATTCTGGAGTACCTTCTTCTATTTTTCTTGAGTAAGATTTTATTCTTCTTCTAACTTCTCTATCTATTTCTCTTTCTTCCCTTACAAGTTGTTTTAATTTTTCAAAAATTCTTCTTCTTATTTTGTTTGGATGTTCAAATATTTCAACTGAGTCATCTGTTTCTATTAATTTTCTTATCCTGTGAGCTACCTGGT
Source organism: Hydrogenivirga sp. 128-5-R1-1 (assembly GCF_000171895.1). Classification (NCBI taxonomy): domain Bacteria; kingdom Pseudomonadati; phylum Aquificota; class Aquificia; order Aquificales; family Aquificaceae; genus Hydrogenivirga; species Hydrogenivirga sp. 128-5-R1-1. Next base: position 1,201 of record NZ_ABHJ01000392.1, read on the forward strand.
TCATCCTTTCTTCCGGGTCTAAATGAATGTTTCTCTCTTCTGCAAGTCTTTCTTTAACTTTTCTAACAGCTGTTCTATATCTTAGTTCTTCCGACTGGACTATATGCATATGCTGTTCAACCAGTTTCTCGGCTTCTTTTTCGATTTCTTTT
>NZ_ABHJ01000391.1:0-1352 GCF_000171895.1 Hydrogenivirga sp. 128-5-R1-1
AAATGGCAAAAAGAAATAACCTTGTTATAATAGAGGAAAAAAGTAAGCCTGAATCAGAAGATAAACCTGAGGATTTATGGTATGGATTTGCCCTTAGACATAGCTAAGTATATAGAGCATTCAAATCTAAAACCATACGCAACTAAAGAAGATATAAAAAAACTTTGTGAAGAAGCTGTAAAATACAATTTTTACGGTGTATGTGTTAATCCGTATTATGTTCCTTATGTTAAACAGCTACTAACAGGAAAAGATATAAAAATTATAACCGTTGTAGGATTTCCACTTGGAGCAAACAAATTAAAAACGAAATTAGTTGAGGCTACAACAGCCCAAAATGACGGAGCTGATGAGCTTGATATAGTGTGGAACATTTCTGCTTTTAAATCAGGGGAATATGATTATATTGTGGAAGAGCTAAAAACAATTATTGAGTATACAAAGCCTTTAGTTCATAAAGTGATAATAGAAACGGCTTATTTAAGATTGAAAGAAAAATTTAAAGCTGTAGAACTTTTAATTGAAGCAGGTGCAGATTTTTTAAAAACATCTACAGGCTTTGCATCCGAGGGTGCAAAACTTGAAGATATAAGGCTTTTTAAAGAAATTTCACAGGGAAAATTAAAAATAAAAGCTTCTGGTGGAATAAAAGATAAGCAAACAGCCTTAAAAATGATAGAGTTTGGGGCAGACAGAATAGGTACATCCCATGGTGTTGAAATAGTAAATGAGCAGTGAAGTTTTAACATTTAAAGTAGATAGCCAGTATAAAAATAAAAGATTAGACCAGTTTTTAGCTTCTGTATATCCAGAATTTTCCCGTTCATACTATCAAAAATTGATAAAACAGGGAAACGTTTTAGAAGGCGAAAAAGAGCTAAAAAAACCGTCTTTAAAACTAAAAGAAGGTCAAGAAATAACCTTAATAATACCACCTCCAGAAGAAATAGAGGTAAAGCCTGAAAATATTCCACTTGATATTTACTATGAAGATGAAGATTTAGCAGTTGTTTACAAACCTCCTCATATGGTAGTTCATCCATCGGTAGGACATACCTCTGGAACACTTGTAAATGCCCTTTTATACCACTTTAAAAATGTGTCAACCTATGGAGGTAGAGAAAGGGCAGGAATAGTCCACAGGCTTGATAAAGAAACAGCAGGTCTTTTAATCATTGCAAAATCAGAGTTTGCCCATAAAGAGCTTCAAAGGCAGTTTCAGGAAAGAACTGTTGATAAAAGATACAAAGCTATTGTTTCAGAATAATAAAAAAGACCACGACATTATAGACCTACCTATAGGAAGGTCAATTTACAACAGACAAAAATGGGAATTCACGCAACAAATGCAG
>NZ_ABHJ01000390.1:0-1356 GCF_000171895.1 Hydrogenivirga sp. 128-5-R1-1
TTTTTATACTTGGCAAGGAGTTTTTTCATTGCTATTTCAGGAGAGGTATGAAGATATTTTTTTAACTTTTCTCCTTTTTCATTAACTACTTCAACTTCTACAGGATAAATATTTGAGTCAAGGTTTGGAAATGCTTGTAAAATATCGGTAATGACTTCAAAGGCTCCAGTTTTGTCAAAATAATCTCTTATACTTTTTAAAACTCTACTTTTTGCAATTAATAAATTCATGTCAATATTATAATAAAATAAATAAAACAAAAAAGGGGTTTAAAATGGCAGAGAATATGGAAAATACATTAAAGAAAATGGCAGTAGTTTTAGATAAGGTTGTAAAGAAAGTTGATGAGCTTGATAAAAGAGTTTCAAAGCTTGAAATGAAACTTCTTTCAGAAAAGGCAAAAGAAAATAGTAAAGTATTACCTCAGTCTTCCCAGCAAGTTTCACAACAGCAGTCTAATATGTCATCAAGTGGTTTTGGAGGTTTTGGCACTGGATTTTTAAGCTCACTACTTGGAACATTTGCAGGAATGAGTTTGTTTAATCTTCTTTTTAATAATAATGTTTCAGCCCATGAATTTGCGGAAAGTGCTGGTGTTTCTGAAGAAGAATTTAAAGAACTTGAGAGTAAGTTAGATGAACTTTCTCATGAAGTTTCACAGATTGATGAAAAGTTAGATGGTATAGACCAGAGCTTAGATAATATGGAAACACAGGTTGCAGATTCAGATTTTGATGATAGTTTTGATGACATTGCAACTGACGATGATTTTTCTACAGGTTTTGATTTAGATAGTTTTGATGATTTTGATGTTTAGGATATTAACGGTAAGAACTATAAAAAATTGTGAAAGAATCTATGATAAAAATTATTGTTTCAGGGTAGAAATAATTAGGATATATGAAAATGGTAAAAAATACTAATGTTGAAACTCATGTAGTGAGAGTAAATAATAAAATTAAACATATAAAAAAAATTTGGGGAATATTTTTTACTCCTGAATGGATAGTAGATTTTATGACTAACCTAATAGATGAAAATAAGTTAAATTTAAGTGATTTAAAAATCCTTGAGCCTGCATGTGGAATATGTCAATTTTTGCATGGAATTAGGAAAAATAAAAAACATATCTTTATTCATGCTTCTAAAAGAATAGGTGTGGAAATAAATAAAGAAATAATTGATTATGTTGAACAAAATAATTCAAATAATGATATACAAATTATTCTTCACGATTATTTATTGTGGGAGACAGATAGTCGTTTTGATGTAATAATAGGTAATCCTCCATATGGTATTCCTAGTTTATCTGAACACTACAGTATAAAGGTAGATAGTGAAACAAAGAGGATATAC
>NZ_ABHJ01000389.1:0-1360 GCF_000171895.1 Hydrogenivirga sp. 128-5-R1-1
TTTGTCGCTGATTTACTTCAGTTTTATCTGAACTATATGGGGTATAAATTATAAAAATATCGCTACCATGGCAGCGGACACGTAGGGTTTTATCTGAACTATATGGGGTATAAATCATCACTGAGATATAATACATCTGTGCAGGACTACCCCGGTTTTATCTGAACTATATGGGGTATAAATGCTACAACATCAAAATCTTGATTTTTATTTTCTATAAACGTTTTATCTGAACTATATGGGGTATAAATATTTTTGAGGTTAGTTCCCTGATTTTTGCACATTTTTTGTGCGTTTTATCTGAACTATATGGGGTATAAATTTCAAAGCCTGACAGCTTATAAGGGATATAAAGGACCTTGTTTTATCTGAACTATATGGGGTATAAAGTTGACCTTTAATCTAACAGTTATTTGACACCCCATAATAGTTTTATCCGAACTACGTGGGATGTAAATTTTGTGAGTGTGGATAGTCTACATCCTTAGGCTACGCTCTATTTTATCTGAACCAAGTGGACTGTTCCCACTCCCTCCCTATTGAATGCTAATTTTACACTTTTACTTTTATTTATTTTTATATTTCGTAAAATGTTTTACTATTTCATTAAACAGATTTTTTATAATCTCATTGTAGTCTGCGTCGTTATTTTCTACTTTATCCATGAGATTTTCAAGCTCCCTTGTAAATTTTTCATTTACAAACTTATAAAAGTCTTCTTTTTCTTTTATCAAATTTAAAACTATTCTTCCAAGTTTTGTAGGAAAAAGATAACCGTTTCTTTCAACTATATAACGCCTTTCAAGAAGTTTTTCTATTGTTATTGCATAGGTTGATGGTCTTCCAATTTCCTTTTCTTTCATATCTTGAATAACAGTTGCATAAGTATAATAAGGAACTTTTGGTCTTAAACTGAATTTTTTATTATCCACCTCATATTTACCTTCTGACAGCTTTTGAATTGTTATTGGTTTAATTAGGTTAAATCCATTTTCAACTATTTTTGTGAATAAACTAATTTCTATTTCTTTATCAAAAGCCATTACTTTATAAGTGGTTTTTTCCACAACTGTTTCTCTCATCTGAGAAGCCATGAACTGTTTAAAAATCAGGTCATATAGTCTTATATGGTCTTTAGTAATACCAGTTAAATTCATTGTATAAATCATTGACCTTAAATCATCGGCATCTGTTGGTCTTGTTGGTCTGATACACTCATGAGCTCCACCAGATGCTACGAATGTTCTTGGATGAAAATATTCTTCTCCAAAATTTTCTGTAATGTACTCTTTTGCAACTGCAACGCCAGCAGGAGATACTCTAATACTGTCTGTCCTGTGATATGTTATTAACCCAGCTC
>NZ_ABHJ01000388.1:0-1361 GCF_000171895.1 Hydrogenivirga sp. 128-5-R1-1
AGCTACTGTTCATAATGGTGAGTATCTTATTCAAATGACTTTAATACGCTTGTAAAAATGTCCCAGTCTTCTATTATCAAGGGCATGAAACAGCTATATTTTTATGGGAAACGGTATCTACTCTGTTGTAAGGGAAGAAATTAAAAACCTGTCTGAAAAAGGTGTAAAGGTTTATTACTGTGCTCATAATGCAGAGCAGAGAAAAATAAAACCTGATTCATGGGCTGAAAGTAGTAGTATGTATGGTCTTGCAAAATTAATAAAAGAGTATGAAAAAGTTATTATATTAGATTAGAGGATAAAATGGCTAAAAAGAAAGTATCTGTTGTAATTCGTTCTGCTCCTTTTAGCTGGAAAACATTTGAAGCCTTAAGACAGGCTGTTGGAAGTGCTATGGAACATGAAATTGCAGTTATATTTATAAGAGATGGGGTTTATGCTTTAACAGACTGGAAGCCACAGATGATAGGTATAGAGCCTTTAGATAAATCTTTAGAAGCTCTTGGTATGATGGAAGCTAAAGTAATAGCAGAAGAAGAAGCTTTGAGAGAAAGAGGTTTGAAGCTAAAAGATTGGGGAATTGAAATAATAAAACTTCCAAAAGACGATATATGTAAAGTAATAAAAGACAGTGAGGTTGTTCTAACATGGTAAATACTCTGTGGCTTGTAAAAAGACCTGCAGATTTTCCGGAAGCAGATTTAATAGATGATGATGATATAATTGTATTAATACAGGACGCAGTATTAAGACTTCCTTCTAAAAAAAACTGGGTTGCCTGTGAAGAAGATGTAATTGCAAGAAATGTAAAAGTTCCTCAAGAAAACCTTGTTTCTTATGAATACATAATAAATTTGATAGAAAAGGCTCAAAAGGTAGTTGTCTGGTAAAAAAATAGCTATAACTTTAGGAGACCCTTCAGGAATTTCTCCTGAAATACTTGTAAAATCTTATAATAATTTACCGGAAGGTTATACTTATATAATTTACGGTTCAAAAAAAATCATTGATTATTACATTTCACAGTTAAATAAGGAAAAGTTTTATGTAGAGATAGAAAATATAGATGATGTTAAGAAACCCGGTTTTTATTTAATAAATATTTTTGATAAAGATTTTATTCCAGGTAAACCATCTGAAATTACAGGTAAAGCTTCTGTTTTATACCTTGAGAAGGCTGTAAATGACATTAAAAATAAAAAAGTAAATGCACTTATTACACTTCCTATATCTAAAGAATACGCAATGAAAGCTAATTTTCAGTATGCAGGTCATACTGATTATCTTGCTGATAGTTTTAAAGTGAAAGAATATGTTATGGTTTTAATGTGTGAAAAGTTAAAGGTTGCTTTAATAACTAC
>NZ_ABHJ01000387.1:0-1364 GCF_000171895.1 Hydrogenivirga sp. 128-5-R1-1
AAACTCAAAGCCGAATACAACCAGCTTGTTCAGGAACTCCGTCAAATTCCAACCTACGAAGAATACAAGGAACTCAAACTCAAATATGACCTCTTAACCTCAATTTTAGATGTGCTAATAATAGATATGGAAAAAGCAAAGCCATATATAGACATGATGTTCAAAAGAATAGAATGGGTAAAAAATGGGGTTAAAGTGGGAGATAAACTTGTTAAATTTTAGACAAACTGGGGCTTATGCCCCTTCCTTTTTCTGGGTGAAAACTGGGTGCAAAAATACACTCAAATTTTCTGGAATTTCTTGGAATTTTCTGGAAAGGGTATTTTTAGGAAATTATTGATAAATCTGATTTAAACCTTGGTGCGAGCGGAGGGAGTTGAACCCTCACGGCCTTGCGGCCACGGGATCCTAAGTCCCGCGCGTCTGCCAATTCCGCCACGCTCGCAAAAAGAGAAAAAATTATATCATAATTTAGCCTTAATTATGCACAGGTCAATAACATTTTTATATATGTTCCTGCAAGAATTCTTTCAACTTTTATAACAAGAGCTTGACCGTTTCTTTTATAAACTAAAACAGCCGCAGGCCCTATAAGTTCAGAGGACTTTTTCCACCCAAGTTTAGACAGGTTTTCATCTAAAAATTTAGAAATCTTTGCTACACTTCCGCTTCCAGCATATACAAGATAAGCTCTAACACTATTACCCTTTTTATAAATTAAAGATGCTTCTTCTTTTAATTTGAAATTTGCTGGAACAACAAATGTAAAATTTCCAAACCTTTCAGTTTTAGCTATAAACTTTTTAGGAGCTGGATTTACAGCATCCTGAACCTGTGCACAACTAAAAAATAAGAATGGGATAGTTATTAATATTAGTAATTTCTTCATAATACCTCCAAAATTAGTAATAATTTTTATCATAATCAGATTACATTTTGGTTAATATTATTATAACCTTAACCTTAGTTTCCAATTCAAGAGAGAAGTTTAAATAAAAAAACTCCAGTGGCAAAATAAAGATAAAAACCACTGGAGGAAAACCAATGACATATAAAGATTATATAACAACAGTTTATGTAATTGTAGACGAGGTATTAAAGTTGATAGGACATAAACACAAAACAAATAAGCCTAAATTTTCAGATAGCGAGTTAATAACCCTTTTAGTTTATGCCACAACATTTAGAAAAGGAGAAATAAAATCTACACTAAAAGAATTTAAAGAAAACTACAGCGATATGTTTCCTTATGTGCCAGAGCTACCAGCCATTGTAAAAGAGCAAAAAGTTGAAAAGTTAGTAAAATTTTAATTATACTGGTAAAAATTTGCTATCAAACAAAAATCACTAATTGCAATACTTGA
>NZ_ABHJ01000386.1:0-1364 GCF_000171895.1 Hydrogenivirga sp. 128-5-R1-1
TGAGGAACTTGATTTCTGGATAGGTAGAAATTATATACCTGTTCCGTTTCTCCAGCTGGCAAATAAAGACATAAACAAAGCATTAAAAGAACTTAAAGGGGAAATAAAAAATAAAGAAAAATATTTTAGCTTAGAAAATTTAAAAAATATTTATGAAATAGATAAAGAAGATATAACTTTATATTATCCTGAATTTTTACCTTTAGATGAAAAATTTTGGACTGATTACATAAATAAGGAGTTTGAACAAAAAATAAGAACAATTTTAAAAAACATTTCAGATAAGACAACTGTTTTTCATATTTCGGTAGGAATTACATCTCTTGCATTTGGTCTTGGGGTTAAATTTGGTTTAAGGCTGCCGTGTATTTTATACCATTACCAGCCTGGGAAAGATAAAAATTATCACCCTGTTTTAAATATGGAAACTGCTGAAAGCCTTAGAAGTATAAAAGAAATAAAACATAATGTTTTAGAAAATCCTGATTTCTGCAATATAATCATACCAGAAAGCAGTGATTATTCTGAGGTTGCGTTGGCTATTCACCTTGCAAGTCATTCTTTATATTCAGATGTTGAAAATTACTTAAGAGAAAATGGAAAAGATATTCCCGTAGTAGGTATTAGCTTGAAAGATAATCAAGGAAAATTGCCGTTGAACCAAGACTGGAAAAAATATGTTGTAGAAGTAAATTCAATAATTAATAAACTAAAAGATATTAAAAAAGTATCTAAATTTCATTTGTTCTTAAGTACACCAGCAGTTTTTGGATTTGCTCTTGGAATGGCAGTTGGACACGCAGGAAGCAGTATACCTGTATATTCATTAAGAAGTAAAAATATTAATCCAAAAGAAAAATATGAAAAAGTCTTTGAAACACAGAATATACCAAGTCCATTTTAATCATCGCTTTCATCGTGATAAATGTTAATACTTAAAAAACTATACATAGGGTCAGTTAATATATCTGTATCATCATTGTCAAACATGTTTTCTGAAGATGTTGTTTCTAAAATAAAGTATAATTTATTTTATGGTTATTATTGGCGTAGATACTGGCGGAACTTTTACAGATTTTATATATAAAGACGGTGATAAATGGGGTATTTTCAAAACTCTTTCAACTCCTGAAAACCCTGCGAAAGCTGTTTTATATGGGCTTAAGCAAATAGCAAAAGATAAGTCCAAAAACATTACTCACGGTTCAACAGTTGCAACCAATGCAGTACTGGAAAGAAAGGGAGCAAAAACTGCTTTTATTACCAATAAAAATTTTGAAGATATTCTTTACATAGGAAGACAAAACAGGGAAAGACTTTACGATTTAAATTATAGAAGAAATAAACCTCTTGCAGATTTATTT
>NZ_ABHJ01000385.1:0-1365 GCF_000171895.1 Hydrogenivirga sp. 128-5-R1-1
ACTGGTTTTAACCTCTTACAGCTTATTTTATGCATTAAAAAAGGAAAAGTCTGAAATTATACCAGTTTATACTGCTGGGCACTCACTTGGAGAGTTTTCAGCTTTAACTGTAAGTGAAAGTATTGACCCTGTAGATGCAGTATGGATTACAAATATAAGGGGAGAATTAATGCAGGAAGCTGTACCGGAAGGAAAAGGTGCAATGGCAGCTATAATAGGTTTAAAGGCTGAGGAAATAGAAGAAATCTTAAAAGATATTGATGGAGTGGTTGAAATAGCAAATTACAATTCTTACGAGCAAACTGTTATATCAGGAGAAACTCCTGCAGTTGAAAAGGCTATGGAAATTTTAAAAGAAAAAGGTGCAAAAAAAGTTGTAAAATTAGCTGTTTCTGTCCCGGCTCATTCTTCACTTTTAAAAGAAAAAGCAAATGAGTTTGCCCAGTATATTGATAAACTGAATATAGATGATGCAAAAATACCTGTAATATCAAACATAACAGCTGAGCCTATATCAAAATCAAATGAGATTAGGGAAGAGTTAAAACAGCACTTTTATTCTCCAGTAAGATGGGTTCAAACAGTAGAGTTTTTAAAATCTCAGGGTGTGGATACTATTTTTGAAATCGGTCCTAAAAAAGTTTTAGCAGGACTTATAAAAAGAATAGATAGAGGTTTTAACATAATAAATATTCAAACTTTAGAGGACATAAAAAATCTATAAATCAGGGGTTTATAGCCCCTTATTTATTTAAAATGAATATCCTACAAAAGCTGGTATTCAACATTGAACAATGTATTTATTCCAGTTTTTATTTTACTAATTGCAGGGATACTGTTTAAAAGTTATTTAATTTCAGTAGAAATACCTGTTTTAGTTATAATCTTAATTTTTATTTTAGCTTTAGCTTTTGATAAACATTTATTCGTTTTATTTTTAGGTCTTGGAATATTTTTAACAGGATATTATTTAGCCGTTCCTAAACAAAATGAAAAAATAAGCAATGAACCTGTTTTTTTAGAATGTAAGGTTTTATCTTATCCTGAAATTTATTATAAAAAATATAGATTTAACTGTTTTGTAATTGATAGTGAAAAAACTGAGTTAATAGGTAAAGAAATAGCAGTTATATCTGATTATAAACCTCAAATATTTAGCAATATATATGCTGTTGGGAAAATAGGAAAAAATCATGATAATTTAAGATTTTATGTGAAAAAACCTTTTATAAAAGAAAGTAAAAATGAAAAATTATCATTCTTTTTAAGAATAAGAGAATATCTTAAAGAAAATTTCAAGAAGAATACTTTAAATAACAAAACTTTTGCAGTTGGCAGTGCTTTAATTTTTGGTGATAGAAGTTA
>NZ_ABHJ01000384.1:0-1371 GCF_000171895.1 Hydrogenivirga sp. 128-5-R1-1
CAGCATCTCAATTATATCCAAATTACTCAAATGTTCAAAAAGTAGTTGAATCTATTTACCAAAATGTTTTGGGAAAATCTCCAACAGATGACCCAAATGGAATTGCATACTGGGTTGGAGAGATCAATGCAGGACATACAACTGTTGGGAAAGTTGCGGCAGACATTATTTATGTTGCTAAAACTAAGTATCCAAACGACCCTGCAACTAAAACACTTGGAAACAGAGCAGATGTTGCTGTTTATGTAGCAGATAACATCCCTAATTCAGATATAAATGGTGATGGAAAAACAGATAAGGTAGATTTTGATTTGTTTAAAAATTTTATAGCAAATGTAACAAACGATCCAGCAACAGTAAATACTGCAAAATCATTAGCAGATGGATATAAGCCTGTGAATGTTTCATTAACAACTGGAACAGATACTATTACTGGAAGTAAAGCAGCTGACACATTTAATGCTGTAGTATCTTCACTTTCCTCGGAAGCTACATTAAATAGTGGAGATAAAGTTGATGGTAGTGATGGAATAGATACATTAAATATCTCAATGAAAGGAAGCTTTGCTGGCATAGGCTCTGGATACATTAAAAATATCGAAAAGATAAACTTGAAAAATGAAACCATTATAGACAGAACATTTGACGCAAAAAATATAAGTGGCGTGGAAACTTATAACTTAACTGGAAGTGATGCAGGAAATTCTATTAGTTTATCAAATTTAGGAGAAGCTGGAATAGAGATTAACTTCAAAAATATGTCCCGTGATGCTACTATAACTTTTGATAGTAACACAAATTTATCTGGTTCTTCAGATGCAATGGTTATTGGTGTTAATAATTTAGGAAAACCTGACCCAACACCAAATAACGGGATAGATAATGCAACATATACAAAAATAACAATGTCTAAAATAGAAAATATCACTGTAAACACAAGCGGCAGTAAAAGCTATGTTGACATGTCAGGATTTCAATCAGCTACATCTATTACTGTAAAAGGAGACCAAGATTTAGCAATTAAAAATATTCCATCAACTCTTACAGCCTTTGATGCTTCTAATAACAGTGGTGCCATAACAGCAGATTTTACTAATGCAACTGCAGGGAAATTAGGCACTATAAAGACAGCGGGCAAAGACGATGTGGTTTCAATAAAAACATCTACTATTAATATAGCCCCAACAATAGACCTGGGAAATGGTAATGATAAGCTCAAATTAGATGTGGCTGCAGCTGCAACAATACAACCTGTAATGAACGGAGTTGACACGCTTGAACTCACAAATTTAGGAGGTAATTTAACATTTTCAGCAGCTAAAACAACAGGCTTAATGCAATAGTATTTGATGCAAATAATAGTGGTAGTAA
>NZ_ABHJ01000383.1:0-1373 GCF_000171895.1 Hydrogenivirga sp. 128-5-R1-1
TGCTTCGCATAATTTCAAGTTTTGCCAGTAAAAAATAAGCCCCAGCTTTATTTTTAAATTTTGGATTTTTCAAAAGCTCTTTTAACTGGCTTTCCATTTTTTCTATATCTTTTTTCTTAGAGTAAATATCTACTAAATAAGCTGATATGTCTGGATTGTTTGGGTATAGTTTTTTAGCTTTCTCAAGAACCTTTAAAGCTTCATCAAACTTATTTATCTGCTCATACTTTTTGGCTACAAATAAAAAATCTTCAGGTTTGTGGAATTTTTGGGAATAAATTTTTAGATAGTTTAGATATTTATCTGTTTTCCCTTCTTTTTGAATAATGTTTATAACTTCCTGATATGCTTTTCGTGTTTCTGGAAGCAGTGAAACAACTTTTTCACAAAGCTCCTCTGCAGATTTATAGTCTTTATTATACTGGGCGTATTTACACATTACATAATAAAAATATGGATTTTCTTCTCTTGATACAGCACTACAAGAAAAGTTTAATATAGAAAAAATAATAACTAAAAATCTAAACATCTTTTTTCCTTACAATTAAAACAGATGTGGGGGATTGTTTTACAATCTTCATTGCAGTGGAACCTAAAAATAATCTTTTTAATTTAGAGCTTTTCCTTTTACCTACAAATGTAAGGTCAGGATGGTACTTTTCTATTTCTTCTAAAATTGCATCAACAGGTTTTTCCTCTAAAATCTCGTACTTTGCAGGTATGTTTTTTTCTTTTAGCTGGTCTACAATCTGGTCTAAAAGTTTTACCTTTTTTGCAGCTACAGATTTTGCCACTGAAAATAAGTGGGGATGACCTAAATCTGTTTCAGCATGCACTATAAATAACTCACTTTGACATTTTTCAGCAATTGACACAGCTGTATTTAAAGCTTCCTTTGAAGCTGGTAAAAAATCATAACCTACCAAAAGTTTTTTTAATTTCTCTATAGTCTGACCTTTTACAACAAGAGTTGAAACAGGTGATTTGTTTATAACTTTCTCAGAAACACTACCAAGTAAAAACCTATCAAGAAGTCCTTTCTTATGACTGCCTAATACTATTAAATCAGCTTTTTCCCTTTCAGCATTATCAAGTATTCCATCAACAATATTGGAAACTTCAATAATTGTTTTAACATCAAAGCCCTTTTCTAAAAGTTTAGAGGAATAATCAGCAAGCCTTTCTTCAGCTTGCTGTCTTAACTCTTTCTCAAGCTGTATCAGAAGCTTTATTTCTTCTGGCTCAACTAAGTTTTCAAGACCTTCATGTATAACCGGAACAGGCCTTTCTACAATCGTAAGTAATGTAATTTTGGAATTAAATATACTTGCTAAAAGGGATGCAGAATTTACAACTGCATCTGAAACATCTGA
>NZ_ABHJ01000382.1:0-1373 GCF_000171895.1 Hydrogenivirga sp. 128-5-R1-1
TGAAGGTGCAATATCAGCCCTCAAAAGAGAAATAAAATTTAATGGTGATTTTGGGAAAGTTCTAACAGTTCCATCACTTGGAAAAGGAAAGGCTGATTTTGTAATTCTTATCGGTGCAGGTTCCAAAAGAGATTTTGACCTTGATAAAGCAAGAAGACTTGGTGCTGCAGCTGTTAGAAAGATGAGGAATATGAAAGTAGACAAAGCGATGATTGATGCTGAAGCTCTTTCAATTAAAGATGAAGACCCTGATATAGCACAGGCAATCACAGAAGGAGTAATACTTGGAAATTACAGATTTGATAAATATATGTCCAAAAAAGATGAATTTGAACCTAAAGAGGTTCAGATTAGAGTGAAAAGAAAATATAAAAATGCTGCAGAAGAAAAGGTAAAAATAGGCAAAATACTAGCTGAAGCTCAAAACTTTACAAGAGACCTTGTAAATGAACCGGGAAATGTCATAAATCCTCAAAAACTGGCAGAAATCGCAGAAGAGCTTGCCAAAGAATATGGATTTGAGGTCAAAATATATGATGAAGATGAAATAGAAAAAATGGGAATGAATGCTTATCTGGCTGTTGCCAGAGGAAGTGCAAATCCTCCAAGATTTATTCACCTAACATACAAACCTAAAAAGGCTAAAAAAGAGATAGCCCTTGTTGGTAAAGGTTTAACATTTGATAGTGGTGGTCTTAATATAAAGCCGGGAGATTATATGAGATGGATGAAATCTGACAAGGCCGGAGCATGTGCCGTTCTGGGAATATTCAAAGCAATTGGTGAGCTTAAACCTGACGTGGCTGTTCATGGTGTTATCGCTGCAGCAGAAAATATGCCTGATGGTAAATCCTATAGGCCTGATGATATTATTGTTGCAAAAAATGGTGTAAGCATTGAGATTGGGAATACCGATGCAGAAGGAAGATTAACCCTTGCAGATGCATTGTGTTATGTATCTGAGCTTAAACCTGATGCAATTATAGATATGGCAACTCTTACCGGTGCTTGTATTGTTGCCCTTGGTGAATATACTGCAGGTGTAATGGGTAACAACCAGCGATTAATCAATCAGGTTCTTGAAACCTCTGAAAAAACTGGAGAATGGATGTGGCAACTACCATTTAACGATATGCTTAGAGAGCATATAAAAGCTCCTAATGCAGATGTTTATAACATTGGAACAACAAGATACGGTGGTGCTATAACAGCCGGATTATTCCTTGAAAAATTTGTTGATAAAAATATTCCATGGGTTCATATAGATATTGCGGGACCTGCTCATAATACAAAAGGCTGGTATTATCATCCAAAAGGAGCAACAGGATTCCCAGTTAGAACAATAACAACATTTCTTATGGAAAATTCAAAGT
>NZ_ABHJ01000381.1:0-1377 GCF_000171895.1 Hydrogenivirga sp. 128-5-R1-1
CAAACCAATAAACTGGCATAAATGTTGAAATACAAGAGACAAAAATTTTGTTGGAGGTAAAGAAAATGGAAAATCTAACAATTATTACAGCGTTTGTTGCAGGACTGCTGAGTTTTCTTGCACCATGCGTTTTACCAATAGTTCCTGCTTATTTATCATACATTACAGGAGCTAATATGGGAGTAGTCCAACAGGAGCAAAACTCACCCAAAATAAACTTAAAAGCAGTAATACCTGTTTTGTTCTTCGTTATAGGATTTTCTACCATATTTATTTTACTTGGAGCTTCTGCATCATTTATAGGTCAATTTTTAACAGATTACCAGGAATATATTGCTAAAATTGGTGGAGCTTTAGTTGTGTTTTTTGGACTTCATTTTACAAATGTGTTTTTAAAACCTGATTTTTCTAAATATGCATTCGGCGTCGGTTTGTTATTTGTTGCTCTTTTTACTTTTGGTCTTATTTCCCAAGAAACACTTTTTACTCTCGCAGGTATATGGGCAGTTGTGATGGCACTGTATTATTTTAATGCACATCTTTTACTGTACAAGCAATTAAAAACTCAAAAAGACTCTAAAGCAACAATTTTAAGCTCATTTGTTGTAGGCCTAACATTTGGAGCTGGATGGAGTCCATGTATAGGCCCTGTTTTAGGTTCTATTCTTATGCTTGCAGCACAGGAAGATACAATAACAAAAGGGATACTCCTTTTAACTGCATACTCAATAGGTCTTGGAATTCCATTTATTGTAGCAGGACTGCTCTGGACTGGATTTATAAAGTTTGTAAGTAAATTCAGTAAATTTTTCGGCATAGTAGAGCTAATAGGGGGAGTATTACTAATAGTAATTGGCATACTTCTTGCTACAGGAAATTTAAGCATAATATCAAGCACTATTGAGTAATGGAGGAAGTTATGAAAGTAAAACTTTTAATCAGCTTATTTCTTTTGACGACATCAATAGGTTTATTGACATCATGTGGTGAAGGAGGAGAAGGTGAAGGAACAACCACATCTACAATAACAAAGCAGGGCTTTCATATGCCAGGAAGAGATTGTTTAGCCTGTCATAATTATGACTTACAGCCGGTTAGACATTTAACAGTCGGAGGAACTGTTTTTAAAACCCAAACTGTTAACAATGTGAATGATGTAAATAATTTGTGTGGTGGGAATTTAAAAATTAAATTTATTGACGCAAATAACCCTTCCAATGTAATTGATTCAACAAATTATGAAGACCCAAATAGTAAAGGATATAAAGGTAAAGGTAATGTTTTTATTCTTTCACGGAAACTACCAAATTTACAGGGTAATTATTATGTGCAGATAACAGATGAAAACAATAATGTTATAGCTGTAAGTACATTACC
>NZ_ABHJ01000380.1:0-1379 GCF_000171895.1 Hydrogenivirga sp. 128-5-R1-1
ACACTGCTGGACGAGATACCAAAGACTTGCAAACTTATAAAAAAGTTAAATTTTTGACGTATATTTTATTGGAGATGGCAAAAAAGCATTGCTGTTTCTGTAGAGTTTAATGCGGAAAACAGAAGCTTAACAGACGAAGAAGTTAACCAGATGGTAGAAAAATTGGTTAATAAGTTAAATGAAAAATTTGGACTAAAACTAAGGAAGTAATGGAAGGTATACGCGGAAAAAAAACGGGGCTTAAACCCCTTATTTTAAATAAATTGAATAAAATTGGCCTGCGAGGTGCGACAGGGATGTCCTGAAATTTTCTGGGCTATGACAGAAAGAAAGGGAGTCCTATATCTCGGATACCCAGTAGGGTTCCGATGCGAACACCCACCTATTGCTATCAGCCCTGAAAGATGGGGCTAGTCCCGTCGGCCTTGCGGGTGGACTAATGTATTTTAAGCTCTTCCGCGTGGCCTTCCATAATAATGGGAGGTCATATGAAAGAAGGAATAAGGAAAAATTTACTAAATAAGAGATTAGAACATAAAAATATCAAGGAAGATTCTGGAAAAATAGTAAAAAAACTGCTGTCTCTTCCTGAAATACAAAATGCACAAACAATTCTTTTATACTATCCTCATAAAAATGAGGTAAATGTCCTCCCATTATTTGAAATACTTTCTTTTAAAGGCAAAAGAGTTTTATTTCCAAAAACAGTAAATGAAGAAATTCACCCTGTTGCCGTAAACTCATTAAAAGACCTAAGAAAAGGTAATTTTGGCATTTTAGAGCCTGAAGGAAAGAAAACCGAAAAAGAACATATAGATATAGTCATTGTTCCAGCAGTAGCATTTAACAAAAAAGGTTATAGAATTGGTTATGGAAAAGGTTTTTACGACAGGTTTTTAAAAGATTTTAAAGGATTGAAGGTTGGAGTTGCTTATGACTTTCAGATTGTTGATGACCTGCCTGTCAATGAACACGATGTACCTGTAGACATTATAGTAACTCCAACAAACTTAATTAAAGTAAATAAGGAGTCAAGTATTAGAAATTAAAGAAGGATGATTAAAAAATTGCCTATTAGAAAGCATAGCAAATATGACACGAACCAGCTTATTAACAACAGCAATCATAGCCTTTTTTCTGCTTTTGAACTGCTGATACTTTCTTCTATAATACTCTCTAAAAATTTCGTTCCACATAACAACACCAGTAGCCATCTGATAAAGAATATTTCTCAAAAAAGGATTGCCCTGCTTAGATATACTCATTCTAACCTTCCATTTACCAGATTGCTTAACAACAGGGTCTGTTCCAGCATAACTTATAAGCTTTTTAGCATTCTCAAATCTGCTTATATCCTCTATTTCTGCAATAAACCTACA
>NZ_ABHJ01000379.1:0-1390 GCF_000171895.1 Hydrogenivirga sp. 128-5-R1-1
CTATCCATAAAGTTGTCAAGTAAAATAAACCTGTCGCAAACCTTTCTCAGCTCAAAAGAGCTTGTTCTTTTAAAAGATGCATTTTCAACCCTTTTGCCAAGCTCTTGAATTTCCTCTACTACAGGAACATAATCACTATCACCACTTACAAGAATTGCAGTATCATAGGCATTTCTAAATGCAAGACTTACCATATCAGTTGCAAGCAACACATCAACACCTTTTTCTATAAAACCTTCTGGAGTTTTCTTTAAAGGCATTGTTTTTACTTTTATACCTAGGTTTTGAAGCTCGTTTAAAAACCCTTTTTGCTTTTTCCACTGTTCTTTCAAACTTTTATCTAAATCCTGAGTAGGAACTCCTGTGTAAAAATAAGCCCTTAAAAGCCATCTATCTCTTCTTAAAAACTCAACTAATTTTTTGTAATTTATTTTGATTTTGTAGTAATTGGAAGCGTGAAACATATTGCCTGCATCTATAAAAATAGCTATTTTTTCATCAAGGTATCTGTATTCTATTTTTCTGCTATTTTTGTGTTTTAAAAACTTATCTAAAAACATATAACCTCCATATATTTTATTATTTAAAATTATTTTAAAACGAAAGGTATGTCAAACTTACTGCTTCTTTAAAACAGCTGTGTATTTTTTCTCAAACAGGTCTTTTTGAATAAAAAGGATTTTTAAGTTTTTATAATGTTTAAGCTCTTTTAAATATTTTTTTCTGGTTATTATATAAGTTTTTACAGGTAAATTTTCTATATTTTTAACTTTTTTAATAGGAGTTTTTATATAAAATGCAAACGCAGGATTGAAATTTTTATAATATACAACTTTATTTTTATTTATAAGTTTTAAAGACTGCATAACAGGATTTTTTTTGTCAATTGGAGGAAATAAAACATAAAAAAACAGTAAGTTAAAAATAAAACTTCCTGTAAAAAGTGTAAAAATCATCCTTTTGGTATTTTTAACAAAGATTAAAGCCAGTATTCCTACGGCTGTCAAAAATAAAAATGAAAGTCCTGTGTAAGCCAAATCTGAAACAGCAGGCTCATTTTTCAGCCCAAAATAAGTTCCGACAGCAAGTAAAATTGTTATTAATATAAAAGCAAGCAAGCTGTAAGTTTGGGATTTTGAGTATTTTGAATTTATTAAATAATATCCAATTAAAACGGCTAAAGGAGGATAAGAAGGCACTGTATAATTTGGAAGTTTTGTACTTGAAACGGCAAAAAATCCTATATAAACTGAGGCAAAAACAAGTAAAAAAAGTAATGGTTCATTATACTTTTCTTTTAAAGCCTTTTTTAAAGCCTGTATTACAAATACTGAAAAAGGTAAAAGTCCTAAGAAAACAAATAAAAATGTTATTAAAAATATTCCGCCGT
>NZ_ABHJ01000378.1:0-1392 GCF_000171895.1 Hydrogenivirga sp. 128-5-R1-1
TTTGCTTTTTAAAGTCAACAAAATCAATGCATATATTTTATCTTCAAGGTTTATTATAAAATCAATATTGCAGTCTTTATAAATTGCAGGCTCTGTAATTTTATATCCTAAGATTTCAAGGATTCCTGTGAAAACTGTCTCAAGCTCTGTTCCTTTTAGCTGCTTTAATCTTTCTATATCCCTTTTTTTCCACTGGTAGTTTTTTATGTTTTCTTTTATCTTTTTTAAATTTTCTTCAGCTTGTTTAATCTTTTCTTTGAAATTTTGTGCTCTTTCTTTAAATTCTTCTCTCTCTTGCTGGTATTTTTCAAGATAGGATAAAAGCATCGGAACATAATTTTTCTGATATTTTTTCTTTTCTTCAATATATCGTATTAGAATGTAAACTCCTACAGCTAAAAAAATTACAACTGCTATTATTATATCTATGCTCATTCTTTTATATTTTTCAGATTTTCTTTAAAGATTTTATAATCGTTCTCAGAAAATAAAACAAATCTTACTTCTTTCAGTGAATTTTCTTTTTTTAAAAAATCAATAACTGCTCTAACGGCAGTTTGTGAAGCTTTATCTTTGGGACATCCATAAGCACCTGCACTGATAAAAGGAAATGCAATAGTTTTTAATCCTTTTTCTTTAGCAAGTTTTAAAGAGTTATAATATGCATTGTATAAAAGTTTTTCTTTTTCATTGTCCCATTTCCCACTGCATATTGGTCCCACAGTATGTATAACACATTTTGCAGGAAGTTTTCCCGATGTTGTTATTACAGCCTCTCCAAATGGAAGTCCTTCTGGATAAAGTGTCTGTCTTATTTTTTTACATTCTTCAAGAATTTTAGACCCACCTTTAGAATGAATAGCCCCATCAACTCCTCCACCTCCCATGAGAGTAGGATTTGCAGCATTAACTACCGCATCAACTTTCTCTTCCGTTATATCTCCTATTTTTAAGCTTAAAATTGCATCGTTTATTTTCTTTTCCACAGTTTTAATATTTTACTCTATTGAAAAATATGTTGCCTCTGGATGATAAACAATTATAGCGTCTGTTGACTGCTCCGGATGTATCTGGTAAGTTTCTGAAAGGGTTATTCCAAATTCTTCTGGTTTTAAAAGCTCAAAAATCGGTTCGTTAAGTTCTAAGTCTGGGCAGGCTGGATATCCTGGAGAGTATCTTGCTCCCTGATACTTCTTAATCTGCCAGTTCACATCTTTTAGAGACTGTCCTTCATCTTTTGCTATCCCCAGCTCTATTCTAACTTTTTTATGGACTATTTCAGCCAGTGCTTCGGCAAGTTCTACGCCAAGCCCATGAACAAGGTAATACTCTTTATATTTTCCTTCTTTATAAAGCTTTTCTGCATACTTGGATAGCTTTGTTCCTGCAGAA
>NZ_ABHJ01000377.1:0-1394 GCF_000171895.1 Hydrogenivirga sp. 128-5-R1-1
ATCATCTACACACAAGGGATTATATAGAAAAACAGATTTCAGGAAGGTCAAACAGATGGAAAATAAATGAAAGGATGTTTACAAATATTATTTCCCTCAGTGATAAAGAGAAAGATGCCCTGCTTCTTTCACTTACTTTTACCCCTGAAGAATACAAAAAATTTGAGTATCAAAATGTAATAAAAAATATTCTCAGGAAAGCCGGAGAAAAAATTTCCGAAGAAAAGGAATTTATTCTGAATAATGCCTTTACAAATATACCATTGCTACACACAGGAAATTATCCTTATGATTTTCAACTTGTGGACACACTTATTGAGGACATCCTTAAAAAGCGGGTTATAAAAATCAGATACAAAAATAAAACAAAGGATATTATTCCGTTAAAAATTGTTTATTTTCACGGGGCTTTGTATCTACTGGCAAAAAGAATTGGAAACACAAGATACTCAACATACAGATTAGGCTGTATAAAGAGAATAGGTGTTGTAAATGAGGTAGAGGATACAAAGATTTTCTATCGGGGCAGTTCCAGAACCCCGCTAAATTTTGAGGACGAAGAGCCTTTTCCGTTTGCTGTAAAACTGCCTGATTATTATGGTGTATGTGGAAATAGTGGCAAATTTAAAGTATTTTATACCCAATTTCATATTGAGAAATTAACGGATAACTCCTATAAAGCTTATTTACTTGGATTTTCTTCAAGGAGATTTTTTCCTGCTTTTTCCTATCTGGAAATAGAAGAGATTTATCCTCCTGATGAAGATATGATAGCTATAATGGGTAAATATCTACCTGAGGAAAAAGAAAACCTAATAAAAGTTTTGACAGGCAAAAAATTAGATACATTACTTGAAACGGATTTGCAGACTTTACAAAAAAGATTTTTAGCTTTTATAAAAGACTATAATAAATTTTTGGAAAATAGAAAACAAAAACTATCAAAATTTGTGGAGCAGTAATGGAGTTTAGAATTCATCATGTAGCTGTTTCAGTTTCAGACATGGAGAAAGCCGTGGAGTTCTACTCAATACTTGGTTTTAAAGAAATAGCTTGCTACAAGGATGATAATCTGGAAATTAAGCATTTATATCTAAATGGATTTATACTTGAGCTTTTTTGTTTTAAAGAGCATATCGGCAAAGAATTAGTTGAACTATGGGAAGACTTAAAAAGAATTGGTGTTAAACATTTTGCTTTATCTGTTCCTGATATACATAAGGCAAAGAAGCATTTGTTAGATAAAGGCATAATTCAGGAAGATATAGAAATAAAAAAAGGGAGAACAGGGATTTTATACTTTTTTATTCAAGACCCAGACGGAAATTTTGTTGAGATAGTAGAAGACAGAAAGGAATATTAAACTTTAGCTTCTTTTAGAATAAAGTTTTCTA
>NZ_ABHJ01000376.1:0-1395 GCF_000171895.1 Hydrogenivirga sp. 128-5-R1-1
GAGGAGTTCATAAAGTTGAGTTTTATATAAAAACGGATGGAGACAAGATAGCTGATGTGAAATTTAATTCCTCAAAAAGATGTAAAAAATTGATGGCTATAGCAGATTTAGTCGCAGAAAAGTTAAAAGGGCAGAATGTAAAGAATATAAAAATTAACCCTCAAGAGATATTAGATTTCTTCAAAGAAGAAAAAGAAAAGGACAAAATGGAAAACAGACTGTCAATAGTCCTTAAAGCCATAGGTCATACATAAATAGAAACTTTTGTTCCTTCTATAATATTTTCACGGGCAGTTTTGGTAGCTTCCTCAACCTGAGGCTGCTGTGATGCCAGATTTTGCCCTAAATTCTGTTGTATAAGCATTTCCATAAGTTTTTTCTGTAGTTCCAGAGCATCTTTATAAACTGAAACTGCAACTTCATTTCTTACTTCCATTTTAATAACCTCCGATTATAATTTAAGTGTAAAAAATTCAAATATCAAGGATATAAGATGAAAAAGCTAATAACACTGTTTGTTTTTGCTACTGTGATGAGTTCCTGTTTACAAATCACCATAGGCGATAATGACGAAAACAATAATGAAAAACCAAATCCAAGAGTTTTAACAGTTAATACAACATGGTATTGGCAGTTAAACGGTAGCCTCAGAACAGATATACCTGCTGACTTATATGATGTTGACCTGTTTGATACACCTTCCGAGACTATAGCTAAGCTTAAAAAGCAGGGGAAAATAGTCATCTGTTATTTCAGTGCAGGCAGTTATGAGGAATGGCGACCTGATGCATACAAATTTCCGCCAGAAGCAATAGGTAATTCTCTTGATGACTGGGCTGGTGAATACTGGATAGATATAAGAAATCCCGAAATCTGGAATATTATGAGAGACAGACTTGACCTTGCCGTTGCAAAAGGATGCGATGGAGTTGAGCCGGATAATGTAGATGGATACACAAATGATACAGGTTTTAATTTAAGCTACAATGACCAGCTGAGATACAACAGATTTCTTGCAAATGAAGCTAAAAGTAGAGGCCTTTTAATTGGGCTAAAAAATGACCTTGAACAGATACCTGACCTTATTAATTATTTTGATTTTGCTTTAAATGAAGAATGCCATAAATATAATGAGTGTGATTTATTAGAACCGTTTATAAGACAGGGTAAGCCTGTTTTCAATGCCGAGTATGATGATATATATATTTATGATGAAAGAGCCTTCAGAAATTTATGTAATGACGCTAAAAAAAGAAATTTCAGGACAAATGTCTATCCTGTTGAGCTTGATGGTAGTTTTGTAAAAAGCTGTGATTACGGGGAGTATTGATGATAAAAGTGGCATTCTGTATGAACAGGGGATTAAGAGGATATCAGCAGGATTGCATTTATATA
>NZ_ABHJ01000375.1:0-1397 GCF_000171895.1 Hydrogenivirga sp. 128-5-R1-1
TACATCCCGAGGATTATATCCAAGTTTCTTAGCAGCATAACTTTTAAATAAAATAATTCCGTCTTTATTTAGCTTTACTATAATATCTGGTGAATATCTAAATATAAGTGATAGTTCATTTATATTCTGTTTAAGTTTTTCTTCAAGTTTTACTTGTGTTGTTATATCTATAGCTAAAATAAGCCCATAATGTTTATCATTTACTTCTATTGTTTTACATGTAGATTTTAAATATATTACGTCTCCATTTTTTTTCTTAAACGGGACAATTTCCGTTGTTTCTTCAAAAAACTGACCTTTTATTCTTTTTAAAACCCTTTCTTTTATTTCATCTTTACAATGGATAGGACAAAAATCCCATATGGCTTTCCCAATTATTTCTTCTTCTTTATATCCAGTAAGCTCAAGAGCATATCTGTTCACATATACTATTTCTTCTCCATATAAGATAATTATTGCCGGAATAGTTTCCAGAATTTCTTTAACAGCTAAATCTGTAAGTTTCATGTTAAATCCTTTTTAGTATATGTTTAAGTTTCTCTTTTGTGGATTTAGGAAATTTTCTATCTTTATAATAGAAATTTTCAAATATACTTGCAAATTCTTTTGCTTTTAATTTTAAATTTTTATCTTTGATACTTTCAATAAATTCAGTTAACCCTTCATTTTCTGCTTTCACATAACCATATTTCTCCATTCTTTTATAAAATTCTTTTAAAATTCTTTTTTCAAAAGGTGTTGAGAAATATCTGAATATTTGTATGCAAATAATAAGAACCAACAGTAAAAGAACCATATAAAAAATAACATACATTATTGCTTTTACAGAAAGATGTGCAGTATTTTCCAAATTTTTTAGTAAATTTGAAAAAGATTTAAACATTTTCACCTGTTTTTGAAAGTTGAAATCAATTACAAAGTTAATGTAGTAATAATTTATAGTGTCAAATAGTAATCTAATCTTGAATAAAAATGAATGACCTTTTTTTTGTAAAATAGAATATCTAACAGCAGGGGTAGTATCAAGTAAATTCCAGTATCCATTATAATAATACTCAACCCATGTATGGGCATTTTTATTGAATACCACATAATAATTTGCAATATTGTTATAATCAGCTCCTTTATAGCCTGCAACTACCCTTGCAGGAATGTTATTTATTCTTAAAATTAAAGCTGTTGCAGATGCAAAAAATTCACAATTTCCTGACTTTTTCTCAAATAAAAACTCTTCTAAAGCATTTTTACTGTAAGGAAGTTTTTCCATTGTATATTCATAATTTTTATTAAAGTATGAAACCAAAAAATTAGCAAATTCTGGGACAGTTTTATTTCCTTTTAATCTTTTGCAAAATTTATAACTTTATTAGATAATTCTGGGAGCTGTAGATATACAT
>NZ_ABHJ01000374.1:0-1399 GCF_000171895.1 Hydrogenivirga sp. 128-5-R1-1
TGTATCAAGTGGTAATCCAAGCTTTTTACTTGTTTCTATATCTCTCCAGTGTATCTTAAAATCTTTATAAATCTGGGGTACAGGAAGAAACTTTCTATTTTCTACTTTAACAATATCACACTCTTTATCTCCAAAAAGTCCACAAGCTCCAGTTTCTGTAGTTGATATAACATCATAAGCTACTGATTGAATTGCCGGGTCTAAGACTGGAGTTATTTCTATAAATTTTCTTCCAACAAGATTTGCCTTTGCTGTATTTACAACAGTATCATCTATTAATTTCCACTGCTGGTCTGTTAATGGTGCTTCCTCTCTGTGTAAAAAGTCCATATTTTTCCTCCTTTGTAATTGTCAATATTAAGAGTAGTGATATTATCTGAACATGTCAACAGATTAGTATTTTTTTACATCAAAGTAATTTTTCTATTTCTTCCTCTGGCAGAGGTTTTGCAAAATAGAACCCTTGAATATAATCAACTCCCATTTTCTTTAAAATATTATATTGAACTTCGGTTTCTACTCCTTCTGCAAGGGTTTCCATTCCAAGAGCTTTTGCAAGGGTTATTATAGCTTCAACAACAGCTTTTGCTTTTTTATCTTTAATCATTGCTCTGACAAATGATATATCTATTTTCAAAATGTCAGCACTTATATCTTTAAGATAAGAAAGTGAAGAATACCCTGTTCCAAAATCATCTATAGCTATTTTTATATTTTTACATTTTTTCAAATCTCTTATTATTTTTTCTGATTTTTCTGGCTCGTCCATATAAATTCTTTCTGTTATTTCCAGTATTAATGATGCCGGCAATCTTTTTGCATATTTTATAACCTCTGCTGGGAAATCAGTATTCTTGAATGTTTTTGCAGAAATATTTATGCTTATAGGTTTTTTCCATTTTTTAATTTTTTCAGATACTTCTTTTAGAGCCCAGTTTCTAAAGTCATCTAAATATATAGATTTTTCAAGTAAATCTATAAACTCATTTGGATAATGAATTTTTCCATCTTTGTCTTTTATTCTGACAAGGGCTTCAAATCCTTTTATTTCTTTTGTTATAGAGTCAAAGTAAGGTTGATAATGAAATACAAAAAGATTTTCTTTTGTTGCTTTATGTATCAAATCTTCAATTAAAATTTTTAATTTTATTTTCTTTTCTATATTTTTATTAAACAGCTTAATTTGATTAATACCTTCTTCCTTAGCATCTTTCAATGATATACTTGCATTTTGGAAAAGCTGTTTAAAATCTTGACCATCATCTGGATAAACAGCTATTCCTCCATGAAATTGAACATTTATACTGATGTCATCTACTTTAAATATTGTTCCTTTATCTAAAATCTTTTTTAATCTTTCTACTATGACAAATAAATCCTCTTTATTTTTTAAATTTTT
>NZ_ABHJ01000373.1:0-1403 GCF_000171895.1 Hydrogenivirga sp. 128-5-R1-1
TTCATCTGGGATTATTAATTTACAATTTAAAGCTATCCAATATTTATTTCTTTGAGTCCGTCTGAAAATCTATAATCTTCCCAATGATAAACTCCCCATCTTTGTATAAAAGTGGGAAAAGAAAACAAAATATTCTCCTTTTATTTTCTTGTTATAGATTTAAAAAAGGCTTTTCTTTCTTCTTCCCAAAATTCAAGAAACTCTTTCATTTCTTCTGCCATATCTTTATAAGTAATCTCTTCCCAGTAAAGTTTATTTTTGTATTCTGGTAGTTTATGTGAATATTCGCTAATTTGCTGTGCCGTATAATCTTTAAATTTTTTAAATACATCCTTTAGAACTTCAATTTCTGATTTGCTAAATACAGACTGGTCAAACTCTTTTTTCTTCTTGAATGTCAACATAGGAAACTTTCTATTTACATCTTTTTCTTCTACTTCAAGCCATTGTAAAAGGCTTTCAACCTCATCTTTAAAATCTTCATTTTCTAAGTCGTTTACAGAACTTAAAATACTATATGTTTTTAGTGGAACAGGTCCCATATTATCTTTTACATAAAACTCAAAAAATATAGGTCTTCCATATCTTTTTATATGTTCTTTGTCTGCAAAAAATATAAGTTTCATCAATTTTGTTTTTCCTAAAAAATTTACTCCTTCATCTAAAGCCAAAATAATTGCATTAGCAATTTTTTCTATATTGTATCTTTTCATTAATTTCCCTCAAAAAGACTTATATAATAAAATTATTACATTTCCAATATTTCATCAAGTAAACCTTCTGTTTCTTCTTGTAAATTTTTCAAGTCTAATACTATTTCGTCAAGTTCCCTTAATTTTTCAGGTTTATAAAAATATTTTGTAAAAGAAATCTCATAACCAATTTTAATATTATCTTTGTTTATCCATGCATCTGTCACATAAGGTAAAACTTCCCTTTCAAAAAATCCCTCAATGCCTCCTTCTTCAAGGAGTGGCACATTTTCAGTATTCCTCAAATCTGTGTCTGGTTCATATTCAACTACAACTTTTTTCCCATCAATGTCAATTTCAAAAAATCCGTAAAGTCTATCAGCCTCTTTATTTTTATAAATTTCTTTTATGACAGGCTTTGCATTTTCATCTTTTTCTGTAAGATATTTTTGTATTAACTTTTTGTTTTCAGAATTTATTTTTATCCCTTTTTTTTCAATTAATCTTAAAAACTTATTAAAGTCATAAATATACTCATCGGTTAAATCTTTAGATATATCCTTTAAAACTTCCAATAGTCTATAATCTGCTTCTTTTTTCTTCTTTTTGCTTTTTATAGCCTCTTCAAAGCTTTTTAAATTTTCATCTGATAAGACAACTTTTAGCCTTAATGGTCTTTCAACTGTTATTTTGTAATATCCAAAGGCTTCA
>NZ_ABHJ01000372.1:0-1408 GCF_000171895.1 Hydrogenivirga sp. 128-5-R1-1
TAATTAAGTTTCCGATATAGTAATAAAGTTCAGGGTTACATCTGTAATCCAAGTTCAAGGCATGTTTCTTCACCAAGTTTTCTTACGCTTTCTTCCATTTCTTCTCTTACCTGTTCAACAACTTCTTCTATTCTCCCAGGGTGTATTCTGCCGTCTGCTATAAGTCTTTCTAAAGACTGCCTTGCTATTTCCCTTCTAAGTGGGTCAAATGAAGATATTGTAACTATATCTGGTGTATCATCTATAATTAAATCAACTCCTGTTGCAAGCTCAAATGCCCTTATATTTCTTCCTTCTCTACCGATTATTCTTCCCTTTAAATCATTGCTTGGAAGGTCAACTACTGAAACTGTGTATGAAGTTGTTATTTCAGGTGCAAGTCTCTGTATAGCTGTAACTAAATTCCACTTAGCTTCTTTGTCTGCTTCCTTTTTTGCCTGCTCTTCTATTTCTTTCATAAGTTTTGCAGCCTCAAGTTTGGATTCTTCTTCTACTTTTTTCATAAGCTGTTCTTTTGCTTCTTCTTTTGTCATTGATGCTATCTTTTGAAGTTCAAGTTCAAATCTTTCTTCTGCTTCTTTTATCTTCTTTTCTTTTTCTTCTATCTCTTTCTGAATTCCTCTAATTTCATCTTCAAGTCTTCTAACTTCTTCCCATTTTTTGTCTATTTCTTCTTCTCTGTGTTCTATTCGCGCAATTCTTTTTTCAAGCTGGGCTTCCCTTGTTATAAGTGTCTTTTCTAAAGCTTGAAGTTCTTCTCTTTCTTTTTTCAGCTCATTTTCAAGCTCTTTTTTCCTTTTTAAAAGCTCTTTTTCAATTATAAG
Organism: Hydrogenivirga sp. 128-5-R1-1; assembly: GCF_000171895.1. Taxonomy (NCBI): domain Bacteria; kingdom Pseudomonadati; phylum Aquificota; class Aquificia; order Aquificales; family Aquificaceae; genus Hydrogenivirga; species Hydrogenivirga sp. 128-5-R1-1. The sequence continues at coordinate 825 of NZ_ABHJ01000372.1, forward strand.
CTCTTGTTGTCTTTTTAGGTCTTCTGCCTCTCTTTTTATCTGCTCTGCTTCTAATTGGGCTTTCCTTTTTAGCTCTTCTAATATCTGCTCGCCTTTTCTTTCAGCTTCTTTAACAATTTCTTCCTTTTTCTTTAGTATTTCCTCAGCTTTTTTTGTCTTTTCTTCTATCTTTTTTCCGTAAGTTGCTTTACAACCTATAAATCCTGCAGCTCCACCAGCTGCCAGTGCTGATATTCCAACTACAATTTCAATCATTTTTATCATCCTCCTGCAAAAAATTAGTTTATATTTTTAAATAGAATAAGTTTTTAAAATAAAGCGAGGGACAAAGACTCCATTTTTCATAGGCTCTAAAGCCTCTTAGGGAGTATGTCCCCCTGTCCCTCAAAACCCAATTACTTGATTGGGCTATTAAGCCCCTGCCAGTCGGGAGGATGGTTATGAGGGACTTTAAAAATTCACTAAGGAGGTGTTGTCATGCACTACATTGGCATTGATATGTCTAAAACTCCTTTAATTTCTGTGTCATTGATGAAACTGAAAAATTATTAAACAAGTTCTTTCCCTGTATCTAAAGATGGTTT
>NZ_ABHJ01000371.1:0-1412 GCF_000171895.1 Hydrogenivirga sp. 128-5-R1-1
ATAATATATAAAGTTAAAAAAGGGGATACTTTAGGTAAAATAGCTAAAAAATTTGGAACAACAGTCAGCAGTCTGAAACACTGGAATAAAATAAAAAGTTATATTCTCCCAAACCAAAAAATAATAATTTACAAAAGAGTTTTAAATAAAAATTTAGCAAGGAAAGCAATGCAACATAGAGTTAATTATATAAGAAAAAAAGTTCATAAGAGGAAACCAAAGTTTAGATATATTTTTTATAAAGTAAAAAAGGGAGATTCTTTAATAAGAATAGCTAAAAAATTTGGAGTAAGTGTAAAGCAGCTAAAAAAATGGAATAATTTAAAATCCAATATAATAGTTGTAAATGAAAAATTAACCATAATAAAAAGGGTGGTTAATAGATGAGAAAAAAATGGCAGAAACTTGTTTCTCCTCACAATGTGCATAAAACTTTAGGGGATACACTTGAATTTTTTGAAGATTTGATAATACTTGCTCTTACAGGTGTAATATTTTATATAACTATACTTGCAATATATGATATTATAGCTCTGGTTTTATACAAGGAAGCAAAACCTTTAGATGTAATTCCTAAATTCTTATATCTTTTCATTCTTATAGAACTTTTTAGATTATTAATTTTTTACCTCAAAGAAAGAGAACTTGATACTTCCCTTATCGTAAAAACAACTCTTATTGCTGTTTTAAGGGAAGTAATAATAAAAGCCCCTCATTTTAAATTTTACGACTATATAGGAGCTTCCTTGTTGATAATAGTAATTGGAGCACTATATTATGTACCTAAATACATTTTTAAGAAAGAGTTTTATCAAATGAAAAGAACTCCAGTAAAATCTGTCAGAAAGGAAGTTGAAAAAACAGATAATACATAAAGGTTGTATAACTCCTTATCCAGAGTATAAGTTAGCTAAAAATTTTATAAATGCTGTTATTTTAATAAACGATGAAAAAAGAGCTTTAGAGTTTGAAAAAAATCTAAAAGCTTTTTTAAACTATTTTAAAAAGCATTATCTTATTGCAGATATCCCAGCATCAACAGAAATACACAACACACTTTCACAATTTAAAAGAAATTATGCAGTATACAATATACAAAAAAATAAAAAAGGATTTTTTATTGTTAATCCAGATGCGTTAAACATATCAATATCTGCAGAAAGAAAAACAGTTTTACTTAAAACAAATACAGAAATAAACTTAGAATATCTTTTGAAAACGTTAATAGAATTCGGATATGTTAGAGAAGATTTTGTTGAAAATGAAGGAGAGTTTTCTTTCAAAGGCTCAAGGTTAACGATTAACATACCTTTTGAAGGTTTATTTTATATAGATTTTTTGGAGATGAAATTGAAAACATTTACAAAGTCTCAAAACTTTTAACAAAAAACCTGTAGAAAGTGTAGAAATTT
>NZ_ABHJ01000370.1:0-1414 GCF_000171895.1 Hydrogenivirga sp. 128-5-R1-1
TGTAATTGTAGCGCCAGGGAAAAGGTTATCAACAATTTCAGTGATTTTAATTTCTATAACCGCTACAGGAAATGGTATTCCTTCTATCTGCTCGGTAATTATTTTAGCCTGTCCTGAGATAGAAACAGCCAAATCTTTATCAAAAAGTTCCAAACATACATTTGGATTTGCTCTAATATTTTCGGTAGTTTTTGCATTTGTACTAACTGCAATTCTTATTGTATCTTCATCTTTTGCAATAGCCCAGCTTATAAAAGTAGTATAAGGTTTATTGTTTACTGATGTTGAAACGACAACAGGAGTTAAATCCTGCATAACCTGATAAACTTTCTTATTCAAAGACATATTACTCCCTCCATATCAAATTAAATCTATAAAGATAAACTAATCCCTTTAATTTTTATATTAAATGGTATATATCATAAATTATGTAAATTTAAATTATTTTTCTACAGTTTCAAGCTCTAATTTCTCAATATTAACCTGAGCCGTATCTACAGGAACTACTCCTCTTTCAGCTACTTTTTCATCTACTCTTTTTGGTTTTAAAACTTTAAGAATATATTCCATAGCTTTATAAGTTTTTTCTTTTCCACCGCAAGTATAAACATCTACAGCTGCATAACCATGCTCAGGCCATGTGTGGATGGATATGTGAGATTCTTCTAAAAGGATTACTCCTGTTGCTCCGTGAGGGTAAAACTGATGAAAGTGAGATGATAATTTTGAAAGGTTTGCATACTTTACTGCATTTTCCAAAAGTTCCTTAACATCCTCAACATGGTCAATTTTTGAACCATCTACTCCGTAAAGGTCTGCTAGGATATGCAGTCCGAGGGTTTTTTCCATTTTCTATCCTCCTTAATTGTTTTCAAGTTTGTCCTTGGGCCGTTATCGCTGCCCATGATAAAAAAACCTCCTATGTGGTTGTTAAATGCCGTTAAAAAATTTAAAAACAAGGTAAATATTATATGTCAAAAAAAATAAAATTAAAATAATTTTTAATCAACCGCAGGAGTTTCTTCCGGTGGGGGAGTACATTCAATTACATATCCGCATTTTGGACAAACATAACATTCTCTTGTGTTTTTATCTTCATCACAGATTTCTTCCCAGAATGCAACCCAACCACATTTAGGGCAAAGTTTTGCATCTTCTAAAAGAGTCCCATCTGCATATTCAAAGTCGTGTTTTTCTCCATGGTATATATAATTTCCTTCTTTATCCTTTACAAATTCTCCATTAAAAGCCTGTACTGGAAGCTGATAGTGATTTTTGACTGCATATCCAACAGCTTCTGATACTGAATCAAAAGTAGAAATAATTTCCTGAGATAATGCATCAACAAGCTCTATTTTACCCTCTTTTTCCCTGATGTAAACCCTTTTCATATCAAACCCTCCTTAATTTCTAC
>NZ_ABHJ01000369.1:0-1419 GCF_000171895.1 Hydrogenivirga sp. 128-5-R1-1
CATGCACCTATCAAAACAAGTTTATGTAAAATACTGTTGTGTTTGTCTTTATCTATTTTTATGTGTGATACTTCCTTAATATGAGTAAGTAAACTTACTGCCAAATCTTTATCAGGTATTTCTTGATGGCATGACATACAAACTCCTCTTCTATCAAGCTTGCTTCTTTCCTCGTTATTTAAAGGTCTTGAAAGTTTTAAGTGATGTCCTACTGTTTGAAGTTGTTTTCCATCTTCCGTAATAATTTTTGACCAGTCGTATTTTAAGTTTGGAATAGAGTTAATCTGTGTTTTAAATATTTTAGGTATTACTTTTCCATCTGCTGTCATTAAATCAACTATATAAGGTTTACTTGGGTCCTCATAATCATCTCCTTCATCTATGCCGTATCCCATTGCTTTAGGATTTGTATGACAGCTTTCACATTTTCTTGCCTCTTTTGTTATAGTATGGGGCTGAACAGGAGACATATCTATTGCAAGCTGTCCTTCTTTTCCTGCTCCTTCTACATTTGGGATTTTAAAAATGTGGTTCAAAAGAAGTGGTTTTCCATCTTTTCCAATAACTGTTACTGTAGTTTGACAACCGGGAATTGCCGGAGAAATTCTACCTTCTCCATTTTGAACAAGTATAGGGTCTTCCCATCTTAAATAACTTCTTGTTTCTTTTATTTTTCCTTCTACCATATGCTTTTCAAAAGCTTTTTTATCTCCAAATATTACCGCCCTTGCATCAGCAGTGAGACCATGTTCATCAACATCATGCCCCATAGCTACCCAGTCAGGATGTTTTTCACCTTTTGAGTAATCTATTTTTATATGACATCCGTAGCACTGGGGAGCCCATTTTGCGTGGCAGGCATAACATTCCATTCTTTGCATGTGGGCTTTCACATGAACCATTGCAACCATGGCTTCTGTATTTAGTTTTCCTTCTTCAACTAAAAGCTTTAAAGGCTCAAGCTCTAAATCTTTTCCTCCGGCTGTATGAACTATTACTTTATTCCCTCTTTTAACAACATTTCCAAATGGATTTCCCCTTGCAGTTAATAAATATCCATCTTCAGCTGGATAAACAGTACCTTTTTTCATAAAATCAAGTAGTTTTTTAACTACACCTCTTGGTTTTCCTTGTGCAGGTTTTTCTGAATACTCATCACCGTATCCAAGTGGAAGTTCCCAGGGATATTTATCAGGTGTTCCATGACAGTCCTGACATTCAACTTCAACAGGTGCAAGGGTCGTTCCAACTAAATTTCCATCACCGTGAACATCTAAAGATGTATGGCAGTCCTGACAAAGCATTCCTTTTTTCATATGAATATCTGCGTGAAGATGAAGATAATGTTTTGTGTGAAGTTTTGGTTGGTCTGACCCATCGTCTTGAAATGGGGAACTGTAAGCTGTTTCCATTAACCCT
>NZ_ABHJ01000368.1:0-1420 GCF_000171895.1 Hydrogenivirga sp. 128-5-R1-1
TTAGAAAGGATATGTCCCTGTATGGCCTTTAAAACCTGGGATTTTGCGGCTTTAGGAGGAAGATTTACAGATTTCAGGTCAGTTGCATAAAGTTTTATAAAATATCTGTGAGGTTTCCCTGGAGGTGGACATGGACCTCCATATCCTATTCTGCCAAAATCATTAATTCCTTGTTTTATACCATCAACAACAGGTTTTTTAGGAAAGTTTTCAGGTAATTTGTTTACACTTGCAGGAATATCATAAACAACCCAATGAGTAAACGTGCCAAATGGTGCATCAGGGTCATCCATGATTAAAACAAAGCTTTTGGTGTTAGCCGGAGGATGAGCCCATATAATTTCAGGGGAGATATCCTTTCCATCACAGGTGTAAACAATAGGAATAGGCTTACCATAATCAAATGCAGGAGACCGAACAGAAAAATCATTTCCGTAAGACAGACTAAATATTAAAAGAGTCAAAAATACTAAAAATCTAAACATGGCAATCCCCCTCCGGCGTTTTTAAATTGCTTTAGAAAATCTTTTTTCCTTTTTAGCCTTTGTATAAATATCAAATGTAACTGCAATATTTCTGATAAGCAATCTTCCTGCAGGGGTTACATCAATTCTGTCTGGATATATTTTTATAAGACCGTCTTTTTCAAGTTCTTTAAGTTCTTCCATCTCAGATGCAAAGTAGGTATCAAAATCAATTCCATATTTTTCCTCAATCTCCCCTTTGTAAAGCTGGAAGTGGGACATAAGCCTCATTATCACATCTCTACGGATAATATCATCCTGATTTAAAATAACTCCCCTTTCTATTGGAAGTTTTCCTTCATCTATCATTCCATAGTAGTCTTTAAGTTTTTTGTGGTTCTGAGCATAGGCATCATAAAGCATGCTGATAGATGTAGCCCCAAATCCTATAAGCTCAGCTTCTGCATGGGTTGTATATCCCTGAAAGTTTCTGTGGAGTGTTCTTTCCCTTTGAGCTACAGCAAGCTCGTCATCAGGTTTAGCAAAATGATCCATACCGATGAACAAATATCCTGCGTTGGTTAGCTTTTCAATTGTCATTTTGAGGATATCCAGTTTCTCCTGTGGAGGTGGAAGTGCTGACTCATCTATCATTCTTTGAAGTCTTTTCAACCATGGCACATGGGCATAATTAAAGTTTGCTATTCTATCTGGATTGAGTTTTATAACTTTGTCAATGGTTTCTGAGAATGTTTCAAGTGTTTGATAAGGAAGTCCATATATCAGGTCTATATTTACACTCTCAAAACCTGCTTCTCTAATCCAAGACATAACATTAAAAATCATTTCTTCTGGCTGAATTCTGTTTACAGCTTCCTGAACCTTAGGATTAAAATCCTGAATACCGAAGCTCACCCTGTTAAATCCTATTTCCCTCAGTAAAAATATTCTGTCTC
>NZ_ABHJ01000367.1:0-1421 GCF_000171895.1 Hydrogenivirga sp. 128-5-R1-1
AGAGATAAGAAAGATACTGGATTGCAGGATGCATTGAGTATATCGGTGTCCATGCACCGCTGAGAAAGATAATAGGCATCATAATAATTACAGACAGCTGTGCCACCTGAAGCATATTTTGTGCTACAGACGCAATAAAAAGTCCTATTCCGCTAACAGAAAGTAGATAAACAAATGTAAAAACAATAAAAACCCAGAAATTGCCATTCATAGGAACGTCAAATACACCGAACAAAATCAGACCAACGCTTAAAATAGTGCCAATCATTGTGATAACAATCTGAGAAAAACTTTTTGCAAGGATAATAAGTTTTGAATCAACAGGCATCAGTAGCATTATATCCCATGTTCCATTTTCTTTTTCCCTGACAAAAACAACAGCAGACAGGATAACACCCAGGAGTGTTAAATTTGATAAAAACTCTGCAAATGATATAAATTGCCGTGTATCTGCGTTTTGGTTAAAAATCTTATGAATTTTCAGCTCAACAGGAAATTTCAGTTGTGAAAAACTCATCACTATATTTTGTAAATAAGATAATGTTATAAAAGCCTGTGCTGCAGCTGTAGAATCCAGTAAAACATTAACTGAGTTTTCCATTTTGTAAAGGGATTTTCAAAATCAGGTTCAAATACCAGACCAACCATAATTTCTTTATCAAAGATGGCCTTACTTAGTTCTTCCTGAGATTCAAACTCAACAGGTGGCTTAAATTCTGGGCTGTGTAAATGGTTCAAGATTTTTTTAGAAATGACTCCCTGTGAGTAATCAACATATCCTATAGAGACATTTCTGGGCTTTACCTCAAACCCCTGTCCTGCAATATAAACGTCAATGGTAAATGAATAAAGCAAGACAATTACCAATCCCCAATTTCTCAAAAATGTTATTATTTCTTTTGCAAAAATACTCCAGAAAGCCTTCATCTTAGTTCCTTTTTCATTAAGATACTACCTGCTGTAAGCAAAGCTACTGCATATCCAATCATAATAAGGAAATAGATAATATTCTTAGCTGAGGAAAATCCCTGTCCAATAAGAAAGGAGTCATAAACAATATGGTTGTAATACATCACAGGAAATAAATGGGCTTCTATATAAGCTTCTCCTGTCATAGATGATATAGGCATAAGTATTCCTGAATATAAAAATCCCGGGATTACCGTGATAATTATTGTTGCAATTAAGGCAACTATCTGTGTTCTTGTTATAACCGAAACCAGCAGGCCAATAGCAACGCTTATCAGCACATAAATTTCTGAAGTTAGCCAGAATATAAAAAAACTGCCCTTAAATGGCACTTTAAACAGATAAGTAGCCCACAAAAACAGGATAAAAATATTTACAGAGTGAAGAAAAAATACAGGCAGTAACTTTGCAATCAAAAAATCCACTTTTCTAACAGGAGAAGAATAAAAATA
>NZ_ABHJ01000366.1:0-1421 GCF_000171895.1 Hydrogenivirga sp. 128-5-R1-1
TTCCCCAACTAAAATAACTATGTATTTAAAAAACTTATTTATTTCATCTTCAGATAGATTGCTAAAATCTGTGTTAAGGACATTCTCAGGTACATTGAAACCTTTTTTATCCATTTCGTAAAATACACGCTGAACTATTAGTTTTAATGCTAAACTACCTATCAAGCTCTCAAGCTCTATTAATTTTTCTTTAATAAACTTAATCTTTTCGTCTCTCATTAATATCTCCAATCAAATTTTTAATTTCATCAAATGGTAAAGGTGGTGAAAATAAATATCCCTGTCCTTCATCGCAATTAAGTTGAATTAATTTATCCAATATTTCTTTTGTTTCAATTCCCTCTGCAAGAGATAAAGCATTTATTTCATGCGAAATTTCAATTATCAACTTAACTACATTTAAATGTTTTGTACTTTTTGCTATTTCCACGACAAAGTCTTTATCAATTTTTACTTTATCAATATCAAATTCAATAAGATAATTCATGTTTGAATACCCTGTTCCGAAATCATCTATAGCAATTTTAAAGTCATTTTTTTTCAATTCCTGAATTATTTCTTTAGTATAATCAGGATTTTTCATTGCTGTTCGTTCGGTTATTTCAACAACGAAGTTTTTGGAAGGGAAATTATACTTGTTAATATACTTCAAAATATTATTGATAAAATTCCGGTCTTCAAATTCTCTAGATGAGAAATTAACAGATACAAAATATTCTCCATCCAGTTTTAAAATGTCTTTAATAGAATTTTTTATTACAAATTCAGTTATACTTTTAATAAAATCAGTTTCTTCTGCTATTGGTATAAATTCACCTGGAGGAACATATCCAAGTTCTTTAGAAAACCATCTTATCAATGTTTCAAAACCTATTATTTTTCTATCTTTCAAGCTTACAATTGGCTGATAAAAAACTTTTAATTCTTTGTTTTTTATTGAGTTTGGTAAAAGTTTTATAATTTTTTCATTTCTTTCAAACTTGTCCTGAACTTCTTCAGAATACCATACTATCTGGTTTTTACCTTTTCTAACAGATTCATAAAACGCTATAAATGCCTGATTTAAAAGCTCTTGTGGGTCTTTAGATGTTTTTGGATAAAGTGATATACCCATATTAAATGCTGGGAATATTACACTTCCACCGATTTTTAGTCCTTCTGAAATTTTTTTGTTAAATTTATCCAACAAAACATCAAACTGTCTTAAATTTTTTGTTATCCCTGCAAGTAAAAACTCATTTGTTAATGTTTTTCCTACAATAAAATTTTTAAATACCTTTTGTAATACATTTTTAATCTTATTTAATATCAAATCTTCAGGGTAAATAGCCTTAAAATCATCAATATTAGAAATTTTAAATACAATAACAGGAACTTTCCCGGATACTCCTTCTATAAGTCGTTTTAAGTTCTCTAAAAAT
>NZ_ABHJ01000365.1:0-1424 GCF_000171895.1 Hydrogenivirga sp. 128-5-R1-1
AAGGCTGTAGGGTTTGTAAAAATACAGGCTGGCTTGAAATACTGGGATGTGGAATGGTTGACCCTAATGTGTTTGAAGCAGTCGGAATAGATACAGAAAAATATACTGGATTTGCTTTTGGACTTGGAATTGAAAGAATAACAATGCTAAAATACCAGATTCCTGACATAAGACTTCTCTTTTCAAATGATATGAGATTTAACCTTCAGTTTAAGGGGATATGATGAAAGTTAGCTATAAATGGGTAAAACAGTTCATAGAAAATTTTGATGAGGATATTGAAAAAGTAGTTGAAAAGCTGAATGAAACTGGACTTGAGTCTACATATGAAAAGTTTGGAAACTATATCCCCAATCTAACAACCGTAAAAATTTTATCTATAGAAAAACATCCTGAAAAAGATAATCTTCTTGTATGTAAGGCAACTGACGCTAAGAAAGAATATCAGGTTATAACTGCAGCAAAAAATGTAAAGGAAGGAGATATTGTAGTACTTGCGAAAGAAGGAGCCGTTATAAATGGCAGAGAAATAAAGCCTGTAAAATTTGGCTCTTTAACTTCAGAAGGTATGTTTTTATCTTTTGAAGAACTTGGAATAGACATTCCATCTGAAGGATTATTTATTCTTGGGAAAGATGCTCCTATCGGAGTAGATGCATCAAAACTTTTAGACCTTGGGGAAGACTACATAATAGAAGTAGAAATTACTCCAAATAGAGGAGATGCATTAAGTGTTAGAGGTCTTGCAAGGGAAATAGCAGCAATTTTTGGTAAAAAAAGAATAGAAAAACTCCCTGTAGTATCCATCTTGAAGGAGAGATTGCCAGAAATAAATATTGAAACGGACAGACTCAACAGATATAGAGGGATAATAATAGAAGATGTAAAAGTAGAAGTTTCTCCTTTAGATATTCAGCTAAAACTTATTAAATCCGGTCAAAAACCTATAAACAATATTGTAGATATTACAAACTTTATACTCCTTCAAGAAGGACAGCCACTACATGCCTTTGACCTTGATAAATTGGAAGGCAAAATTCATATCAGGCAGGCAGTAGAAGGTGAAAAAATTATCGCACTTGACGGAAATGAGTACACGTTAAACGAAAATGATATAGTTATAGCTGATGATAAAAAAGCAGTCGCAATAGCCGGAATTATTGGAGGAGACAACACTAAAGTTGATGAAAATACGAAAAATATACTTCTTGAAGCAGCAAATTTTGACCCTTCATCTGTAAGAAAAACAGCTAAAAGACTTGGAATATCAACAGATTCTTCTTACAGATTTGAAAGAGGAGTTGATATTGAGAACCTTCCTAATGCACAGGACAAAGCCCTTGAGCTTATTTTATCAACTGCAGAAGGAAAAGCAGTTGGTGAAAAAGATGTGTATATTAATATTTATAAACCTAAGAAGGTAA
>NZ_ABHJ01000364.1:0-1425 GCF_000171895.1 Hydrogenivirga sp. 128-5-R1-1
TGTCTAATGCGTGGTTACCAAAATGATAGATATTTCCTTCCTTGTCTATAATATTTCTTTCTTTAGCAAGTCTATTTAATGCTTCCCTAACAGCTCTGCTTGATATTGTTTGCTCTTTTCTTCTACCCGATAATACTGGAAATAAATACTTTTCTGGATTATTATCTTCATTACTTTTCTGTTTTACATCTTCTATAACTGCTTTAACTATTTGTGCTACTTCCTCAGTTATAGGGACTCTATGCTCTATTACTCGTGTCTTTTTTATATCTCCTACCAAATACCAGCCACTATTTGTTTTTTGAAGGCATTTATTGTATTTAAGGTTTAATATATCTGATATTCTCCATCCTGTTGCTCTAAGTAAAATAACTATAGGAATGTATTTTTTAGGTTTTAAATATTGTAAATTCTCATCTAACTGTTGTAATACATCTTCGGGAATGTACTTTATTGTATCTCCTTTATGTTCCTTTTTAGGAAAATCTTCTTTAAATATTATTTTGTCTATATGTATTTTAGGAGCTTCTGGATAGTTAGCTTTTTGTATATACTCGAGAAATAGTTTTATAGATATCAATTTACTACTTTTTGTTGAAAAAGATAAACTTTTATAGAATTGATAAAAATAATGCAAAAACTCTTCAAACCTGTTTCTGTATAAGTTAGATAATGTATTTTCTTTATATGTTTTATTATAGAAATTAACAAAAAATCCTATAGAGTTTAAGTCTTTTTGAGTTGTGCTTAAAGAATTAGTAGCAATTCTTACCTTAATATAATTCTTTACTAATTTTCTTAATTTTTCATCAATTATAAATGAGAAATTTAGATTATAGTTAGATCTACCTTTCTCCACTTTTTCAGGATAAATCTTTTTTATATTCCATATATCTTTTTCATATTCATCTCTAATATCATAAAATTCTTGAAAAAATAACCACCATTGTCTAAAAAGGGAAAGATAATGTCCATCATTTAGTTTTTTTGGATTACTTTTTCTTGGCTTTACTATATTGTTATCTAACAAATAGAATTTATAGTTGTTTATATCATCTTCACTAAGTTGATATATAGAAATAATATCAGGATGTCTTAGTTCTATATATCTAATTACTTTTTTTAATCTAACAGAGTAGCTTTGTATAGTTGATAATTTTAGCTCATTGTTTAATAGTTTTTGTGATAGGAAATATTTAAGCTCATTTCTAAGCCAATTGTTTTTTATTATTGAAAAATCTATGTATGTTCTTCCATGTTTATTAAGTTTTGGAAATCCACTTATATTTTTAAAAATATCATCCTTAAAATCCCATGTATCCCTACCCCAATAACTATTTGCTAAAATTCCTCTATTTCTTTAATCTTTTCTCGTGATAAATTCAGTTCATCTACATACTTATAAGCTAAATTACTCATAAATTT
>NZ_ABHJ01000363.1:0-1426 GCF_000171895.1 Hydrogenivirga sp. 128-5-R1-1
CTTTTTTGTAGGATTTGTATAAATTTCTATTTGATTTTCTTTCAAATCTACTATCCATACCTGTTTTATTTTATATTTTGCATAAATTGGAAGTTTTAGCTGACGGTCTTTTTCAAGGGTTGTATCTGAAACTTCTATTAAAAGCTCAACATGTTTTGCCTTAGGATGCTGTTTTTCTTTTCTGAAGGATTTATCAACAACTGCAACATCAGGCTCTGGGAGATTTTCTTGAGATAGAAAAATTGGGTTTTGGATTCTTAGACTGTAAGTTTCTTTCAAATTTTTGTCTTCTCTAATTAAATCTCCTAAAATTTCAACTAAATTATCCACAACAATTGCATGTTTTAATCCTATCGGACTCAATTTAACTACCTCTCCATTTAAAAGCTCTACCTTTTCATCAGGCTTAAAAATTCCTGCCTCATACATTTTTTCTAAATCTTTAACTTTAAATTTATATTTAAACCTTTCAGCTTTTAACGGCTTTACATTTTTTTTACTTTGTTCAAGCACTGCTGGCATTTCAATCACCTTCTTTGAAATATTCTTAACTTTAATAATAGACAGTTAACTGCAAATTTCAAAATCTAACCAATTTTAATATTTTCAGGTTTTATTCTTGCAAATTTTCTTTTTCCTACCTGCAAGACAAATTCTTTACTTAAATCAACCTCAAAATTAAAATCTGTAAACTTTTCTCCGTTTATCTTAACTGCACCGCTTTTAATCAACCTTCTTGCTTCTGATTTTGAAGAGGCAAATCCTAATTTATAAACAAGTTCATATAAAGGTATTTTCTTTTCTTCACTTGAGATAATAATTTCAGGTTCAGGAATATTTTCAGGAAGCTCTCTTTTAGAATGAACTTTTTCAAAATGTTCTTTTGCCTTTACAGCGTCTTCTTTTGAATGAAATCTTTCTACAATATACATTGCAAGCTCTTTTTTCACATCCATAGGATGTAAAATGCCTTTCTCAACATCTTCTTTCATTTTTTCAATTTCTTCTTCAGTAAGGTCAGTTAAGAATTTCCAATAATCCCACATAAGCTCATCCGGTATAGACATTAATTTCCCAAACATTTCTTCCGGTGGTTCGGTAATTCCGATATAATTTCCGTAAGATTTACTCATCTTTCTAACGCCGTCAGTTCCAACAAGAAGAGGTAGTAAAATGGCAACTTGAGGTTTTTCTATGCCGTACTCCCTTTGAATATCTCTTCCAATTAAAAGATTAAATCTCTGGTCAGAACCACCAAGCTCAACATCTGCTTTTATAGCAACAGAATCATAGGCCTGCAAAAGTGGATATATAAATTCATGTATAGCTATAGGTTTATTTTCAGAAAATCTTTTCTTAAAGTCATCCCTTTCAAGCATTCTTGCAACTGTGTATCTTGCTGTTAACCTGATAAGGTCTTCTGCAC
>NZ_ABHJ01000362.1:0-1428 GCF_000171895.1 Hydrogenivirga sp. 128-5-R1-1
CGGCTTTGGAGCATCTGGCTCGTAAACTGAAGCTGGTCCTCCTGAAAATATAATTCCTTTAGGATTATGTTTTTTTATTTCTTCAACAGAAGCATTAAACGGCAGTATTTCGCTATAAACATTTACTTCTCTAATTCTCCTTGCAATTAACTGGGTGTATTGTGAACCGAAATCTAAAATTACAATACCTTCATGCTGCAAGTTATTCACCTCAAAAAATTATATTCATATTTAAATTATAAACCAGTAGACAGAATTTTATCTTTTTATTAAAATTTTATAATAAACAACTAATATTTTTTATGTAAACCTATTGCATTTTTTCATAGAAAGGTTTATAATATTAATATAAATAGTAAACTGTCAATTTATGTAAAAAACAAAATCAAATAAAAGGAGGTAGTTTGGAGATGGCAAATTTAAAACCACTTTACGACAGGGTTGTTGTAAAACCAACTGAGGAAAAAGAAGAAAAAACAGCTTCTGGAATTATTATTCCTGATAGTGCAAAAGAAAAACCTTCAGAGGGAGAGGTGGTAGCAGTAGGAGAAGGAAGACTCCTTGAAAATGGTCAGATTGCACCATTAAAAGTAAAAGTTGGAGATAAAGTTGTTTACAGCAAATATGCTGGAAATGAATTTGTAATTGATGGACAGGAGTTAATCGTTTTAAGAGAAGACGATATCTTAGCTGTTATTGAGTAATAAAAAAATAAAAGGAGGTAGATAGATGGGCGCAAAAATGATTGTTTATGGAGATGAAGCAAGAGCAAAACTAAAAGCAGGTGTTGATAAACTTGCAAATGCAGTAAAGGTTACTCTTGGTCCAAGAGGAAGAGAAGTTTTACTTGAGAAAAAATGGGGTTCCCCAAATGTGACAAAAGACGGTGTATCTGTTGCTAAAGAGATTGAGCTTAAAGACCCATATGAAAATATGGCTGCTCAACTTGTTAAAGAAGTTGCGTCTAAAACTGCAGATGTTGCAGGTGATGGTACAACAACAGCTACAATATTAACACAGGCTATTTATTCAGAAGGATTAAAAGCTATATCAGCAGGAGCAAATCCAGTTTATGTTAAAAGAGGAATTGACGAAGCAGTTAACAAAATTATAGAAAAACTTAAAGAAATGTCCCAATCTGTTTCAGGAAGAAAAGAAATTGAGCAAGTTGCTACAATCTCAGCAAATAACGACCCTGAAATAGGAAAAATCATTGCTGATGCAATGGAAAAAGTTGGAAAAGATGGTGTAATTACAGTTGAAGAATCAAAAACTGCAGAAACTACTCTTGAAGTTGTTGAAGGTATGCAGTTTGACAGAGGATACTTATCTCCATACTTTGTGACAAATCCAGAAAAAATGGAAGCAGTTTTAGAAAATCCATACATACTTATTTATGAGAAAAAAATAAACAATATTAAAGAACTT
>NZ_ABHJ01000361.1:0-1429 GCF_000171895.1 Hydrogenivirga sp. 128-5-R1-1
CTTTTACACAAATGCAGGTTTACACGCAGGAAGATAATGTTATTGTTGAAAGAGGAGTAGGTGTTTATATATATGATATTTACGGCAATAAATATTTAGATGGAGTTGCTTCTTTATGGTGTAATGTTCATGGACATAATCATCCTAAGTTGAATCAAGCAGTTATAGAGCAGGTCAATAAAATAGCTCATTTCACAACTCTTGGAGCTTCAAATGTTCCGGCCATTGTTTTTGCTAAAAATTTAGTTGATATAACACCACCAAAATTAAAACATGTTTTTTATAGTGAAGATGGTTCTGAAGCAATGGAAATAGCAATAAAAATTGCGTATCACTACTGGCATAATAAAGGTGAAACTCAAAGAAATAAGTTTATTACTTTATCAGAAGCATATCACGGAGATACTATAGGTAGTGTTTCGGTTGGAGGAATAAACATATTTCACGAAAAATATAAACCTCTTTTATTTGATGTTTATAAACTTCCTTCTCCGTATCTTGAAGCGGTAAAAAAGGTTGGGAGAGAAAAAGCCCTTGAATACGATACAACAAAACTTTTAATTGAAGAGGTTGAGGATTTTGTATTTCACCACCATCAGGATATAGCTGCCATTGTTCTAGAAGGAGGAGTTCAGGGGGCTGCAGGTATACTGCCGTTTCCAAAAGGTTATTTAAAAGAGATTAGAAGAATATGTGATGAGTTTAATATCCTTATGATAGTTGATGAAGTAGCAACAGGTTTTGGTAGAAGCGGACATATGTTTGCCTGTGAAAAGGAAGGAATTGAACCAGATATTATGGCACTTGGCAAAGGAATTACTGGCGGATACTTACCTTTAGCAGCAACACTTGTTTCAGATGAAATATATCAAGAGTTTTTAGGGGAGTTTGGAGAAGCGAAGCATTTTTACCATGGGCATACATATACCGGAAATCCTATTGCGTGTAATGTGGCAATAGCAAATTTAGAAGTTTTTGAAGAAGAGAAAACTTTAGAAAAACTGCAGCCTAAAATAAAGCTTTTAGAAGAAAGACTTAAAGAGTTTTGGGATTTAAAACATGTTGGAGATGTTCGCCAATACGGATTTATGGCAGGTGTTGAACTTGTAAAGGATAAAGAAAAAAATGAGCCTTTCCCTTATGGTGAAAGAACAGGATTTAAAGTTGCAAAAAGTATGCTAAAAAAAGGTATCTGGGTTAGACCACTTGGAGATGTAATGGTAATAATGCCTCCTCTTGTAATATCTGAAGATGAGTTAAACTACTTTTTAGACAGTTTAAAAGATAGTATAAAAGAGCTGGAGGGTTAAGCTGTATCCTCCTGCTCCTCTAATTTTTTTATCTCCTCTTTTTTCTTTTTAAACCATTTAAATGTTGAATAAATAATTGTCCCTATAGCTACTATTCCAGATAGCATTTTTGCAGTATT
>NZ_ABHJ01000360.1:0-1434 GCF_000171895.1 Hydrogenivirga sp. 128-5-R1-1
GAAAATTCAGTTAAATAAAAATCTATCACAGCAGGATGTGGATGACATTTATGCATTTTTAAAATCACTAACAGGAAAACTGTCTAATGACATAAAAACTGTACCCATCTTACCATCTTTAAACTAAATATAAACTATATAAACAGTATATTTTTCACCTTTTTTATATTTCATATTGACAAAGATAAAAGAGTATATATTCTTAAATATTAGTATGCATTTACTTTCTGAGGGGGTGCAAGATGATAAAAATTGAACACATAGGCAACAGTCTAAAGGCTATAAAAATTGGCGAAATTTCCTTTGTAATTTGTAAAGAAAAACTAAATGAAATTTTGAAAAAAATTGAAAAATTTGAAAATTTTGAAGTTGAGAGTATTTCCAACAAAAAAATAATTTTTAGGAAAAATCCTACAAAAGGAATCTATGAAATCATAGACAATTATCTTAAAAAATTGGAAAAAATACGCATCAGATTAGATTAAAAATAAACTTTTAATGTTTCTTATTGTAAAATATATATTACATCTAAAAATTTAGAGGTGGTATATTGGTAGTTAGGATTATATACACTAGGCATGCAGAAAGTCTCTGGAATCCTATTGGTAGATATCAAGGAAGATTAGACCCTGAACTTTCAGATAGAGGACATAAGCAAGCTGAAAGACTGGCAAAAGCATTAAAAAAATACAATCCTGTAGCAATATATTCAAGTCCTTTAAAAAGAACTTATATGACTGCAGAGTATATAAGCAAAGAACTTAATTTACCAATTAATATAAATGAAGATATTATAGAAATAGACCACGGTGATTGGTCAGGAATGCTTGTTAAAGAAGTAAGAGAAAAATATCCTGACATGTTTCATGACTGGCTTTATCATCCAGAAACTGTGAAATTTCCAAACGGTGAATCTTTATATGATGTTTATGAAAGAGTAAAAAAATTTCAGGAAGATATGTTTAAAAAACACGATGGAGAGACTATAATAGCTGTATCACACACTGTTCCTATTAGGGCTTCTTTTGTATCAGGTTTAAATCTTCCCCTTGAAAAATTCTGGTCTTTTGGATGTGATAATGCTTCTTACTCAATACTTGATTTTGACCATATTAGACCAATTCTTTATAAATTAAATAACACATACTTTCTGGAAGAACTATTTGTACCGGCACTTGATGCACTGTAAGGTGGAAAAATGGATAAAACATTAATAATAGAAATAGTGCTTTTAATAGTTGGTGTAGGTGTAATGGTTGTACCAACTTTTTATAAAATCAAAAAACTTAAAGAGAAAGAAAAGTGAATATAGGTCTTCCAAAAGGAGTAAAGATATTTTCTTCAGAAGAAACAAACTTATTAAGATATATTGAAGATAACATATCTAAACTATTGAGAAATGGGGTTATGACAGATTTATTTACCGGATTTTGA
>NZ_ABHJ01000359.1:0-1435 GCF_000171895.1 Hydrogenivirga sp. 128-5-R1-1
TGCTCCTTTGCTTCTTTATTAACTAATGAACTCATAATAAATACCTCTTATTTAATAAATTAAGCTAAACCCAGCTCTTTTTTTACTTCTTTTGCTATTTCTATAAATCTTTCTAAGTCTTCAATTTCAGCACTTCTGATTGTTATCATTGCATCTTCATGACCAGAATACGTATCCATAGAAATTGTTAAGCAGTCTGTTTCTGCTCTTATTATTTTTAAGGCAACCTCTGCGTAATGGTCATGGACACCAATGAATATACATGCTTTTATGTTATTGTGCCAGATTGTAAGATTTGGATGGTTAGGATTTATTTCAACTTCTGGATTTACCGCCGGATATTTAGGACGATAGTCATACATAGGAATTATTCTTGCATTTAATACCTCAGCCATTTCTTTTACAAGTTTAGCCTTTTTTGTTGCTTCTTCATTCCACGCATACAAAACGAGAGGTCCTGGGAAGATAGTTGCATTTTCTCTGGTAAGCATAGCCTTTGCAGCTTCTCTCATTGCCACTTCTTTATCAACGACCTCATCAAATAAAAGAGCTTTTCCATAAGGTGGATTTAAAACACCTTCATAAATCGCTGCTGGATATGGAGAGTAATGCGCTGGTCCTAATTTTGCCATAATGTCCTCCTATTGATAAAAATTTTAAATTATATCCAAGTCTGGATTATTAATATAAATGAAAATAAATATTAATTCAACTAA
Organism: Hydrogenivirga sp. 128-5-R1-1; assembly: GCF_000171895.1. Taxonomy (NCBI): domain Bacteria; kingdom Pseudomonadati; phylum Aquificota; class Aquificia; order Aquificales; family Aquificaceae; genus Hydrogenivirga; species Hydrogenivirga sp. 128-5-R1-1. The sequence goes on from NZ_ABHJ01000359.1 coordinate 717, forward strand.
ATTATTGTCTTTTAAAATAAATGTATATCAACAGTTTAAAAATGATTTTTATCAGAAAAATAAAACGCTGTTATATTTTAAGTAAAACTAAAAATAGTTTTTATTAAAAGGTGAATTTCTATTTTTAAATAATACCTGAGATAAACTTTTAGAGACAGGTAGATTTATTATTTGCTGGATAAAGTTAGAAAAAAAATGGGCGAGAAACACCCATTATAAAAATATTAAAATGTACTACTCACCACCATATTCAACTGAATCAATCTCCTCAATGAACTGCTCAATGTAGAAGGTAATAAAATTTGCTAAATCTTCAGCTGTTTTTTCAAGGTATTTTTTTCTTAATTTAATTTTTCTTTCGTGTGTATCTCCTTCTTCTATAGTATACCTGACTATAATGTAAGGGTCTGCATTTACTTCACACTTATCTGAAGTAGTTGCAACTTCAGGTATGCAGTAATCAATGTCAATATCTGGGTCTGCCATAACATTTCTAACAAGCTCTACAACTTTTTCTAATTTTTCTTTTAACTCTTTTTCCATAATGTCCCTCCACAAAACAAATAAAGTTTATATTATGTAACCATTTCCATAGTTATACAGTCTCTTTTGAGAAGGTCTGAACAAACATAAACACACAATGCACAACCTTTACATCTTTGTTCATCTACATATGCAGAGTTTTTTTCCTCATCAAACATTAATGTATTTGCTTCAGG
>NZ_ABHJ01000358.1:0-1435 GCF_000171895.1 Hydrogenivirga sp. 128-5-R1-1
AGTTAAATCTGACGACATAGAAGGAAGAAAAAGAGTTTATGAGTCTATTATAAAAGGTGTATACCATTACGATATTGGAATACCTGAGTCATTTAAAGTTTTAGTAAGAGAATTAAAAGCATTAGCTCTTGATGTGAATTGTAAAATGGAAGACGGTGAAATAAAAGCCTGTGACCAGGTTGATATAATTTCTAAGAAAAAAGATTTTGAAATATAGTGCTTGGGCTTAATGCCCTTTCCTTTTATTATTATTAGGAGGTTTTAACCTTGATAAAGAAAGATAGAGCTAAGGGACTTATTCCTTTTGACAGCATAAGATTAACACTAGCTTCAAGTGATACAATACGTTCCTGGTCTTATGGTGAAGTTAAAAAACCAGAAACATTAAACTATAGAACATTAAAGCCTGAAAAAGACGGTTTATTCTGTGCAAAAATATTTGGACCTGTAAAAGATTATGAATGTTTATGTGGTAAATATAAAAAGAAAAAGTATGAAGGAACTATATGTGATAGATGTGGAGTTGAAGTTACAAGGTCAGATGTTAGAAGAGAAAGGTTTGGACATATAGAGCTTGCATCTCCAGTGGCTCATATATGGTATTTAAAATCAACGCCTTCCAAATTAGGTAATTTACTTGGGTTAACATCAAGAGATATTGAAAGAGTTATATATTTTGAATCTTACTTAATTATAGAAAGTCCTGAAACGGAAGAGGAAGAAGAAGAATTTGAAAAAGACCCAACAACTATTCCATTTATGGATGGCGGACTTACTAAATGGGTAAAAATATATGTAAAATCAGAAGATGAATTTAGAGAGGAATATGAGTATGAGCACTCAGACAGATATGAATATGGAATGGGTGCAGAAAAGGTAAAAGATGTACTTTCAAGACTTGATTTAGAAGCTTATGCTTTTAAAGTAAAAAAAGAACTTAAAACTTATGGAATAGGGTTTGATGAGCTTGATGCTTCATTTAAAGAAAAACAAGGTAGACTTTATAAAAAGGTAATAACAGAAATAGCAAGGAAACTTTCCGAATTTGGAATTAAATTTGGAGAAGTTTATCCAACAGATAAAGAAATAGATGCAGTTATATCTAAAGATTATTATGTAATAGTAGACCCTAAAGATACAAATCTTGAGCCTGGAAAAATAGTCCATAAAGAGGAAATTGAAGACTTAAAAGCACAATATGGAGAAGATGCTTTTGTATGTTTAACAGGTTCTCAGGCTATTGAAGAACTTTACAAAAAATACAGAGAAAAGAATAAAGATATTCCTCTATTTGACGTTATTAAAGATACGGTTAGACAGACCATTTTGAAAGAAGTGGCAGAGCAAAAACTCAAAAAATTAATCAGAAAATTAAGATTAATTGAAGGATTTATAAAATCTGGAAACAAACCTGAATGGATGATTTTAGATGTTA
>NZ_ABHJ01000357.1:0-1437 GCF_000171895.1 Hydrogenivirga sp. 128-5-R1-1
TAAGAGTTATACTTGTAAAACTTGCTGATAGACTACATAATGCAAGAACTTTTGAATTTTTACCTCCTCATAAACAAATAGAAAAGGCAAAAGAAACACTTGAAATATATGCTCCTCTGGCTGCAAGACTTGGACTGTGGAATATAAAGAGTGAGCTTGAAGATATATCATTTAAATATCTTTATCCAGATGAATACAAAAAAATAGTTTCATTTTTAGCTTCAACAAAATCAAGGGAAGAAAAATACTTAAAAGAAGAAGTTGTTCCAATAATAGAAAATGAACTGAAAAAGCATAATATAAATGCCAAAATACAGTTTAGGACAAAACATCTTTACAGCATTTATGAGAAAACTCTGAGAAAGAATGTAAAGTTAAGTGATATTTATGATATAAATGGAATTAGAATATTAGTTAATAATATAAAAGATTGTTATCTTGTACTTGGAATAATACATTCAACCTTTAAACCTGTACCTGGAAGATTTAAGGATTATATATCACTTCCAAAATCCAATTTGTATCAGGCACTGCATACAACCGTAGTTGGACCTAAGGGAAAATTTGTTGAAATACAGATTAAAACCCATAAAATGCACAAAATAGCAGAAGAAGGGGTGGCTGCCCACTGGAGATATAAAGGAGGAGAAAAATTATCAGAAAAAGATTTGCAATCTTTTGTATGGTTGAAAAATTTATTGGATTCAATAAAAGAAAATCCCTCTTCTGAACTGATTGAAAATGTAAAAAATGATTTGGGAAATGAAGAAATTTTTGTGTTTACACCAAAAGGAGATTTAGTAAAACTGCCAGTTGGGGCTACACCTGTAGATTTTGCTTATAACATTCATACTCAGGTTGGGCACAAATGTGCAGGGGCAAAGGTAAATGGAAAATTAGTTCCTTTGAATACACAATTAAAAAGCGGTGATGTTGTAGAAATAATTACATCTCCAAATAAAAAACCAAATAGAGATTGGCTTAACTTTGTAGTTTCTTCTAAAGCAAAATCAAACATAAAAAGCTATCTTCATAAACTTGAAAGACAAAAATCTATAAAGTTTGGAGAAAAATTAATTGATAAATTACTGAAAAGAATTGGAAAGTCTTTAAAGTCTTTAACAGATGAAGAGAAAAATTTACTGCTTGAAAAATTTAACTTTAAAACCTTTGAAGATTTTCTTTATGCACTTGGAGATGGCAAAATTTCTTTAAATAAAGTTTTTAAGGTCTTTAGACCCTCTAAGCAAAAATTCAAACAGAAAAGTCAAGAAAATAAGCAAGAGACAGAAGCTAAAATTGAAGTAGATGGTATTTCTAATTTAATGTGTAAGATTGCCAGCTGTTGTAGACCTATTCCAGGTGATGATATTGTAGGCATAGTGACAAAAGGAAAAGGTATATCTATACATAATAAAAATTGTGATAATGTACTGA
>NZ_ABHJ01000356.1:0-1439 GCF_000171895.1 Hydrogenivirga sp. 128-5-R1-1
TGCTGGATTTGTATCTCCCACAAATGGGACTCTATTTTTAAAAACTAAATCTCCAATGAAAGCTATTTTTTCGGAAGGAATATATAAAACTAAATCTGAATTAGTGTGGGCGGGGGTCATCACAATTAACCTAAATTCTTTTCCATTTATTTTTATAGATTTTTTATCTTTTACTACAATATCAGGTTTAACAAGTTTTACATTCTTAAATAAATCTCCAAATGTTTTTTTTATTCCTTCCAGATACATATCTGCCTGACCGCTTTCATAAAAATTCAGCAGTCCTTCACTTCCTATAATCTTAGCACCGTCTTTTTTAAACTCACTTGCTCCAAAATAATGGTCTAAGTGATAATGGGTAATAACAAGATATTTTATGGGTTTATTGCTGACTTTTTTTAGCTCATTTATAAACTGCGTTGCAAGCTCTGGAGTTGATAAGCTGTCAATTACTACCCATCCTTCTTCTGTAAGAATACCGTAAGCATTTGATATAAACCCTCTATTTTCTTTAGAAGGTAGACCTGTATTACCTTTTACCATGTATATGTTATCTGCAACTTTTTTTAAAGGCATTGAAAAAACTGTTGAAAAAAGAATTAATACAGAAAAAATAATAGATTTCATATCAGCACCTTACATATATCTTTGATATTTTTTATTTTAAATTTTTGCTTTTATCTGTCAAGCAGATACATCTTTATCCATGAATATTTTAGAAACTGTTGTTCCTCTCTGACCCTGATATTTGCCTTTATAAGGTCTCTCTGCTGGCTGTTTCATCTGAGCAAAAACAAGCTGACATATTCTCATTCCTGGATAAATTTTTATTGGTCTTGAGTTTGCATTGTAAAATTCAAGGGTTATATTGCCCTCAAACCCGGCATCAACCCAGCCTGCATTTTCTATAAAAAGACCAAGCCTTCCAAGTGATGAACGACCTTCTACAAATGCAGTAATATCATCAGAAAGTTTCACATACTCATATGTGGTTGCAAGAACAAACTGTTTAGGCTTAATAATAAACCCTTCATTACTATCAACAACAACTTTTTCCATTTTATCAGCATATTCTGGATTTTTGACATCTAAAACTTCAATTTCTTCAGGATAAATTAAGAATTCATGTCCGAGCCTTAAATCAACAGAAGACGGCTGTATCTGATATTCCTCTAAAGGCTCAATAACCAGCTTTCCTTTTTTTAAAAATTCTTTTATAGTCTTATCATTTAGTATCAACTTGCCACCTCACTCCTCTAAAGAAAGTCTTTTTTCTCTGCTTTCAGATAAAAGTTTTATAAGCTCTTTTTCATTTTCTTCTTCTATTAATTTTTTTAGTTTTTCTAAAGATTTAGAAAATTCATCTATACTGTGGAGGACTGCAGATTTATTTTCTAAAAAATATCTTTCCAAATAGTTGGGGAGCTTGCTGCTATTCT
>NZ_ABHJ01000355.1:0-1440 GCF_000171895.1 Hydrogenivirga sp. 128-5-R1-1
AGTATCTAATTTATATTATGTTGTGTCTGTATTTTTACAGAAAATCAGGGGAGGGGTTTAAAGGAGGTTATTATGGGTATTGAGGAGTTTAATAAGTTTTTGAGCGTTTACGGTATAGATGAGAATTATCTAAAGAAGGTAAAAAAGTATTTCCTTTTTTCTGACGAAGACAGAAAAGTTTTAAAAGATATTAAGGATAAAATAAAGGAAATACCGGAAGAAGTTTTTGATGATTTTTATGCTCATCTTTTATCGTTTGAAGAAACAAAAAAAATACTTACAAAAGAAAAAGGTCTAATAGAAAAGCTTAAGAAAAAACAAAAAGATTATTTAGAATTTTTACTTGAAACTGATATAGACCTGCATTTTGTTGAAAAAGCTTTTCAGATAGGAAAGAAGCATTATGAAAATTGTGTTAAATTAGACTATTATCAGGGGGCGTATCTTAAATATGCTGATTCCATATTAAAATATCTGAAAAACGTTTTATCCCTTGAAGAACTTTCAATTTTTAGAGAGAGCTTTTTAAAGATTATATTTATTGACCTTCACTTTGTAATAAAGACTTACTATTACTTTTTAAACAAAAAGTTAAAAGAAGGGGTATTTAAATACAATGCTATTGTAGAAGGTTCATTTGACGGCATAGTTTTACTTGACCTTGAAAATAGAAAAATATTAGATGTCAATAAAAAAATTGAGGAGATGACAGGTCTTAATAGAGATGAGCTTATAGGAAAAGAATTTACAATTTTACATCCACCAGGACAGAAAAGATATATAAAAAATATTTTCAAACAGTTTTTATCTTCAAAGAAAAAGGACATTATAGAAAATGTTCTAATTTACAACCATAAAAATAAAAAGATTATTCCTGTTGAGATAAGTGGAAGTGTAATTGAAGTAGATGATAAAAAAGTAGTAATAGGTATTTTCAGAGATATTACAGATAGACTTGAAAAAGAAAAACAGCTTGAAAGAATGTCAAGACTTTACAGAGTTTTATACAAAATAAATGAAATAATAATAAAAACAACAGATGTAAATACCCTTTTTGAAAATATTTTGAAAGTACTCATTGAAGAAGGTGGTTTTGAGTTTGGTTTTGTAGGAGAAATTGAAAATTCCCACATTAAGATTTTAAAGAAAAATGGAAATCAGGAAGCTTTTAACATTAAGGCAAACATTAAAACTTTAAGAGAAGCTATTAAATCAAAAAAAGTAGTAGAATTTGATAAAAATATAGGTGTAAGTATCCCAATAATATTTGCAGATTATTTAACATCTGTTTTAAAAATTGAGAATAAAAACTTAATACTGGCTCTGTATTCAAGAGAAATAAGATATTTATCTGAAGACGAAAAGAAACTTTTAGGTCAGATAGGATACGATATTGCATTTGCCATATACTCTCTTGCAAAAAAAGAAGAAGTAAAATAC
>NZ_ABHJ01000354.1:0-1440 GCF_000171895.1 Hydrogenivirga sp. 128-5-R1-1
TGAAAAACTGGGCTTCATATTTAAACTGTGCATGTGTATTTAATAAGTCTTTTATATGATTTTTCATTTCAACACTATCTTCTTCTAAGACAGATACAATTTTAACAGAATTTAAACCTAAATCTTTATAAAGGCCGTTTAGATAATTTACTGCATGTATTGATTTTTCCCTACCATCGAAAAATAAAACCACATTTTTTATTTCTTTAAATTTATCATTTGTTATCATTACAGGACATTTTGAATGTCTTGCAACATTTTCTGCATTAGAACCTAAAAATAGATTAACAAATTGTGGGTGCTGTCCTTTTTTACCTATAATTATTAAATCTTCAGGGTCTGTCATTTCTACAAGTTCTTTATAAACAATCCCATAAGCCTGAGCTATGGAACAGTCCCCTCCTTCTTCTCTACATTTTTTAGCAAAAGTATCAAGTATAACTTTTGCCCTTTCTTCTAAAGCTTCTTTTACTTTTGGAGTTATATCAGAATAAGTTGTAAAGCCAAGTGCTCCTGCAACATCTTCAATAAAAGGTCCCTCTAAAAGTCTTACATCAATAATATGTACTCCAATTACAGGTTTGTTTAATTTTTTTGAAAACCATATGCCATATTCACCTGCAATTTCTGAGTATTTAGACCCATCAAGTCCAACTAAAATTCTACTTATCATGTTTATGTATCTCCCTTGTTATATTCTTTCCAAGATTTTATCACTTCTTCAACAGCTTCTTCAAATCTGTCTTTTTCAGTTTCCCATACAACAACACCTGCTTTTGTTAAAACCCATCTTGTTTTAAAGTTTTCTGGATGTTGTTTTGAAACTATTACATCTATGTTCATTTTGGAAAGTAAATTTCCCTTTTCAAACTCACCTTTAGGAAGGTCTATTTCAAAATTTTTATGAACATTATAATCTCTTGAAACGTCTAAAATTACAGCTTTTTTTGCTTCAGAAAAATCTTTAATATGCTCTTTCCTGTTATCAACCAAAACGGCAAGCCTTAAACCTTCCTGCCTTGCAGGTTCATAGTGAATAACAACAGATTCAACATTTGGTATTTCTTTTTTTATTTTTTCTTCAATTTCATCTACTATTTTATGTGTTTCTCTCATACCATAATTATGTAAGAGTAGTTCAAGCTCAACAAATTTATAGCTTCCTGCTGACCTACCTCTTATACTTTTTACATCTACAACTATTGGATATTCATAGATAATTCTTTTTATCTTTTCTATGTCTTCTTTATTCAAAGATACATCAAGTAATGATTTTATACCGTTTGCGAGAATTTCCCATCCGCTGTGGATTATAAATAAGGAAACAACTGCAGCTGCATATTTATCTATAGGATATCCTAAATAAACGCCTATTAAACCAACTATAACAATAACTGAGGATAAAAAGTCTGCCCATATATGCTGTGCATCAGCTTCTAA
>NZ_ABHJ01000353.1:0-1441 GCF_000171895.1 Hydrogenivirga sp. 128-5-R1-1
CTTTGTTTCTTTCATTTCTTCTATTAAATCCTTTACGGTTAGAAAAGCCATCGCCCCAAAAGTAATTAAAAGAGTAATTGCTGTTATTATAAGCATTATTATAAAAATCAAACTTAATATTTCCATTTCACTTATTTGCCATTAATGTTTCCTTTCTTCCAGATAATCTTTCATGGACAAGAAAGCCAAAACCAACCCTCCTACCGCAAGTATAGAAAGACCAATTATTGTCAATACCATAATTAAAGTTTCCATTTTTCAAACTCCTTCAACTTTAATCAGCTCATAGTTTCTATAAATAAATTTTCAATGCTTTCAATAATTACTTCTTTATTTAATATAGGTGTTTTTTCAAGTAAGTTTATGAATAGTTTTTCCGGTTTGTAGGTTTCTATTAGCTGGTTTATTTCTTTTGCTATTTGTTCTGGGTTTTTATTTTGTTCTTTTTGGAAAACTGCAAGAATTTTGAGGTTGTCTTGTTTTCCTATAATTAAGGTATAGTCATTTTGTTTGAATATTTTTTCTACTTTTAAGTTGGCAAGGTATATAAATGTTTCTATAAGGTCAACTGTTTTATATTCTGATTTTTGGGTGTTTTTTGTGTCTAATATTTTTATTTTGTAGTTAAACGGGTCTTTAAGATTTTCTATGTCTAAAAGTTTTTTGGCTTCTTGGTCTAATTTGTATTTTATAACCTGATTTGGTTTTAGATTAAGAGCTTGCTGGATTAGTCCTTGCTGTGTTTGCAGTTTTGTATCTTTTGCATTTTCAAACTCTATATTTTCAAGGCTGTCTTCGTATTGTTCTAATGTGTGGTATTTGAAAAATACTCCTTTACCTTCACTGTCTTGTGGTTTTCCTTCTTTCCAGTTAAATGAGTAAGCAACTTTTTTAATACGAGGAATTATAACAGTTTCAAAATAATCTGCCATTTCTATTAGAATAAACTTTCTATCTCCTCTATCTTCATTATTAAGTTTCATAACTGCATGAGCCGTTGTCCCACTTCCAGCAAAGAAGTCAAGGATGAGGGAGTTAGGATTAGAGGAAATCCTTAAAACTTTTTCTATTAATTCAATAGGTTTAGGGTTATCAAAAACTTCAATAGTTTTAAATAATTTTTCCAGAAATTTTGAAGCATGAACTGTATAATTAACATCATCCCAAATAGTTGAAGCAGTTTCTCCCTGTCTAACTTCCGATAAAAACCTTTTTAATTTTGGTCTTCCTTTTCCATCTTTACCAAAGTATATTCTATTGTCCTTAATTAATTCTTCTATTTTTTCTTTACTATATCTCCAACAAGCTCCTTTAGGAGGATAATGTTCTTCTCCTGTATTTGGATTTATTATTGGAAATATTAAAGACTCAACTAATCTACCTCCTTTACCATTAGCAGCTAAGTTATCAGCAACCCATGCTCCTCGTGGGTCATTATCAG
>NZ_ABHJ01000352.1:0-1442 GCF_000171895.1 Hydrogenivirga sp. 128-5-R1-1
ATTGATGCTTTAAAGAATTTAATGTCCAGCTGCCGGCCACTACAATTTTTATTATGTATTTATCCGAATATACAAGGAAATATCTGTGGGTCGTGATAGTCCTGCTAATTATTGGCTTTATTTTGTTAAAAATACTCAGAAATAAAAATGAAAAAGTAAGATATCAGACAGATAAGCTTTTACTAAAAACTCCCGTGTTTGGAATCATAATAATAAACTTTAATTACGCATTTTTTGCCGAATATCTAAGACTTATGATAATTGCAGGAGTGCCACTTTATCAGGCGCTTCACATTATGGAAGGTGCCATTAAAAATATGGTTTTTAAAACTGCCATAAAAAACACCCGTGAAAAAATAGAGATTGGTAAACCATTTTCCGAGTCTTTGAAAGAGGAAGGAGTTTTTTCCCCTGTTATTACAAGGATGATAGCTATAGGAGAGCAAGCAGGTCAGTTGGACGAACAGCTGAATTACATCTCAAATTATTATTACAATAAGGTAGATTATCTGGCACAAAATATAGCAAAAATGATAGAGCCTATAGTGATAGGTATCGTAGGAGCATTTATGCTTGTGATTATGCTTGGGCTTATTGGTCCTATATATGACCTTATTTCTCAAATATCAAAGATGTAATTATGAAAAAAACTTACGGCATTGCTTTATCAGGGGGAGCTGTTAGAGGAGCTGCCCATATAGGTGTTTTAAAAGCATTGGAGGAATATGGGATATTTCCTTCAGTAATCTCCGGTTCCAGTGCAGGCTCAATAATCGGGTGTTTTTATGCTGCAGGATATTCTCCGGCAGAATTGGAAGAAATAATTCTAGATACAAACATCCTTAGCTATCTGAAACCTGCCATGAATCTAACAGCTTTATTTTCTCTGGAAGGGTTAGAAAAATTAATTCAGCAATACATTAAGGTTTCTGATATAGCTCAACTTGAAAAAGAGCTTTATGTATGTGCTACCAATCTAAATCTGGGAATTCCTGAGTATTTCGCTAAGGGAAATCTATATGAAATCATTTCTGCTTCCAGTGCTCTGCCCTTTATTTTTAAGCCTGTGAAAATAGGTGATTATGTATATGTGGACGGGGGAATAATGGATAATCTTCCTGTTGAACCGTTGCTAAAAAAAGTGGATTTTATAATAGGTTCTGAGGTTAACCCTCTGGGGGTAGAAAAGAACTTTAATAATCCGGTAAATATTTTACTCAGAAGTTTTTTCCTTGCAGTTAGGGCTAATGTTGAGGCGAGGAAAAAATATTGTAATCTGTTTTTACAACCTCCTGAGCTTAGGCAGATAGGCCTTTTTTCAACATGGAAGATTAAAGATGCTATAGACATAGGTTACAAATATACGAAGGCTGTCTTGAAGGAATATATCAAACAGGAATGATTTTTATGACTAAATCCCCTCTTTTTCCATTTGATTTTTT
>NZ_ABHJ01000351.1:0-1443 GCF_000171895.1 Hydrogenivirga sp. 128-5-R1-1
AAAAACAAGCAAGAACTTATGGAAGAAGTGTATGACACAGATAAAATAGAAGATACAGATTTTTATAAAGACTTTAAAGATTATATGGATTTGCTAAATTTAGGTTTTGAGGTTGAAAATAAAAGAGGAGCTCAAGAATTATTTAGAGATATCCTAAATATAAATGTTATTCCAGAAAAAATCTATCAGGAAAATTTAGAAGATATAGAAAAAACCATTGAAACAGCCCTTGATAAATCAAAAAACTATCCAGAAAAAATACAAGCATTTTATAAACTAAACCAATATACACTTAGTCTCCCTTTTTTCAGAATAAAAGATACCATTCCTACTCTAATAACGCCAAACAAGTTTAGGAACAAAATATTTACAATAGATTTTGATTATGATGAAGAAATGGGATTAATTATAGAAAATAAACAAATAGCTGAGTTTTTATAAAATTACTTCTTTAACTTGCAAGTTTCATTTATTTTATATAAATTATTCTAAGAGAATAATTCTAAAAGGATAAAAACATGAAAAATCCATTTACCATTGGAATTGCAAAAAAAGAAAAGTTTTGTAATAGAAGAAAAGAAATAAAGGAGTTAAAAAGTTTAATTCAAAACGGTCAAAATGTAGTTATCTATTCACCTCGAAGATTTGGAAAGACTTCCCTTGTAAAGAGAGTTTTAAAAGATATAGAAAAAACAGATAAAAATTTTGTTGGAATATACGCAGATTTATTTCCTGTATCTTCTTATCAGGATTTTATAGAGTTCTTCTCAAAAGCAATTATACAGAGTATTGGAAAAGAAGTGGATAAAACTTTTTTTCAAAAAATCAAAAATCTTTTTAAAAACATAATTCCTTCTTTTACAATAAAACCAGACGGCTCATTTTCAATATCCATTTCTATAAATCAGTCTTCATCTATTGAAACATTACTTTCTGATTTATTTAAAGGATTAGAAGAATATTTAAATAAAAACAATCTAAAAGCCTGTGTAGTTTTTGATGAATTTCAAGAGATTACTACACTTGAAGACTCTAAAAAGATTGAAGGTATTATCAGAAGTTTTATCCAAGAACAAGAAAATATTAGTTATGTTTTTGTAGGTAGCAGGAGAAAGTTATTGATTGATATGTTTACTGATAAAAAAAGACCATTTTATAAAAGTTCATTTCTTTTTCTGTTAGATAAGATACCAAAATTAGAGTTTGTAAAATGCATTGTAAATTCATTCAAGAAAACAGATAAAATTTGCCCTAAAAAAGAAGCTGAAAGAATTTATGATTTAGTTGATGGGTATCCTTACTATGTTCAAAAGCTTTCTTCTATCGTGTGGGATTTAACAGAGAAAAGAGTTTCAGAAAAAATAATAGACAATGCACTTTTAACACTTATCAAAATGGAGAGTATAGATTTTGAGAGTATATGGATAAATCTGAATAAAACTG
>NZ_ABHJ01000350.1:0-1446 GCF_000171895.1 Hydrogenivirga sp. 128-5-R1-1
TTCTCTAACAAGTCTCTGTACTTCAAGATTGTCTGTTTTTTCTTTTAATTTTTTTTCATTTTTTCTAAGTAAGTACTCAAGTTGTGAAGAAAAATCTAAATGATAGTCTTTATAGTATTTGAAAGCCTTTAATATATTTACTGGGTTTTTTTCAAATTTTTCAGGATTTATAACTTCAAGTTCAGTTGAAGTTCTTGCAAAAACATCATCTATTGGGGTATGGATTTCTATATCGTTTTCTTCTGTTAAATTTTTCAAAATTCTTTTTGTTATTGTATTTATTGATTTTGCATTCAGATAGTATAGTTTCATCATTTGCTCAACAGAGCTTCTCAAAGTTTCTTCATCATCATCTTCTTTTGCAAATCCAAGTTTCTTTGCCACTTCTTCCTGAAGAGGAAAAACAAGAACATCACATTTTTTATTGCATATTAAATGCATCTGGTTTCTTATCTTTAAAATAAAATCATAAGCTCTTTCAAGCTCTACATATTCTTCTTCAAGTATTATGTTTTTTTCTACAAAGTATCTGTAATCTTCAACGTTGTCTAATACTTTTGCTATCCAATAAACTTCGTGAAAATCTCTAAGACCCCCTTCACCTTCTTTTACGTGGGGCTCCATCATGTATATACTACTGCCGGTTTTTTGATATCTTGATTTTCTTGATTTTAGTGTTGCATTAATATAAGCCTGTTTTTTTCTTTTTATTAGGTTTTTAAATTTTTTTATAAGTTTTTGATAAATTTCTTTATTTCCCCATAAAAGTCTTCCTTGAAGGAGGGAAGTTGCAACTGTTAAGTCTTCATTTGCAAGTTTCATAAATGTTTGAATGTCTCTTGGAGAAAATCCTATATCAACCTTTAAATCAAGGAGCATATAATAAAAACTTTCAAGACCTGCCTTTAATTTTTCAAAGTTTGACTCTTCAAAAACAAGGGATATATCAATATCAGATTTAAAACAAAGCTCCCTTCTGCCGTATCCACCTAAAACAACGATGGAAACATCCTCAGGGTTATCAAAAGCAAGGTTTGCAAACCCTCTTATTGTTTCATCAGTAAGGTTAGAAAGCGCTCTAACAGTATTAAGACCTGATTCACCGTTGTAGTGGTTTTTTATTATTTCTTCTTTTTTAGAAAAATAATTTTCCAGCAGTTTATTTTTGTCAGTTATATTAACTTTTTCCATTATTTCCTCTATAACTAAACTTTATAAATTAAGTTCTAAAATTATATATTTTTCAGATAAACATTCAATAAAGTTTTAAACATTTTATTATGGGTTGGATATTTTAAATGAAGCAATTCGTGAACTATAACCTCATTTCTAAAATCTTCCGGTTGAAATAATAAATCATGTGAAAATGTAAGCCTTCCTTTTGATGAGCAGCTTGCCCATTTGTTTTTCATTTTTCTAATCTGAATTTCTTTTGGCTCTACTCCT
>NZ_ABHJ01000349.1:0-1449 GCF_000171895.1 Hydrogenivirga sp. 128-5-R1-1
CCGCAGTCCCATTTTTTTATTTTTCTGAAAGTAATATAAAAGATAAATTTTTTAAAGAAATAAAAAATATAAAAATCCCTTTTATTATCGGCCTTGACAACTGGGTATATAAAAATGGAAAACCTTACTTATATAATTCTGTATTTTTATTTGATGAAAATCACAATCTAATTGACTACTACAATAAAATAAAACTTGTTCCATTTGGAGAGTATGTTCCCTTTCCATTTAAAGTTTTTTCAAAAATGTTTCCTTATCTTGAAGGATGGGACTTTAGCTTTGGTAAGAAAATTAAGACTTTAAATTACAGGGATTTTAAAATAGCTCCTTTAGTATGTTTTGAAGCAACCTTCCCTAATTTAGTTTCAAAATTTTCGGAAAATGCTAATTTATTAGTAAATTTAAGTAATGATGCGTGGTTTGGTAAAACATCTGCTCCTTTTCAGCATTTTGAGATGAGCAGAATAAGAGCTGTTGAAAATGGAAAATATTTGATAAGGGCAACAAATACAGGAATATCAGCTATTGTTTCGCCAGACGGTAAAGCAAAGTTATCAAAACTTTATAAAAGACAGATTTTGCTTGGAGAGGTTGCTTTAATAAATAAAAAAACTTTCTGGCTTAAATATAAAAACTTTATTTTTCTAACCTTCTTAGTGATATTTTTTGCAATTATTTTGAAACTTGAAACTAATTTAAGAAGACAAAGATGAGAATTTATAAAATACTCCTTTTTTCTTTATAAGCTCCTCTTTTGTACCTTCTTCTATAATTCTTCCGTTTTCCATAACTATTATCTTTTCTGCAATATCCAGTATTTTAAGTCTGTGGGTTATCATAATAATCGTTCTATCGGAGAACTCTTTTCTTATTTCTTCCATAACATATTCTTCCGTTTCAACGTCAAGGGCAGATGTTCCTTCATCTATTATGATAATGTCAGGATTTTTCAAAAACAGCCTTGCAATTGAAATTCTCTGTCTTTCTCCTCCAGAAAGCCTTGAACCCCTTTCACCTAAAACTGTGTCAAGCCCTTTTTCAAGTTTAAAAACAAAGTCAGCTTTTGCTTTTTTCAAAGCCTCAACAATTTCCTGATTTGTTGCGTCAGGTTTTGCAATTAAAAGGTTATTTCTAAGTGTATCGTTAAATATAAAAACATCCTGAGAAATCATTCCTATATGCTTCCTTAAAGAAGAAACATTGTATTTGCGTACGTCATAATCATCTATCAGCAAACTTCCATCAAAATCTTTTATTAGTGCAGGTATTAATTTAACAAGTGTAGATTTTCCAGAACCTGTTAAGCCTACTATTCCAACTTTTTCGCCTTTTTTATTGTAAGGTTTATGTCTTTTAATATTTGATTTTCTCCAATTTTAGGCTTACATTTTGATATTGAATCTTTCTTTTAATCCCTTAAACTCAATACCTTCTTCTTTTTCTTCTGGA
>NZ_ABHJ01000348.1:0-1455 GCF_000171895.1 Hydrogenivirga sp. 128-5-R1-1
CGGGGCAAGACAGCATAATCTTAAGAATATAGACCTTGAGATACCTAAAAATAAGCTGATTGTAATAACAGGACCATCAGGGTCAGGAAAATCATCTCTGGCTTTTGATACCATATACGCAGAAGGGCAAAGAAGATATGTTGAAAGTTTGTCTGCATATGCAAGACAATTCCTTGGTCTTATGGAAAAACCTGATGTTGACAGCATAGACGGACTATCCCCTGCAATAGCCATAGACCAGAAAACAACCTCAAAAAACCCCCGTTCAACTGTTGGAACAGTAACGGAGATTTATGATTATCTTAGACTTTTGTTTGCAAGGGTAGGAAAGCCCCACTGCCCTGAATGTAATAATCTTATTGCATCCCAGTCTCCAGAAGAGATAGCAGACCAAATTCTAAAATTTCCAGAAGGAACAAAACTGCAGATATTAGCCCCAATAATAAGAGGCAAAAAAGGAGAGTATAAGGATATCTTTGAAAAAATAAACAGGATGGGATATCCCCGTGTTAGAGTTGATGGGGAAATATATATGGTTGAAGATGTTCCAAAGCTTGAAAAAAACAAAAAGCACACAATAGAGGTAGTAGTTGACAGGATAGTCCTCAAAGAAGGCATAAGAACAAGACTCGTTGATAGCATAGAACAAGCTTTGAAGCTTGGGGATGGACTTGTCGTTATAAACAATCTGTCTGAAGGAAAGGATTATATTTTTAGTGAAAAATTTGCCTGTCCTGAGCATGGATTTTCTATTGCTGAGCTTTCTCCAAGGCTTTTTTCTTTTAACAGTCCTTATGGAGCCTGCCCGGAATGTAAAGGCTTAGGAGTTATTCACAAAATAGATGTTGATGCTCTCGTTGATTATAACAGGTCAGTAATAGAGGCTTTCAGGATAACAGACAGTTTTTATTTCAAATATATAAAAGGAATGATTTTTGATATTCTCTACTACCACGGGATAAACAAATACACAAAATTCAAAGACCTTCCAGAAGAGGTAAAAGAAGATCTTCTACTTGAGATAATTCCACATCTTGAAAGAAAATACCTTGAAATAGATAACGAAAAGCAGAGGGAAGAGCTTGAAAAATATATCAGAGAGGTTACCTGTCCAGTCTGCCACGGGGCAAGACTGAGGAGAGAAGCCCTTTATGTTCTTATAAACGGAAAATCTATCTGGGATGTTGTAAGAATGAATATACAGCAGGCTTACGATTTCTTCACAGAGTTTGAAAACTCTCCAATGTCCCAGAAAGACAGGATAATCGCAGAAAAAATCATAAAGGAAATCAAAGAAAGACTAAGCTTTTTACTAAACGTAGGGCTTGATTATCTAACCCTTGAGCGTTCAGCAACAACCCTTTCAGGAGGAGAAGCACAAAGAATAAGACTTGCAACCCAGATAGGTTCAAAACTAAGCGGTGTTTTGTATGTTCTTGATGAGCCATCTATGGA
>NZ_ABHJ01000347.1:0-1466 GCF_000171895.1 Hydrogenivirga sp. 128-5-R1-1
TTATAAACTGGGTAATAGAAAATATTGAAATAAGAGAAGGATTTGATGAATTTTTGGACTATTTAAATGAAGTTAAAATTCCTTTTGTGGTTTTAAGTGGCGGGCTTGACTTTTATATGGAGCCTTTACTTGAAAAGTATAAAGATAAAATTTACAGAGTTTACAATAACAAGGCTGTTTTTGACAAAGAGTATATAGATGTTGAGTTTATATATCAATGTGGCGATGTATGTGAAAGAAACTGCGGTGTTTGCAAGCCTTATATTATAGAAAGAGATTTTAAAGATTATTATAGATATTATGCTGGAGATGGTATTACTGATATTCAAGCAGCCAAGTTCTGCAATAAAATTTTTGCCACGTCTTCATTAAAAAAATACCTTGATAAAAAAGGTTTAGATTACATTCCATTTAACAATTTTTATGATATTTTAGAGGCTGTAAAGCAGGAGGTTTCTCATGGAGTATAGAAATTTAGGAAACTCTGGTCTTAAGGTTTCAGTTATATGTGTTGGTGCAATGACGTTCACAGAAAAAGGCTGGAGAAGTGCCGGAAGAATGCCTTTTAGCGAAATACAGAAAGTTGTAGATTATGCAATTGACAACGGAGTTAACTTTTTTGATACAGCAGATATTTATGCCTTTGGAGAAAGTGAACAGCTCCTTGGAAAAGCACTTGGAAGTAGGAAAAATGATGTGATAATTGCCACTAAAGTAAGAGGCGTAATGGATGAGAAAGACCCAAATAACAGAGGTCTTTCAAGATATCATATATTTAAATCTGTAGATGAAAGCTTAAAAAGACTTGGAAGAGACTATATAGACCTTTATCAAGTTCACTGGTGGGATAATCACACTCCAATTGAAGAAACATTGGAAGCTTTAAATGACCTTGTTAGAATGGAAAAGGTCAGATATATTGGAATTTCAGACTTTGCAGGGTGGCAGATAACAAAATCCGTACTGCTTCAGGAAATGAAAAATTACTCAAAATTCATTTCTGCACAGATGTACTACTCCTTACTTGGAAGGGATATAGAATTTGAAGTTGTTCCGGCCTGTGAAGATTTAGGACTTGGAATACTTCCCTGGAGCCCACTTGCAGGAGGATTTTTAACAGGAAAGTACACAAAAGATGCCCCGCATCCACAGGACAGCAGGTATGCAAGGATGGAAAGACCGTTTTTAAGATTTGATTTTGAAAAGGCATACTTTATAGTTGATGAGCTGAAAAAACTCGCAGAAAAATATAATGCAAGCGTTTCTCAGGTTGCACTAAACTGGCTTAAGGCTAAGCCTTATGTAAGTTCTATAATAATTGGTGTTAGGAGCTTACAGCAGCTGAAAGATAACTTAGGCTGCGTTAACTGGGATTTAAGCGGTGAAGATGTTGAGTATTTAGATGAAATATCAGCTCCCGAAAGACGTATCCACAGTGGTTTTTAGATATGTTTGCAATTTATAAA
>NZ_ABHJ01000346.1:0-1469 GCF_000171895.1 Hydrogenivirga sp. 128-5-R1-1
TACAAATGTTCTCATATCTATATACTCTCTGACAGCTGTGCTTCCAAAATCCTTGGATCCTTTTCAAGTTCTGTTTCAATAAGTGTCAGTATTTCAAGTTCTACCTCCTCTGACCACTGAGCCTTAAGATATTTATAAAGGTCTATTCCGTAATCTGGATGCCTGAAGTGTGAACCTTTTACTGTTTTGAGTCTATTAATAATATCCTGAATGAGGCAATATTTATCGTTTACAGTTGTTATATCTCCTGTCGGCAAAACCTGAAAATCTCCATTAATGCAGTAGATATCTGTTCCAAAATCCATTTTCGCCCTCTATATAGTTTGGTTTGGTGTTCCTGTTGTTCCTCCGCTATCTCCCGGATGAGTATGAGAATTGTATGTATCCCTTAGCTGAGATAGTGTTCCTTTTGTTCCTCCCAAATCTGCTATTTGCCCATTGGATGTGATGTTTCCTGTTGTTAGGAGATTTCCGGTTATCTGCACATCTCCGGTTAGAAAAAATCCCGAAGGTGCTGTTAGCTCTACTTTTTTATATGACCCTGACCACAGGTTTGAAACATTTTCCGTTTTGTTGTTGCCAACCTGTTTTATCTCATCTTTTGGAACGTTTATCTGAAGGTTATCCTTCCCATGTTGTGGAATAGATTTTCTGAAAGGAAGAATTCCATCTATGACTGGATAGGACAGACATCCATACAGGAATGACACTTTTACTATTGCTCCTTTTTCAGGAAGGAAAAATATTCCCCTGTTATTTCCAAACCCTATCCCAAGAATTGGAACATCTGGAATAACAAGCTCTGAATCTTTAAAGTCTCCACCCTCTGTAAGTTCTATTAGTCTTACATCAGCTGAATACAGGCAGTTCAGAAAATCAGATTTACCTGCCACTTCATAAACTTTTTCTACCTTTCCTAATACTGGCGGAGTAGGAATAGATACTGTCTTCTCTATTAAGCTTTTAATTTCTTCAATCTGTTTTTCAATCATAAGAAAAAGATATATTAGGGGAGGGTAGAGGATTAGGACAGGTTGGACAAGTTAACTAAATAAAGTGACTTTCTTTCGATCTATTTGTTTTTTCCCTCTTAATAGTATTACTTCAACTTCCTTATTGCTTTTTTCATAATCTGCCTCATCTATCCTAATGCGAGGAATAGTTATAAGTATTGATTGCTTTGTTTCTTTTATTTTTATAACAAGCTTATTATTTTCTCTATTAGATTCGTATGGGAGGTTTATTTCATTTGTTATGACAACTTCAAATCTACTATCAAAATGTAGTTCTAACTGATCATCTTTTTTTAAGTTTTCACAAAAAATCAATAGTGGTGATTCGAATATTAATACATATCCATTCCTTGTATTCTCCTTTTTAGGATGTCGATTTAAAGTTTTGACATTTAATGAAGAATCGGATGAAAATAACTTATTTCTAATAATATACATTATGTATAATAACAACAA
>NZ_ABHJ01000345.1:0-1471 GCF_000171895.1 Hydrogenivirga sp. 128-5-R1-1
TATTACGGTATCTAAAGCCGGCGTCATAGTTTGCACTGTTTTTTGAACTGCAAGCCCAAGACCAGATAAGTTGTAAACATCAGAATTTGAAACAGAGAAAGATATTAATCTCATTGATTCCATTATTTCAACATTCCTGCCGTGAACTGGTAAAAATTTAGTTTCTGCCGGTCCAGGTGGCATAGTTGAAATATATTCGGCCAGTTCTTTGGAAATTTCAAGTCTTGGTTTTGTGTTTTTATAAATTTCATAAACAGATTTTCCATATTCATTTATTTCTTTAAGCCAGCCTTTTTTCTCCTCGTGAATTTCCTGAGCGAATCCTCTTTCCTTTAGAGTATCAAAAACTTTTTCACCAGTCAGGTTCCCGCTTTTAATAGATGCTTCTATCACTGCAATAACTTCAGAACCTATCCATCTAAATCTTTCATCCCACTCAGATGGATGGCTGATTAAACCTTTTTGTATCATCTCTTCTAAAAGATAAACAAGATTTCTTCCTGCATACGTTAAAACAAACTCAACAGGACTATTTCCCTGCTCAAGTAAGTTTTGAAGCTCAAGTTCAATATAAGGGTCGCTTTCTGACTTTACAGTAATTTGACAGGAAAGACCTTTTTCTTCCTGAGATTTTGCATTTAAAAGTGCAAGAGCGTGTTCTTTTTTGATTAACATTTGATACCCTCCATTATTTTAGTTTATCATTATAAAATAATATAAATCTTTATACTAATATTTTCAAGCTTTTTTCTTTTATGAAAATTTAGGTAAACTCCATTTGTAAAATATTGCTAAAATTCTTATCATCAGTACAACACTACTGCAAATAAATCCACTTGCAAATAGTGAAAAACCTGATAGTACAGATATGTAAAAAGCTACAGCTCCTATTATTGCACAGGAAGCATAAAAATCATCGTGAAGGACAGAAGGAACCTTACCAAGTAAAATATCGCTTATTAATCCACCTCCTACTCCTGTAAGGGTTGCAAGTATGATTATGCCAAAAAATGAAACATCTGCATTATAGGCAACTATTGCTCCTGTAGTTGTAAAAGCTGCAAGCCCTACAGCATCAGGTATTAAAATTATGTACCTGTTTTTTATGTCTATACCAAAAAGCTTATATAAAACTAATGCTATCCACACACCAATAAGTGCAAATGACATGTCTGATATTGAAATTAAAGCATTTGGTATTTTATTAACTAAAATATCCCTTGTAATACCCCCGCCCAGTGCTGTCATAATACCTAAAACTGTTATTCCAAGAAGGTCAAGTTTATTTTCTATTGCCTTTAAAGAGCCTGAAACGGCAAAGGCAATCAGACCTATTATGTTCATAATGTAAAAAACAAATTCCCCGTGCTCCATTTACTCCTCACACAGTTTTAAATTATCCTTTAACATTACATTAAAGTTTTCATCAACTTCTATTTTAAACCCTCTAAATTCTACTCCTTCCTTTAAT
>NZ_ABHJ01000344.1:0-1474 GCF_000171895.1 Hydrogenivirga sp. 128-5-R1-1
AAAAACATGAAAAGATGGCTAACAACTAAAGAAGCTGAGAACTATACAAATCTTTGTTTAAACACTTAAAAAATATACATGCAAGGAGATATAGTAGCAAAAAAGTAGGAAGCAAATGGCTTTGGGATAGAGAAAGCATAGACAGATTTTTAGGATATGAAGATTATGCAGTTAAAAATATGTTGTCAGAGTTAGGTATTAGATGTTAAATTAAACTTTATGAGGTTATTCAAAAGAGAAAACGGCATATACTATGTGGAATTTGAAAGGGGCAAGAAGCGAAGCCTAAAAACAAAAGATAAAGCCCTTGCCCAAAGACTCTTTAACCAGCTAAAAAGAGAATATCTCAAAGGCAAAATTATATTACTTTCTGAAGGAAAGAAAATAAAACTATCTGAATTCATAGAAGAATATCTTGAATGGTGTAGAGAAAACCGGTCAGATGAAACATTCAAAAAAGCAAGATATGTACTGCAAAAACTTAAAGATCATACTGGAGACATTTACATAAAGGCATTAACTAAAAAGCATTTAGATGAATATGTAAGCACCTTACTCGCACAAGGCATTTCGAGAACAACTATAAACATTCACATCAGGACTATAAAATCAGCTTTAACAAAAGCAGTAGAATGGGAATACGTACAAAACCATCCATTAGAAGGATATAAACAATTAAAAGTCCACCAAACCCCTCCAAGATTCCTACTTCCTGAGGATATAGCTAAAGTTGAAAAAGTGATCGATGATGAATTTTGGCTTTTTGTGTTTAGGTTATTTGTTTACACCGGGATGAGACTTGGAGAAATTCATAAACTGCGATGGAAGCATATAGACCTAAATAGAAATGTCATTAAAGTTGAAAAAACAAAAACCTTTCAATCGAGAGTAATCCCAATTCACCCAAAACTAAGGGCCGAGCTTGAGGCAAGAACTCCAGCTATGGGAAAAGTTGTCCCTTATGCAAAACCAACTATAGAGCATAAACTAAAAAACTGCTTCAAAAAAGCAGGATTTAAAGATTTAAGAATCCACGATTTAAGGCACACCTTTGCAAGCTTAATGGTTATGGCAGGAGTAGATTTAAAAACAGTTCAAGAATTATTAGGGCATCAGTCTTATAGAACAACAGAGATATATGCTCATCTTTCTCCTCAGCACCTGCATGAAGCTATTAAAAAATTCCCGATTTGAAATATACTTTTGCACCCAAAATGCACCCAAAGACAATTTAAGCTATTAATAACTATATATTATAAACATCTGCAAATCCCTTATACGCCGGTTCGATTCCGGCCTCCGCCTTTCAAAATAAAACCCGTCTTAGTATTGTATTTCATTAAAACAAGATTTTATTAGGTTTTAATAAAATAAACCTGTTCCCCTTATGTCCACAAAATTGTAAAATTTTTGATGAAATTTTATGATTTGAAAGCAAATAGCATTTTTTGAAAATCCCTAAAAAACAAATGCC
>NZ_ABHJ01000343.1:0-1475 GCF_000171895.1 Hydrogenivirga sp. 128-5-R1-1
TTCAGCTAAAAAGGAGCAGTTAAAATAAAAGAAGAAGAAATAGAAGCGGGGATTTTAGAAAAGATACACGAAACAAACATAGCAGAGGCAAAATCAGGAAATTTATTCATAGCCGGATGGAGACCATTTATTGGCTGGATAGGAGGCTTTGCACTTGCATATCAATTTATACTTGCTCCATTTTTACATTCATTTTTTAAAGTATTCAATTTAAACTTTGAGCTTCCACAAATAGACTGGGGGATATTAATTCAGATTATATTAGCAATGCTTGGAATGGCAGGGCTAAGAACCTTTGAAAAAACAAAAGGTGTTCAGGATAGGCATTGAGGTCTATAATGAAGCACGAACCTTTAAACCTTTTAAAGCTTTACTTAAATAAGAAAAACTTTGACACAGTTAATATAAGCGGAATGCTATTTGTATTTAAGAAAAGTTTCTTTTTAAAAATCCTGCTTAAAATTTTAAGATGGCTATTAAAAAAAGAAGAAGTTATGATTCTATTAAATCAAAAAGATTTTCAACAATTTCCTCATCATTTTTCAGAAAAGCCTTGTCATCTTCAAGAACAACCTTCAAACGGTGATGAACAACTCTTTCTCCAAAAGCTTCTTGCAATGAAGGAAAGTATGAATCAGAAGGGAAATAAGGAACAATAGCATGCAATCTTAAGTCCTTATTCATACTTAACGCATGACGAATAATAGTATTAATATAGCTATCTCTAAATGCAAAACCTATAGCAACTAAATTTTTGACCTTTGGTAAAACATCAAGTAATGCAAAATGTAAGCTAAAGTAAGGTTCCTCATCTGCTACCCCTTTGTATCCCGGATAGATTAAAAACGGAACATCAGGGTCGTTAGGAGGATTTTTATCTCCAAGTATTATTAAATCCTCGTGAGGTCTCCAGTTAATAGAACCATGAAGCTTTAATATAGATACAGTATTAGGTTGGTAAATTCTATCTATTTCAAACTCAAACACAGGCAAAATAGATTTTAGTTTAAATCCAAGATAAATGTCTTTAACACCTCTTTCTATCCATTTTTGATGAATATCAGAAGATTTAGGAGAAAAAGCTTCTTCCAAAATTAAATCATAGTTAGTGGTAAACAAAATCAAAGGATTTGAATTAAAATCATAGCCATTAAATAGAGAATAATACAAATCAAAAGCCTTTTCATGGGAAAAACTACTTAACTTATCCAAGATAAATTCTTTTAGTTCTATAAACAATCTTTCTCCAACAGAAGCAAAAGAGTTAATAGCATTAGTAGCTGAAGATATAAAATTGGAATGTATAATATCCCCTCCATGAGGTTTGCTTGATAAATAATACCCTATTAAGCTATTTTTTAAACCTTCTATTTCACTTAAAATAGAGAAGACTTTTTCAATGTCTAAATCCTCAATATCTTCAACTTCCAAATATTTCATAATTACATCTAAAAGTTCAGTAAGCTGATTATTAG
>NZ_ABHJ01000342.1:0-1477 GCF_000171895.1 Hydrogenivirga sp. 128-5-R1-1
AGTAGCACACCTTGCAGGTATGATGGCTGCAGAACTTGGACTTGATGAAAAGGCAGCAAGAAGAGGTGGATTAATGCACGATATAGGAAAAGCCATATCCCACGAAGTGGGCGGTTCACATTCAAAAATCGGTGCAGAACTTGCAAAAAGATATGGAGAACCAGATGTAGTTATAAATGCTATCCTTTATCACCATAATGATGAACCAGCAAGATACCCTGAAGCAGTGCTTGTAGCTGCAGCAGATGCACTTTCAGCAGCAAGACCAGGAGCAAGAAGAGAAGCACTTCAGTCTTATATAAACAGACTTGAGAAAATAGAAGCTATAGTTAACTCATTTGAAAATGTAGAAAAATCATTTGCGATACAGGCAGGTAGAGAAGTAAGGGTGATTGTAAACTCTGAAAAACTCTCTGATGAAGAGGCATATCTATTGACTAAAGAAATAGCAAAAAGAATTGAGAAAGAAGTAGAATTTCCTGGACAGGTAAAAATAACAACAATTAGAGAATCAAGATTTGTTGAAATAGCAAAATAATAGTGGGTAGTTTGCCCACTTTTTTATTTTATGGCAATATATATTTTTAATATAATCAAATAAGGAGGAGTTTAATTGAGCATTAATTTAGCTGATAACGTATGGATACTAATTTCCACAGCTCTTGTCCTTCTGATGGCAGTAGTTGGACTTTCAGCATTTTATGCAGGCCTTACCAAAGGAAAAAACATATTAAACACTTTTGTTATGGTATTTGTTTCTTTCTGTATTACTTCACTGCTGTGGATAGTATACGGATATTCTTTAACATTCAGCGGGGATTTGGCTGGGATAATTGGGAATTTAAAATATCTATTTTTAAATGGAATAAATCCTTCTGACCCTGCACCAAGTGCAGATAATCTATACCACTATCTTTTTATCTTTTTCCAGATGACTTTTGCATCAATAACAGTTGCGTTAATGGTTGGTGCATTTATTGAAAGAATGAGTCTTAAAGCATGGATGCTAATATCTATTTTATGGGCTACATTCGTTTACTTTCCAGTTGCCCACTGGATATGGGGAGGTGGATGGCTCTCAGGTTTAGGCACACTTGATTTTGCAGGAGGACTCGTAGTTCATGAAACATGTGGTGTTGGTGCACTGGTTGGAGCTGTAATACTTGGAGCAAGAAAAGAAAACATAATGAGACCTGCAAACCTTCCTCTTGCTGCTGTAGGTGCAGGATTACTTTGGTTCGGCTGGTTTGGATTTAACGGTGGTTCAGCTTTATCTATAAGCAGTCAGGCTGTATCTGCTGCGTTTGTAACAAGTCTTGCTTCTATCACCGGTGGACTTACATGGATGTTTGCAGAATGGATTAAATTCAAAAAACCTACTACTTTAGGACTAATAACAGGATTTATAGCAGGTCTTGCAACTATTACACCAGCTTCTGGATTTGTTGATGTATTTGGTGGAGTTATAATTGGATTT
>NZ_ABHJ01000341.1:0-1482 GCF_000171895.1 Hydrogenivirga sp. 128-5-R1-1
TATTTGATAAGATTTTAAACTCTGTATCTCCTATTACAGATATAATCCATATGGAACAAAAATTAACAACTGAAGGAACTATATTAAAAATAGAAATTTTATTAATACAACCTTTCAAGGAAGGTAAATGAAGGTAAATATTTATATATCTCCTAAAAAACTATTGTACTTAATACTTCCTGTATTGATAGCGTTTATATTTCTTTTTTTATTTGCACAAGATTTAGTAGAAGGTTTAGAAAAAAGATTTTTATTATATAAAAGTATAATTATAGCAAATATAAATTTTGACATACCAAACGTTCAATTTATTGAAAATAAACCTCCAAACAAAAATTTGTGGATAAAAACTATTTTTGATGCATTTATATTAGTTCCATTTAGAAAAAATCTAAATAAAGGCAGTTTACCTCCGCCTATAAGAAAAAAGCTAACTATTCCTAAAGTTGATAGAAAAAAACAACCTCCTCCAATTTATCACATTAGTATGGTTTATATTGGTGCCAATAAAAAATTTGTAGTAATAAATAATAGACTTCTAATGGAAGGAGATTTTGTTTCCGATAAAGAATATATAGTTTTGATAAAAAACGATGGAGTTTTATTAGATGGAGCATGGGGAAGAAGATGGTTAAAAATAAAATAATTATTCTTTTTTTATTAATTGCAACCTTAAGTTTATCTGGATGTTTAAATAAAAACAATATATCTACAAAAATATATAAGAAAAATGTACATTCAAAGGTAGACTCTAAAAACATAAAACCAGAAAAAGTTTTGGTGCGTAATAAGAAACATAGGTACCTACTACCACCTCCACCTTCTCCTTTAGATATTCTTGATAAAATAGAAAGTAAAAAAACTTTTTTAGATACAGAAAGAATTTCTCTTACTCTAAGAAATGCAGCTTTAGGAAATATACTAATAGCCATTGCACAGGATTTGGGATTAAACGTTGTAATAACTGATGATGTTGATAAAGCTAAACCTTTATCTGTTAATTTTGAAAATACTCCTGCTAAAGAAGTTTTAGAAATAATATCTAATCTTGGTAATATTACCTACGAAATTAAAGGGAATGTAATAGTATTTCGCTCAATAATTACAAAAACTTATAAAGTACCTTATATAAAATCTTTAACAAATTATCAGGTTAATCTCGGTGGAGATGTATTAGGTGGAGGTTCATTTGGTGGAACAACAGGTAGTACTATAGGAACAGGAACATCTACTGGTGCGGGAAGTAGCATTGGGGGTTCAAATCTACAAGGAAACTTTACATTAAATTTTTCTTCTAATCAGCAAGATAGTGATTTCTTTTCTATATTAGAAAATAATATAGAAAGATTACTATCTCCTTTAGGTAAAGTTGTTATAGATAAGCAAACAGCTACTGTTATAGTTACTGATAAAGTTTATAACATAAGACAAATAGACCGATATTTACAAATGGTCAAGAAAACTTTATCTAAACAAGTTTTA
>NZ_ABHJ01000340.1:0-1483 GCF_000171895.1 Hydrogenivirga sp. 128-5-R1-1
AACAGGTAAATGATGAATATGGTCATGATGTTGGTGATAAGGTGTTAAAGGAAGTTGCAAATATTATAAAGAATACAATAAGAGAAGCAGACCTTGCAATAAGATATGGTGGAGAAGAATTTATGGTATTACTTATGGATGTAAACCCTGAAAAAGCTGCTGAAATTGCAGAAAAAATAAGAAAAAGAGTAGAAAACAAAGTAATAGCTATAGGTAGTATAACATTAAGAAAAACTGTAAGTATAGGAGTAAGTGTATTTCCAGTAGATAGCGAACATTTCTGGCAGTGTATTAAATTTGCAGACGTTGCACTTTATAAAGCCAAAGAAGAAGGTAGAAATAAAGTTGTTAGATTTGAAAAAGATATGTGGCAAAGTGAGGAGTATTAATCCTCACTTTATTTTTGCCCATACTTTTTTCTTCCATGCGTAAGTTAAAAATACACCGATTAAAACGTATCCGAGTATCCACAGTCCAAGTTTGTCTCTCTGCTTTTTATGAGGGTCTGAGATTTCTTGAAGATATGCAATAACTTTTTCAGCTGATTCTTTTTTTAATCCAAGTCTTGGCATAGATGTACCAGGCAGTACAGCTTGAGGATTGTTTATAAAAGCTTCTAAATATTCTTTGGTTTTTGAACGTCCCTTTAAAGATAAATCAGGAGGTACTTTCCCTAAATATTTTTTTAAATTTTCAGCATGTGTAAATGCTTTTATTTTTTGGTATTTTACGCTGTGGCATCTTGTACAGGCGTCTTCTAAGATTTTCTCACCTGTTATATTTTTATTGGCTGTTGTTTCTAAAAATGCAATTATATCAGCTATCTGCTGGTCTGAAAGTTGAGACATTGGAGGCATTGCAAATTTTGGGTTTTTTGTGGCATTTTGAGGATTTTTAATAAAGTTAAACAAGAAGTGTTTTTCAACAATAGCTGCCATATTAGATAAATCAGGAGGAATTACATTAAAAGCCTGCATAGCTGTATTTTTATCCATCATAGCTTTTAAATTTTTTGCCTTTAGGCTGTGGCATGACTGACAGTTCTGTTTAAAAATGTTTTCTCCATTTTTAGGATTTCCTTTTATGTTAATGTCATATTTCAGGTCTAAATAATTAAAGTCAGGTTTTGGAATTCCTCCATACATTTCATGATGGGCAAAAGGTTCAATACCGTAATATCCTATTAAAACAATAACCGCTATAATGAAAAGTATTTTTAATTCCTTCATTTACTATCCCCTTCAAGCTTTTTCTTTTCAATTTTGGCAATTATTGGCAGCGATATAAAAAATCCAAAAAATACTAAACTTGCACCAAATCCAATCCATGCATAAAGCCCAGTAGGAGGTAATTTACCAAGTATTGTAAGCAGTAAAAAATCTATTATAAATATTCCAAATGCTATTTGAAATAAAGGCCTGTTTTTCCCACTAACAATTGGGGATTTATCAATCCATGGAAGAAATAGAATTAAAATCATACT
>NZ_ABHJ01000339.1:0-1486 GCF_000171895.1 Hydrogenivirga sp. 128-5-R1-1
GTGTGGGATGTCATGGTGTAAATGGTGATGGAAAATCTCAGGCTGCACAGTTTTCAAAGACAAACCACCAAACTTTCACACTGCAGTATTTAGATGGAAATCAACACCAGAAGGTTGCTTACCTACAGATGAGGATTTACTTCATGTATTAAACTGGGGATTACCTCAAACTCCAATGCCTTCATTTAAACTTGTACCTGAAGTTCAGAAAAAGGCAGTTATAGCTTATATTAAATCCTTTGCAAGAGACAAATGGGAAAAAGGTCAACCTGACCCTAAAAAATGCCAGTCTGTTTATGGAAATATAAAAAGACCTTCTTACTTTGGAACTCCAGAGTCAATTGAAAGAGGGAAAAATCTCTATGCAACCAACTGTACAGCATGTCATGGACAACAAGGACGTGGAGATGGTCCTATAGCTGCAACACTTCCAGTTCCTCCTACAGATTTAACTTATCCAGTAAGAGCAGAAGGTCCTAAACCTGAAGATACATTTAGAGTTTTAACTGTAGGTCTTGAAGGTTCACCAATGCCGGCCTTCAGCTATCTTTCAGAACAAGACAGATGGGATTTAGTTTCTTACATTACTTACTTAATGAACAAAGGTAAATAAGGAGGGCTGAAAAATGAGTAATACTCAAGAATTGAAAAATTTAGTTAATTATGGTCTTGTTAAAGCCCATGTTGCTATGGGACTAATATTCTTCATTATTGTTGCACTAATGGGATTTTTATATTCTTTACAACTTGATGGAAT
Source organism: Hydrogenivirga sp. 128-5-R1-1 (assembly GCF_000171895.1). NCBI lineage: Bacteria > Pseudomonadati > Aquificota > Aquificia > Aquificales > Aquificaceae > Hydrogenivirga > Hydrogenivirga sp. 128-5-R1-1. The sequence goes on from NZ_ABHJ01000339.1 coordinate 758, forward strand.
TTATCCATTCCCAGGAATTGAATTTTTATCTCCTGGTAGAGTAAGAATGATACACACCGCTGGTGCTGCTTACGGCTTTTTAGTAAACATGTTTACAGGACTTTTATACTGGGCTATTCCAAGATTTACAGGGTACAGAGTTTTAAGTGATGCTCTTGGATGGTTTATGTTTATTGCACTTCAAGCTGCAGTTTTAATTACAGTTGTTGCTATATTATTCTTTGGTCAGGCTGATAACGTTGAATGGGGTGAAACTCCTTGGTGGTTAGACCCAATAATCGTATTCTGGTTATTATTACACTTACTCCAGTTTGGAGCTCCATTATACAAAGCTTCACAAAGAGGACCTTTATACGTTTCAGGATGGTACATTTCTGCAATGTTAGTTTGGACACCTCTTGTTGTTTTCATGGGTAATTTTATTCCAAGATTCTGGTCTGTTGGTTCAGGAGCTGGGGCTGTTCAATCTACATTCATTCATGACCTCGTGGGACTGTACGTTACTCCAGTTGCCTGGGGATTAATGTACTACTTTGTACCAGTTATTATGAAAAAACCAATGTGGTCTCACGGTTTATCACTTCTTGGATTCTGGGGACTTGCATTCTTCTATCCAATGAACGGGGTTCACCACTTCTTATGGTCTCCAATACCAATGTTTGCTCAGTACTCTGCAGTATTCGCAACAGTTGCTGTTGAGTTTGCTGTTACTTCAGTTTTAATTAACTT
>NZ_ABHJ01000338.1:0-1498 GCF_000171895.1 Hydrogenivirga sp. 128-5-R1-1
ATTTTTCTATTGATAATGATTCAATTTCTTTATTTCACATATATCTTTAAGCACTTCTCTTGTCATTTCAAGAGTAATCTGCCGTTCCATAATTTCGCTGTAAGCCTTTAACTTCATTAAAGACCCTTCAAGCTCTCTAATATTTGTATTCACAGTTTTTGCTATAAAAAGCATTACATCATGAGGTAAATTCATTTTCATTTCAGAGGCTTTTTTTCTAATTATAGAAAGTTTGGTGTCAATATCTGGAGGCTTAACTTCAACTATTAAACCACTTGAAAACCTGCTTAAAAGCCTTTCCTGAATACCTTTTAATTTAGATGGAGGAGTATCTGATGAAAGTATAACCTGTTTTCCAATAAGATGAAGGGCGTTAAAAATATAGTAAAACTCAACTTGAGTTCTTTCTTTTCCAACTAAAAACTGAACATCATCAATTAAAAGAAGGTCTATATTTTTATATCTTCTTCTAAAATCCAGTATTGAACCTTTTTGCATGTAAGCTATAAGCTCAGACATAAATGCATCTGCAGTTGTATAAATAATATTTGCTCTGGGATTTTTAGAAAGCATGTAATGGGCTGTTGCATGTAGAATATGGGTTTTTCCAAGTCCTATTCCACCGTAAATAAAAAGAGGGTTGTAAATTTTTCCTGGATTTTCTGCTACTGCTATAGCTGCCTTGTAGGCAATTTTGTTGCAGTTTCCTATTATCAGGTTAGAAAATGTGTATTTTGGATTTAGATTTATATTTCTAATTAACTTATCTTGAGGAAGTTCTTTTTCTATCTGAGATTTTTCATTTCTAAGGTCAACTTCTTCCTGAGATATTACTTCAACAGCTAAATCTTTTCCAGTTAGATTTTTTGCAACTTTTTGAATTACCTTTAAAAAATTAGATTCAAGCCAGTCTTTATACACAATATCTGGAGCATATATCTGAAATTTATTTTCTGACAGCTTAGTTTCTTTTATTCCCTTAAGTAATTTAAGAGTATTTTTATCTACTTTAGGTTCTATGTAGGAAACAATACTGCTCCAGATATCCAAAAGGAAAATCACCCCTCTTTTATTTTTTTGGATAAAAATAATAACTCTAAAATAACCAAAGTTAAAGAAAAAATTTTTTTTGACGAAGAAGTTTTTTATGCTAAAATGATGTAATTTATTTTTAACTGCCGAAATTGTTTTTTATAAATTCTCTTAACTGTTCTCTTCTATCTGTTATTACAAATACTTCCTGAACTGTTGAACCCTTTTTTAAAAGTAATTTCGCACCTGCTTCTGTATCGTATTGATAAGTTAATCTTATTTTTCCCGGCCGTCCTTTTGGAGTGGTTTTTATTCTCCCTGGAATTATTGATTCTACAAGTTATTTTTGATTAAAAGTTTTAAAACACCCTCCCCGTCTTCTATTATATGGTGTTCTTTTTTGATTCCTTTTTTTCTGTACTTCATTTTCCTTTTTAGAAAGGTTTTCTGGCACAGACTCCCAGTC
>NZ_ABHJ01000337.1:0-1505 GCF_000171895.1 Hydrogenivirga sp. 128-5-R1-1
AATTTAAACATTCTGTCTTCTATTTCTGTTGCTAATTTTTCATCTTCTTTCTGTAAATCTTCAAGTATTTCAGTTTGTAAGTCTTTAGGTAAAGCATTAACTATTTCTGCAGCTATATCTAAACCTTTTAATGTTTCTTCTTCTCCAGCACTGATAGTTAAGAGTTCTTCTTCCAGACTTTCTGCAACTGTTTTCAGCATTTGTGATGAGATTTTTTCTAATGTAGCTATTCGCTTTATAACTTCTTCTCTAACATTTGTAACACCAAGTCTTTTAGGTAGATATTGAATAATTTCAGCAGCTTTTTGAGGGTTCATCTGAGATAAAATCAGTGCAATAACTTGAGGATGTTCATTCTGCAAAATGTTAGCTATCATTTTTGGGTCTAACTTTTCCAGTTCTCTAAATATAGCCTTTCCTTCTTCTACAGTTAATGTTTCACCAAATAGTTTTTCAATTTTATCAGGAGGTAAGATTTCCTCAAGAATTTTTCTTATATTGGAAGGGGCAACTTTTAAAGGTGCCATAGACTTTATTTTTTCAAGAGCTTCACTTAAGACCTTTTTTGTTGTTTCTTTATCTGGAGGTTTCATAGATACAATATGCTTAACTAATCTTTCTATTTCTGATTCTTTTAAATGTTTAAAAATTTGCGCGGTTTTTTCTTCAGGTAATAATGACAAAAGTATGGCTGCCTTATCAGCTCCTGTTAACCTATTTTTACTTTTATTTTTCTCATCCGGCATAACAGTTCCTTAGGTATTATTTAGAAACAGCATCCCACACCTTTTCTATTTTTTCTTTTAACGTTTCTGCTGTAAATGGTTTTACAACGTAATTATTTACCCCTGCCTTTATAGCTGCAATAACATTCTCTTTCTTGGCTTCTGCTGTTACCATTAAAACTGGTAAATGTTTTAAATCAGGCTCTTTCCTTATCTCCTGAACAAGCTCAAGACCTGTCATATTTGGCATATTCCAGTCTGTAATAACAAAATCATACTTTTGAGCTTTCAATTTATTTAACGCATCTTTTCCATCTTCTGCTTCATCTATATTTTTATAACCAAGCTGGTCTAATAGAGTTTTTATTATTCTTCTCATTGTTGCCATATCATCAACTACTAAAAATTTTGTATCTGGTGGTGGTAATGCCATTTATACCTCCTTATGTTTAGGTTTTACAGCGTATTTATGAACTAACTTTAACAGGTCTGGTGCATCAAACTTCACAAGATGTGCATCAGCTTCAACCATTTTAGCCTTGTCCACAGTAGCTTTATCACTCAAAGAAGTATTTATTATAACAGGAATTTTTGAAAATTCAGGATGTTGTTTAATTCTTTTTGTAAATGTTAAACCATCCATACCGGGCATTTCTATATCTGATACTATTAATTGAACTTTATCAGTTATATCCATGCCCTCTTCTTTTGCTTCCTGTAAAAGTTTACTTAATATTTCCAGCCCTTCCATTCCATTCTGAGCTTCTATTACTTCATGAC
>NZ_ABHJ01000336.1:0-1505 GCF_000171895.1 Hydrogenivirga sp. 128-5-R1-1
CAGATAGCATAGACCCATCAGGAATGATAAAGGACTCAGCCAGTAGAGACCTTTATAACATCAGAAAGAATATAAAAGAGGTTGAAAAACAAATCACAACAATTCTTGAAAAGCTATTAAATAACTCAAAATTTGCAGATGTTCTGCAGGATAGGATTATCACAATAAGAAGGGATAGATATGTTATTCCTGTTAAGCATAATTTTGCAGGAAAAATTCAGGGTATTATTCAGGACAGGTCATCTTCCGGACAGACGGTATATCTTGAGCCTGTTGGCGTTGTAGAGCTAAATAATAAGCTCTCAGACCTGAAATTGCAGGAACATATTGAGATAAGGAAAATCTTGAAATTTATAACAGATATACTCAGGGATAAATATCAGCACATTTCAAGGACATATCAGGCTATTATAGAATTTGATTTTCTTTACACAATAGGAAAATACAGCAGAGAGTTCAGCTGTGTATTTCCAAAGCTTAAGGATAGGATGGACTTAAAACAGGTCAGACATCCTATATTTTTGTTTATGGGAAAAGAATTTAAACCAATAGATCTTAGATTAGGAGAAAAGAAAAAAGGTTTAATCATTACGGGGCCCAACACTGGAGGAAAAACAATAGCCCTTAAAACAGCAGGCTTATCAGCATTACTGGTGCAATCCGGAATTCCTGTTCCTGCAGAGGAAGAAAGTGAAATTCCTGTATTTGAAGGGGTATTTGCAGATATCGGAGATATGCAGTCAATAGAGCAGAATTTATCCACATTTTCAGCCCATATAAAAAATATCAAAGAAATACTCCAGCAAGCCGGAGAGAAAAGCCTTTTACTCCTTGATGAGCTTATTCCTGGAACTGACCCGGATGAAGGTGCAGCAATAGGTATTGGAATACTTCATAAAATAGAAGAATTAAATGCCTATGTAATGGCAACAACCCATTTCAAACAGATTAAGATTTTTGCCCTTTCTGATGATTATTTTGAAGTTGCTTCGGTGGGATTTGATAAAGAAACACTTTCACCAACATATACCCTTCACTACAACTCTGTCGGAGAAAGTATGGCATTCTATATTGCAGAAAAACTTGGAATTAATGAAGAGGTTCTGGATATTGCAAGGAAATATATAGATGAAACATTCCTCCAACTTGAAAAGGCAATTCAAGAGCTTGAAGTTTATAAGGCAAAATATGAAGAGGAATTAAAGGAACTTGAACAGCTAAAAAATAGCTTATCAGAGCAAAAGGAAAAATACGACAGACTCCTAAAAGAACTTCAAAAAGAAAAAGAAAAAAGATGGGAAACTGTAAAAAAAGAGGCTGAAGATTATCTAAAACAGCTTAGAGAAGAAGGATATCAGATACTACAGGAATTAAAAACAACAAAATCCGGAAAAATCTTGAGCAGTTTTTAAAAGAGCATAAAAATTTGCCTCTAAAAGAGCAGGAAGAAGAAATTTCTCAGATATAGATATAGGAGATTTTGTTCGTCTAAAAGGGAAGGCACT
>NZ_ABHJ01000335.1:0-1508 GCF_000171895.1 Hydrogenivirga sp. 128-5-R1-1
AAAAGGACTTCAGTTTTTAATAACATCATTAGACTACGACAACTACGTTGGAAGACTTGCAATAGGAAGAATATTTAATGGAACTGTAAAAGTAGGACAGCAGGTTTCAGTTGTAAAAAGAGATGGCTCTATTGTGAAAGGAACAGTTAGAGCTTTATACACTTATGAAGGTCTTAACAGAGTAGAAACAAAAGAAGCAAAAGCAGGGGATATAGTAGCAATAGCAGGACTTGATGATATTTATATTGGTGAAACAATAGCAAATGCAGAAAACCCAGAAGCACTTCCACCTATAACAGTAGAAGAGCCTACAATATCAATGATTTTCTCTGTAAATGACTCACCATTTGCAGGAAGAAGTGGTAAGTTTTTAACTTCTAGACATTTAAGAGAAAGACTTTATAAAGAAACACTTACAAATGTTGCTATTAAAGTTGAAGATACAGATAATCCTGAAAGCTTTTTAGTAATAGGAAGAGGAGAGCTCCAGCTTTCAATACTTGCAGAAATGATGAGAAGAGAAGGATATGAGTTTCAAGTTTCAAAACCTGAAGTTATAACAAAGGAAGAAAATGGACAAAAATTAGAGCCTGTAGAAAGGGTTGTAATAGATATTCCAGAAGAGTTTGTAGGAATAGTTACGGAAAAACTTGGCTCAAGAAAAGGACAGATGGTGAATATGATAAACCACGGATATGGTAGAGTGAGACTTGAGTTTATTATCCCTTCAAGAGGACTTATAGGATACAGGTCTGAATTCAAAACAGATACAAAAGGAGAAGGATTAATAAATGCTATATTTGAAGGATGGCAACCTTGGGCAGGAGAAATAAGAACAAGGCAAAATGGAGCATTGGTTGCAGATAGAAAAGGAACAGCTACACCTTATGCAATAAATAGCTTACAAGATAGAGGAGTTTTCTTTATACCTGCTGGAACAGAAGTTTATGAAGGAATGGTAGTTGGAGAACACAGCAGGGATAACGACCTTTGGGTAAACATTACAAAAGAAAAGAAACTTACAAACGTTAGAGCTGCAAGTGCCGATGAAGGAATAAAATTAACACCTCCAAGAAAAATGGATTTTGAAAGAGCTATGGAATGGATAAATAATGATGAACTTATTGAAGTCACCCCTGACGCTGTTAGAATAAGGAAGAAAAATTTAAGAAAACCTTAAAAGAGGAGGTTGTATGAGATACAAAACTTATACAGCTAAGTCTTTCAAGGATATACCTCAGGTAAAAAAATACTTAACAGAGCAGCAGATATTTGACATAGAAGTTGTATCAAGGGTTTTTCCTTTTAAAGTAAATAATTACGTGATTGAAAAACTTATAAACTGGGGAAACCCTCTTGAAGACCCTATTTTTAGATTAACATTTCCACAAAGGGGAATGCTTCAGGACGAAGACTATTATAAAATTGCAAAACTCATGAAAAATGGTGAAAATGAAGAAAAGATAAAACAGGCAGCAAATGAAATAAGAATGAAATTAAACCCTCAC
>NZ_ABHJ01000334.1:0-1510 GCF_000171895.1 Hydrogenivirga sp. 128-5-R1-1
CGATATAGGTTGTTCATAAGTATCTATTATTAGTCCTAATTTATACCCAAACCATTCTCTATGTCCGTTATTTCCTTTATATAATTTCCCACTTACCTTTTTACATCTTTTTATCCTTGTAAGTTCACAAACTGGAATTGGTTTTGTATCAAGTATTGCAATTAGTGATTCTTTGTTTGATAGCAAATTTTTTACCAGTATAATTAAAATTTTTACTAACTTTTTCAACTTTTTTGCTCTTTTTACAATGGCTGGTAGCTCTGGCACATAAGGAAACATATCGCTGTAGTTTTCTTTAAATTCTTTTAGTGTAGATTTTATTTCTCCTTTTCTAAATGTTGTGGCATAAACTAAAAGGGTTATTAACTCGCTATCTGAAAATTTAGGCTTATTTGTTTTGTGTTTATGTCCTATCAACTTTAATACCTCGTCTACAATTACATAAACTGTTGTTATATAATCTTTATATGTCATTGGTTTTCCTCCAGTGGTTTTTATCTTTATTTTGCCACTGGAGTTTTTTTATTTAAACTTCTCTCTTGAATTGGAAACTAAGGTTGTAGAATTAAATAAAGTAAAAATTGCAATTCAGGTTAAGAAAGTGTCATATAGAAGAGAAGCATCAGATAGAATATTTACAAAGAGACAACAGAAGTATGCAAATATTGTTGTAGAAATACCATACTTAGTTATCAATGTTGATGAATTAAAAAATAAAATTGCTAATCCCAGGGTTAGGAAAAGTGCAAAAGTCAAATATCAGAATGCCTTGGATGTTTTTAACAAGAATTTTATTAAACTTGATAATGGGTTTGTTATTTTTAGAGAAGAATATTTAAGGTATGTGCGAGAAGTAATACTTCAGAAATTAAATACGACCAAGAAAATATCTTATGAAGAAATTTTGATATGGTAGAGTATTAAGCAAAATTTTAGTATTAGGAGGTGTTATGGTTAAGGCGATTTTACTTGACATAGAAGGAACAGTAGCTCCTATAAGTTTTGTTAAAGAGGTTTTATTTCCTTATTCAAAAGATAAGATGGAAAGTTTTGTGAAAGAAAACAAAGAAAACCCTGAAGTAAGAGAAATATTAGATGAAGTTAAAAAAATTGAAGGAAAAAACTTAACTGAAGAAGAAATAATAAAGACATTAAAAAAATGGATAGATGAGGATAGGAAAATAGCTCCTTTAAAAGATATACAAGGGTTAATCTGGAAAGATGGTTTTAAAAGTGGTCAATTAAAAGCTCCTTTATATGAAGATGCCTATGAAAAAATGAAGCAGTGGAAAGATAGATATAAACTCTATATATATTCTTCTGGCTCTGTAGGAGCTCAGAAACTGTTTTTTTCCCACACAAACTACGGCAATATTTTAGACTGGCTTTCGGGACATTTTGATACAAAAATAGGAAATAAAAAAGAAAATCAGTCTTATGAATATATAGCTGAAGAAATAGGTTTAAAACCTGAAGAAATATTGTTTTTATCAGATAATTCTGATGAAAT
>NZ_ABHJ01000333.1:0-1513 GCF_000171895.1 Hydrogenivirga sp. 128-5-R1-1
AACTGGAAAACCTCCTCCAAAAAAGAAGTTTCGCATAAAACAATGTGGCAGGAAATTTATGAGCTTATGCAAAAGCATAAAATACACCCTATATGGGTAAAAGGTCATTCAGGACATAAAGAAAATGAGCTTTGTGATAAAATAGCAAAAGAAGAAGCAGAAAAATATAAAAAACAATAGTGGAAATAAAATTATGGGCAAAATCAAGGTTGTAGTCTGTGGGCTTGGCTACGGAGGTATTTCTTTTTTAAGGAATATAAGCAATGAAAGCAATGTTGAAATTGTAGCCATAGACCAAAACCCATTTCACTATCTACAGCCTGAAGTATATAGATACATAGCCCATGAAAAACTTTTATCTGATATTCTCATAGACCTTTTTGCACTGACTTATGGTATGTCTAAAAATATTCAATTCGTAAAGAGTAAAATTTTAAATATAAACCTTAAAGAAAAAAAGATAATCACTGAAGATTTTGAAATGGACTATGATTTTGCAGTAATATCCCTTGGAAGTAGAACATTTTTCCCACCTATAAACGGTTTGAGGGAATATTCCTCAGGTGTAAAAACAATAGACAAATCAATGAAGTTTAAACATTTCTTTGAAAAGATAGTTTTAAGAAAAATGAAAGAAGAAGATATATGTATGATAGATAGTAAAAGTATATTCAATATTGTTGTTGGTGGAGGAGGTCTATCAGGTGTAGAAATAGCTGCAGAAATGGCTTACTTTCAGGAAAAGATTTTTTCAAAGGTTGGATGTGGACTAAAAAGACCAGACATTTATCTCATAGAAGCTCTGCCTTCTATACTTTATGGAATGGATGATTTTTTAGTAGAAACAGCAGTCAATAGATTAAAAGATTTAGGTGTAAATATAATCACAGGAAAAAAGATAGTTTCTGTTTATAAAGATAAAGTTGAGTTAGAAGATGGAACTACTATAAACTCTGATTTTTTAATATGGACAGGTGGAATAGTAGGAAGCTCTGTAATTAACAATATAGAAGGTATTAAAAAAAATAGAAAAAATCAAATCATTACAGATAAGTTCTTTAGAGTTGAAGGATACGAAGATACTTTTGCAATAGGAGACTGTGCAGAGGTAAAAAACTTTGAGACAGGAGAGACTCTTCCAGCTACTGCACAGGTAGCAGTTCAGACAGGAAAAATAGTTGCAGAGCATATAAAAAGCATAGTATCAAATAAACCTTTAAAAGAAAAATACCCAAACTTTAAAGGAATACTTGCAGCCTTAGGTGGTAAATACGCTGCTGGAGTTATTAAAAATAAGATTAAAATAAAAGGATTTCCTGCCCATTTATTAAAAGAAGCTGTTTTTAAGACATATAAATTTCCTTTAAAATGGGAAATAAGAAAAACAAGAAATATTCTTTCACAAAATTTTCATACATGAGATATGATAATTATTAAAAAGTAATTTCTGGAGGAAAAGAATGCGGTATATTTTATCAATACTAATTTTAATATTTTCTTTTAATCTATCCTT
>NZ_ABHJ01000332.1:0-1516 GCF_000171895.1 Hydrogenivirga sp. 128-5-R1-1
AAGATTTGAAAAAGCACAGTAAGAGAGGTGATAAGCCATGAGCAAAGACAAAAAGAAAGAGCCTTTATATATGATAGGTGCTGTTTCAAGGATGTTTAATATCCATCCGCAAACTTTAAGGCTTTATGAAAGGGAAGGGCTTTTAACGCCTTCAAGGACTGAAGGAAAGACAAGACTTTACTCTCAGGAAGATATTGAAAAGTTAGAGTTTATACTGTTCTTAACAAGGGAACTTGGAGTTAATCTTGCTGGAGTTGATGCTATACTAAGAATGAGACAGCAGATGAAGGAAATGCAAATGCAAATAGAATATTTGTTAAATTACATACAGGAAGAAATAATGAAAAGATATGCAGAAGATGTGGAAGAGCGACAAAAAGCACTTGTTAAAATGCCTAAAATAGAGATTACAAAAGTAGAAGAATACATGTATAATACATATAAAAAGAACAAAGAGGAATAAATTTTGGAACCAGGGGTTCGGAAAGAAGTAGAAGAAAATTTCAAAAAAGTTCTGGAAAAAATAAAGGATATATTTGATATAGAAAAAGAAAATTTAAATTTTGAAAAATTAGAAGGAATTGGCAAAATTGTAATCCAGTATGAAGAATTATACGACCAATGGATAGAATATATAGAAACACTTTCTTTACCAGATATAGAAAAAATTGAAAAAATTGAACATTCTGATGGACCTTACCTAAAAATAAATTATAAACTGCAGTTAGAAGAAGGTAAATTAATAAGAAAAATACGAATAAAAAGCAATGGAAAAGTGAATATATACCACAATATAGTTTTCAATGAAAATATAAACAACACCAACTATGAAATTATTGCCGAATACGATACATATGGTAATCTTACTTTTTACATAGAAAGGAAAAATAAATGAAAAAAATAATTTGCCGTATTCCTTCACAGCTTTTTGAAATATTTTTAGTGGAATTTAACGGTTATGGGTATGAAATTTTAAATAAAGATGAAAATGAAACATTTTTTGCCATTTATGCAGAAGATAATGAAATTACTACTGTAAAAGAAGCCTTAAATGAAGTTTTTGAAGACATTGGGAATGGAAAAATTATTTTGGAAGAAAATGTTCCTGAAGTTAACTGGGAAGAAGTATGGAAAGAAGGTTTTGAGCCAATAGAAATACCACCATTTGTTTTACTACCAGAATGGGAAGTTTATAAAGGAAATAATCTAATTCCAATAAAGCTAAAAATTGGCATGGCATTTGGAACAGGAAAACATGCTACAACGCAAATAGCTTTATCATTTGTAGGAAAGTATGTAAATCCGCATGATAAAGTTTTAGATGCTGGCTGTGGTTCTGGCGTTTTATCAATAGCAGCTGCAAAACTTGGAGCAAATCCGGTAGATGCAGTTGATATACACAAAGAAGCCGTAGAAGAGTGTAAAACAAATGCATGGGAAAATGAAGTAAAAATAAACTGCCAGCTTAGGGATGTTAGTCAGATTAATGAAAAGTACGATGTGATAATTGCAAATA
>NZ_ABHJ01000331.1:0-1518 GCF_000171895.1 Hydrogenivirga sp. 128-5-R1-1
ACTTGATGCAACAGCAAAAAATGAGCAAGATGGATATTTTAGAGGATGGCCGGAAGATGTATTTTGTGATAAAAGAATCATTGAAAATCTCAGAGATAAAAATATTATTGATGTTGATGATAACTTCTTGCATAAATTCCAGATAATAGATTTTAATGATTGAAAATTTGAGTCAATTGTAGATTTTTTGCTCTATTTATGAAATTTAAATATCCATTTTTATTTTTTTCCTTACTTTTGAAACTTCATTTAAGTCAATATCAGCTTCTATAATACCTTCTTCATTGTCTAAAAATGCAAGTTTTTCACCCCATGGGCTGTAAATTGCTGAGCTTCCTGCATAAGTTATTTTTCCTATTTTGCCGACAGTATCACTTACTATTACAAAAGACTGTGTCTCAATTGCCCTTGCTTGTGAAAGAACTTCTATATGCTTTTTTCTTGAAGCTCCCCACTGGGCAGGTACGAGCAGTATTTCCACTCCTTTTTTTCTTAATGTATATGAAATATTTGGAAACCTTAGCTCAAAACATATCATTATCCCAAGATTACCTGCGGAACTTTCTGCTATATCAAAATTATTCTTTCCTTCCTTGAAATATTTATGTTCACCTGTTGGTTTAAAAAGTTTAGCTTTTGCTCTTTTAAATATGATTTCACCATTGTCTATTACGAAAGCTTTGTTATAAATCCCGTATCTTGTGTTTTCGGGAAGTGTTCCACTTATAACTAAATGTTTTTCATAAGAAAGTTTTTTTAGCTGTTTATAGATTTTAGGAGTTTGTTTTGCGTGAGTTATTAAATTCTCATTATCAAATCCACTGCTGAACATTTCAGGAAGAAGAACAATTGAATTTTTCTTTAGATTTTTAAGATAGTCAAATACTTTTTCCATATTTTTATCAATATTACCAAGTTCTAAATTGAGCTGTAAAGAATAAGCTTGCATAGGTATTGTCTCCAATATAGTTTTATAAAGGAAAATTTATTATATCATCTAAAAGCCGTGTTAAAATTTAAAAATGATAAAAAAGTTTAAGGTTTTAAAAAGAGCAAAAGATATAAGTATTCAACTTTCAAAACTTGGATTTTATAATATTTACGAATATTTTAAACTTCTTTTAGGTCTTGAAGTTGATAAAAGTGTAAAGCCTCAGAAAATAAGAGAAACTCTTGAGGCTCTGGGTCCTTCTTTTATTAAGTTAGGGCAAGTTCTAAGCACTCGTCCTGATATACTACCAGAAGAGGTTATAATTGAATTAACAAAACTTCAGGATAGAGCTCCAGAAGTTGAATTTGATAAAATAGAGCAATTACTCAATAAAAATTTTGGAAATTATAAAAATGTTTTTGAGTATATAAACCCTAAACCTGTAGCAAGTGCTTCCGTTTCACAGGTACACGAAGGTTTTTTGTTAACAGGAGAAAAAGTTGCTGTTAAGGTAAAAAGACCTAATATAGAAGAAATCATAAAATTGGATATTGCTTTTTTCCAATGGCTTTTTTCTTTTTTGGAAA
>NZ_ABHJ01000330.1:0-1521 GCF_000171895.1 Hydrogenivirga sp. 128-5-R1-1
AAGATGACTATAGATGTTGTTTATTGTCTCTTGAGAGAGTTTGCTTTCTTTTTTAGCCTTTTCATATTTTTCTTTTAATTCAAGATATTTTCTCCCTAATGGGAAATTTTTTAATAATTCAATATTGTTTAAATTATCTTTTCCAAAATTTTTTTCTGCTTCTTTTTTAATTTCCTCAAATTCTTCTTCTATTTCTTTTAGATTTATAGATGACAGCTCTTTAAACTGCTTTTCAATAATCTCATCAATTTTATTTTCTATAAAATCCTCAACAAAATGTCTTTTGTACTTATATACCTTATAAATGCCAAAATCTAAATCCTCATAAGGAAACTGGAATATTTCTTTTAGTTTAAATTTAAATTTTTCTTTTTCTGTCATTATGTTTTAAAGTTTTTAATTGTTGAATAGAGGAAATTATACTATAAATGATATTTGAAAGGAAAAATTAAACAGAGTAGGGGCCTCAAGCCCCTTAAGATTTATAATACAGCTTTTAAAGTATTTACTACTTCGTCGTAGTTTGGTTCTTCTGTAATTTCAGGAACAAGTTGCTTATAGCAAACATTTCCATTTGGATCAACGATAAATACAGCTCTTGCTAAAATTCCTTTTAAAGCACCTTCAGCAATTAAAACGCCGTATTTTTCTAAATCTCTGTATCTAAAGTCTGACGCAACAGTAATGTTTCCAATGTTATAAGATTCACAGAATCTTTTTTCTGCAAATGGTAAGTCCATTGAAACAACAGTTACATCAACATCAAGACCAGCAAGTTTTTCATTAAACTCTTTAGTTTCTTTTTCGCAAACAGGTGTATCAAGTGATGGAACAGTTATAATAACCTGATATTTTCCTTTTGCTCCACCAATTACTTTTTCCGATAAATCTGATGCAACAACAACAGCTTCAGGAGCTTTGTCTCCTACATTAAGCTCTGGTCCTGCAAGTGCAACAGGGTTTCCTTTTAAATTTACAGTTGTAGCCATTAAACTACCTCCTTGAGTTTTATTTTCTTGAAGGTAGTTTACAGAAAAATCAAACAGCGTTATATGATTTTTTTCACTTTAATTGATTTATGTTATTAACTTTACTTCTTCCTTTCTGGATACTTCTTTAAAATCCGAATCATAGGTTGCTAAAAAATCAAGTTTATAAAATTTATAGGTTGATAATATTAAACTGTCATTTGGTAGTAAATTATACTTTTTCATATAAAAATAGCTTAAATCTATGATTCCGTTTGTTTCTGGCAATATTTCAAACACTTCTAAAAATTCTAACGGCTCATATTTATTTAAAACATTTGCTACTATTTTTTTCTTCTTAAGTGTAAAAGGAGATTTTCCGCTTACAGCAGAAATAAAATGAAACATAAATTCACTGTAAATTATTCCATTGATGTACAGTTTATACTCATCGTTAATTAAATTTTCAAGCAGTTCTGTTTTATTACCTTTAATATATTCTTAATATATTCTATGAGAACAGAAGTATCTACTAATATTTTCACTGTAAGTA
>NZ_ABHJ01000329.1:0-1523 GCF_000171895.1 Hydrogenivirga sp. 128-5-R1-1
CTTTGTAGAAAACCATTTATTTTATTTTAACTGCTATTATTTGCCTCTTTTATTAACTGCCTTGAACTTTCTGGACTGTATCCAAGCTCTTTTAAAAGCTCTGAGACAGGCTCTAATTTTGCCCCTTTTTCTTCGTATATCCCTATTATTATCCTATCTAAACTTTCTCTTAAACCTTCTAAAATCAAATTTCGTAATGTTTTTGATTTTACACTTTTTAGTTTTTCTAAAACTTTTCTTTTGTCAGGCTTTTTATTTTTAAACCTTTCAAAAATTTCTGCCATTTGAGTGTCTATTTCTTCTAAACCTTTGTAGTAAAGTTTTTTGTTTTTATCATCACCTTTGATTATTACAAGGGGATAACCTTTACTGATTAATATGTAATTTAAAATAATTCTCCCTGTTCTTCCGTTTCCATCTTCAAATGGATGGATTTCCTCAAAAAATCCATGAGAAACAGAAAGAGCATTAAAATCTAATTTTTTTTCAATTTCTTTTACAAAGTCGTTGAATATTTTTAGCCAATCTTCAATGTAGCCTTCTGGTGGATTGATTTTCGCTCCTGTTATCTGGATTTTCCCTTTTCTAAAATCTCCTTTTCCACCTAAACTTTTATTTATCTGTCTTATTAAAGGAATTCCAAATATAAACTCATTTTGTTTGTAATTTTCATAAGCTAATTCATAGATAAAACTGGCAGTTCTAAAATAGTTAAATGCTTCCTCTTCTGTTCTTGTTATAGGGACATTTTTAGACAAAACCTTTTTTAACTCTTTTTCAGAAATAAAGTATCCTTCTACTAAAATAGAGTTCCTTGTTTCTTCCCCAAGTAAATAAAGCCACTCTTTATTTTGAACCTTTGGCTCTGGAAGTCCACCAAGTTTATCTAAAATGGATTTTCTTTTTTTTATTAACTTTTCATCAATCATATTGTCACGCTAAATTTAAAGTTTTTATAAGAATAAAGATAAAATCAATCTTAAAATTTGTCACGAAAAAGGTATATTTTAAAATCGGGACAGTTTTAAAAGTTTTACATCTCTATCCCCAAGGCTTCTTCTAATATCTCTTTTAGCTCTTTTTCTGCCCTTATCCTTTCCTCTTCTGCTTCCTTAACTAAAACAACAGCATCATCTAAAGGTATTATTTCCTCTTCCTCCGCTATTGTTATATATCTTGAAGGGCTCAGGTTGTAGTCGTTTTTTTGAGCTTCTTCTTTTGTTATGATTTTGCTAAATTTTTCAACTTCTTTCCAGTTGTGGTAAACCTCTGCTATTTCATCAATTCCTGTAAGTATATTTTTAGGTCTTCCCTTTTCATACTTTTCTGAGGCATTTATCAAAAGGATTTCTTCTTTATGTTTTTTGTTTTTATTTAAAACGATAATTACTCCCGGGGCTGTTGTGTTATAAAAAAGGTTTTCAGGAAGCAAAATAACAGCCTCAATCAAATCTTGCTCAACAAACTTTTTCCTTATATCCCTTTCCCTGTTGCTTCCTTCTGCTCCGCTTCCCCTTGATACG
>NZ_ABHJ01000328.1:0-1527 GCF_000171895.1 Hydrogenivirga sp. 128-5-R1-1
GTTGTTAATATTGGAGACCAATTTGCAAGGTCTGTTATCTACGGAAGATACAAAATTATACCGCTTCATGCGGAAATCATAGCTCAATGTGAAGATATAGGATTTGATTATATGGGTTCTATTATCTGGCAAAAGAAAACAACAATGAATACTACAGGGGGAGCAAATGTAATGGGTTCATATCCTTATCCTCCAAATGGTATGGTAGAAATAGATTATGAGCATATTCTTATATTTAAAAAACCCGGCAAAAGCAAAAAAATAGAAAAAGAAGTAAAAGAGAAATCAAAATTATCTAAAGAAGAATGGAAAGAGTATTTTTCTGGACACTGGAATTTTGCAGGTGCAAGGCAGATAGAACATCAAGCTATGTTTCCTGAAGAATTACCCAAAAGAATAATAAAAATGTTTTCATTTGTTGGTGAAACTGTCCTTGACCCTTTTCTTGGAAGTGGGACAACTGCAAAAGTCGCTGTGGAATTAGGCAGAAATGCAGTTGGTTATGAGGTCAATGAGAATTTTTTAGATGTAATAATTAAAAAAATAGATAATAATTCAAATAAGAACATAGAAATTATCAAAAGGGACTTTCCTATTGTACCTGAGGACATTAAATATACCCCTAAAATAAAAAACGCAAACCCTGTAATAGAGCCAGAAAAATTAAAATTTGGTAAAAGTAAAACTTATAAAGTTATTGATATACTAAAAGATGGGAGATTAAAGTTAGATACGGGACTTACTGTAAAATTGAGGGGTGTTATTATAACAGATTTGGATAAAGCTATTTCGTATTTTAAGCAATATATACTAAAAAAAGAAGTTTATCTAAAATTTGATAAAAATTACACGATAAACAGTGATTATGTAGAAGCATACGTTTATTTGAAAATAAAATATTTATTAATGCCTACTTGTTGAAAAATGGATTTGCTATTGTAGATACGGACTTAGATTTTGACTTAAAAAATAAATTTGTAGAATTAGGCAAAGGTTTAAAGGCAGTAAAATAGGGATTATAGTTGTGGAATTAAAAATAAAACTTGACGAAGTAAGAAAATTATTGGAAATAGAAACTCCTGAATTTCCTAAGTATGCTACTCAGATAATAAACTTAGCAAATCAAAATGCACAGGCAACGAGACCAAAAGTCGTTGGTCAAATGAGTGAACTGATAAAAGAGTTTACAGGAAAAACTCTACAAGAATGGGAAACTTGGTATTTAAATAAACATCCTGACGCAATAGAAACAGCAACACAAAAAATCCTTGAGATGATAGATAATTTTAGAGAAGTAATTAACCAGATTGATGAAAATATGATTCGTCAATGGGTTAAAGATTTGGTAATAGTTAAAACATTTATTGGCTTAAGATTTCAAGAAGCCATATTAAAGAAAATAGCAGATAAATTTGATTTAAATTATAGACTGGCAACACCAGAAGAAGAAAGCAAAGGAATTGATGGATATATTGGAAATATTCCAGTAAGTCTTAAACCAATTACATACAGGCAAAAAGAAATGCT
>NZ_ABHJ01000327.1:0-1528 GCF_000171895.1 Hydrogenivirga sp. 128-5-R1-1
TATCAAATGAAAAATTTACTATTAAGGAACTTTATTTCAAGTTTGCTCTTATTTTTGCATTTATTCCTGCTGTAAGTCATTTTGTTGGATTTACTTTATTTAAAAATGTTTATGTTCAAGGTATACAAGATTTCTTGCAAATGGCAGAAAAAGATTCCCAGCAAAATCCACAAACTATAGAGTATATGAAAGCACTTTTAAAAACGCTTCAAGATAACGATTTAACCAAAGAAATACTTGTAATGTTGACAACTTACGGCTTTGAACTTTTCAAGCCTGTAGTACTTGCTGGAATAATAATGTTTTTAGCCGGAGCTTTTGGTGGGGAAAAAGATATAACTAAAGCGTTTACAGTTTCCATTTTTGCCTTAATTCCTCAATGGGCTGCAGGAGTTTTTTATGCTGTAAATTCTCCTCTTTCAATGTTTATATTATTTTTAGCTTCTTTTTATACATTTTATTTAGTCTTTATCGCAGCAGAGAAAGTTTTAAAACTTCCATCTGAAGGATCCAAAAGCTTCCAATTTATTATATTAGTTGTAATTTTTTATCTAATATTAAGTGGAATTATTGGGTACTTAGAATCAACAATAACATTTAGAATTTTAGTTTCTTAAAATTTTAGGGGTTTTACCCCTATTTTATTAGATGTTTAATTTTGTTATATATTTGAAGTGTTGCCTTTGATTTATTAAGAGTATAAAAATGAAGTCCTTTTACGTTGTGTTTTAATAAATCTTCACACTGCTCAACAGCATACTCTATACCTATTTTTTCAACTTCTTCAGGAATATCTTGATATTTTTCTAGTTTTTTAACAAGATATTCAGGTATAGTCGCACCGCACATTAAAGCAAATTTTCTAATCTGTTTAAAATTGGTAATTGGCATTATCCCTGGAATAATTGGTATATTTATTCCTTCCTTTTGACAAAGGTCTAAATAGTCATAAAAATATTTATTGTCAAAAAACATCTGAGTTATAGCAAAATCTGCTCCAGCTTCAACTTTTTTCTTAAAGTAATAAATATCTCTTTCTAAATTAGGACTTTCAGGATGTCCTTCAGGATATGCAGCAACTCCTATGCTGAACCAATCTCCAAAATTTTCTCTTATTAGACTTACAAGCTCATTTGCATATTTACATCCATCTTTTGGGAAAATGAAATCTTCCTGTCCTGCAGGTATATCACCCCTTAAAGCTAAAATATTTTGAATACCAATATTTTTATAGTCCTCTAATATATCTAACAGTTCTTTTTTTGTATGACCTATACAGGTAAGATGTGCCATTACTGTAAGTGATGTTTCTTCGTGAATTTTTTTCACAATATTTCTTGTTCTATCTCTTGTTGACCCACCTGCCCCATAAGTGACAGACACAAATGTAGGTTTTAAAAGCTGTAGTTTCTTTATAGTTTCAAAAAGCTGTTTTTCTCCTTTTTCATCTTTAGGAGGGAAAACTCAAAGGATATACTCGTATTTATTTGCTTTAAATTTCTCCTATTTTCATAAGTGGTAGTATACA
>NZ_ABHJ01000326.1:0-1532 GCF_000171895.1 Hydrogenivirga sp. 128-5-R1-1
TTTCCTTTTTAAAGTCTTTCTTCTTTTTCTTTTAATGTAGAATAAAAGACCTCAGCATTGAACACATCTGCCTGTGATACTTTTCCTACGCTGTATAAAGTATTTGAAAAATCTATTAGATGCTTTGCTACCTTTTCATACTCTTTTATGATTTTTAACTTTTCTACAATTTCCCAGTATCTGAAGGAATTTTTATAAATACTGTAGATAATATCCTGCTTTATATTCTGAAGATAGTAAAATCTTTCATCGTATAGCTTTTTAACGATTTCTTTTTTCACGTCTAACTTTTTAAGCCATGGAATTTTTTGTGAAAATCCTAAGTTAACTGTTTGCATTGGTTCCAATGTTCTGGATAATGGTCTGTAAAAAAGCTGAATATCATTAATTGAAAAGTTTAAAACAGGGTCTTGAAAACTTGAAACAAAAACCTCTTTTTCTTTGTAAGACTTAAGCTCATTTTCTATGGCTTTTAGCTTTGGATTTTCATTTAAAGCTTTACTAATAATACTTTTAATATCTCCTGCATAAACTACATTATATAGTAGTAAAATCCAAAAAATATATTTTCTCATCACATTATCCCGCACAGACAAGTTTTGTATATTATTGAAACAAAAATTACAGCAGTTATAAGAATTATCAAAACATGAATAAATTTAGGTATTTGAACGTTATTTCCTTCTAATATAGTTTTTAATCTATCTTCTGTAAAATTGTTCATCATAGGATTTAAAGATGTTGAGCTTTTAAATTTCAGTAAAGACTTTGCAAGATTAACTGTATCTATGAACTTTAGTGCAAACCTATCAGCATTTGTTTCAAGAAACAGTATATAAGATTTTAAAATTGTATTTTTTATTTTCTCTGGAAACAAAGATAATATAAGGTTAGAAAACAGTATTTTATAACTATCTCCATTAATTAAATGTCCTTTTTCATGCCAGAATATACTTTTTCTTTCTTCTTCAGAAAAATTATCAAGTATAGACTTTGATATTACAATTTTATTTAAAAAGTTAAAGGCAAGTTTTTCTTCTGTATCTATTACTAAAATATTTTTGAGTCTTTTTATTTTTAAAATACTGATGTATTTATTTAATGTGTAAAATCTGTAAAGCTCCTTAAACAGTATATAAAGCATTTTTGATATATAAAAAGACATAAAGAAAAACAGAGCTATATAAAAGAAAATATTAATATGGTCTATCAAATAAACTTTAAATTCCATCACTTTAAAACAGTGAATAACATCAACTAACCAGATTTGAATATTCATTGTTAGATATACATACAAAGCAATATATAAAGTTCCTATGATGGCTATAAATCCAGTAAATTTATCTCTCATTTTCCTTTTCTTCTATAAGTTTTTTTAGTTTTTCTATATCTTCCTTGGATAGATTTTCCACAATACCTTCAAAAGCAGCTATAGCAAGAGAAGGGTCTGTTTTTGTAATATCTTTCACCACTTTTTTAGCAACCATCTTTTCAAACTCTTCCTTTGATATTATCGTGTAGTATCTATAACC
>NZ_ABHJ01000325.1:0-1533 GCF_000171895.1 Hydrogenivirga sp. 128-5-R1-1
ACCCTTTGATTTGTTCTTCAGTAAGGTCTGAATCAAAAGAAACATTAATTGTTAGTTTTTCGTATCTGTTTTCTTTAGGATGTTTTTCTCCAAGTACTTCAATTTTTACATTTTCAATTTTATATCCTTTGTGATTAGTATATGCCTGTACTGTAATTCCAAAACAGTATCCAAGAGACATCAACATAAGGTCAGTTGCTTTTACTTTCATTGATGATATATCTATATCTTTAATTTCCTCAGCATTTAAAGCTTTTGCAAGCCACTTTTCATCTTCAAATGAAAGCTCTACAACTCTTTTTTCTTCTTTTACAGGAGCCATTAATTTAACCTCCAAAATAGCTTAAATTAAATTATATCATCTAACACTTTCTTTCTTTACTGTTTCTACCAGATATTTTACTTTTTCAAATTCCATATCCGGCATAAGACCGTGTCCTAAGTTAAAAACATGCCCACTGTCTTTTTCCCATTTCCCAAGAAGATTAATTATCTTTTCCCTTATAACATCTTTAGAAGCATATAAAACAATTGGGTCTAAGTTTCCCTGAACTGCTGATTTTGGGAAAGCCTTTTCTTTTACAACTTTTAAATCTATCATCCAGTCAACGCTGTAAACATCAGCACCTGAAGTTATCATATAATCCAAAAATCCTGCCACACCTTTTGTAAAATGAATTATTGGGATTTCTGGGTGTATTTCCTTTAATTTTTTTATTATTTTCTTTACTGGAGGAAGGGCAAACTCTTTATAATCATCAGGTGATAAATGCCCTGCCCAGCTGTCAAAAATCTGAACAGTATCTGCTCCGCTTTCAATCTGAAAAGACAAATAATCAATTAAGCTATCAGCAAGTTTATCTAAAAGTTTTTTAAAATCCCGTGGATTGTCATACATAAATGCTTTTGCCTTTTTGAAATCTCTGGAAGTCCTTCCTTCAATCATATAGGCAGCCAGAGTAAAAGGCGCTCCACAAAATCCTATAGTAGGGATAGCTCTATCAAGCTCTTCATTTACACCTTTTATAATTTCTCCAACATATTTAACATCTTCAACATTTAAAGGTCTAAGTTTATTTATATCTTCAGGAGATTTTATAGGCTCTAAAAATACAGGACCTTCTCCTTCTCTAAATTCAAAATTAAAACCCATAGGTTCTAACGGTGTAAGAATGTCTGAAAAAATAATAGTAGCATCAACTCCTAAAAGTTTATAAGGAAGAACAGAAGCTTTCACTGAAAGTTCAACATTTTTATAAAATGATTTAAAATCTCCTGCTGTTTTTCTTAGCTCTCTATATTCAGGCATATATCTTCCAGCCTGCCTCATAAGCCATACTGGTGTTCTTTCTATAGGTTCTTTTTTTATAGCTCTCAAAAGAAGGTCATTTTTAGGTTTTATCATTGTTTCCTCATATTAAAATAAAATTTTTTATAATTATATTACAAAAATGCTTGTAATATTAAAATTATTTCATTATATATATTATCATATGTTTTAAAATTTATATGGAGGTAGAAATATGAAGAAGT
>NZ_ABHJ01000324.1:0-1533 GCF_000171895.1 Hydrogenivirga sp. 128-5-R1-1
CAAAAAGAGACGAGATTGTTGAAAGGCTTGTTCAGGAAGGTATTGGAGCAAGAGTTTATTATGATTACACACTTCATCAGCTTAGAAATGCAGAGCATTTAGACTGTGAATTTGCACAGCTTCTAACAAAGGAAATATTTGCAATACCTGTTTATCCTGCATTGAAAGATGATGAAGTAGACTTTATAATTGAGAAAGTAAAACAAATTGTAAATGAGGTTTCTTAAATGAAAGAAATTAATGGACAGCTTGATGCTAAAGGATTAAAATTTGCTGTAGTAGTTGGGAGATTTAACAGCCTTATTACAGAAAAGCTTCTTGAAGGAGCTGTAGACTGTATTGTTAGACATAACGGAAGTGAAGATAATATAACAGTTGTAAGAGTTCCAGGTTCATTTGAGATACCTTTAACTGCAAAGAAACTTGCAAAAAGCGGAAAGTACGATGCTGTAATATGTCTTGGTGCTGTAATAAGAGGTTCAACTCCCCATTTTGATTATGTAGCAAATGAGGTAACAAAAGGGATAGCGCAAGTTAGTTTAGAAACAGAAGTCCCAATAGCTTATGGAATACTTACAACAGATACAATAGAACAGGCTGTTGAAAGAGCAGGAACAAAAATGGGGAATAAAGGTTTTGACGCAGCCCTTACAGCCATAGAAATGGTAAATGTTTTAAAAGGTATTTAACTAATGGTTGGAAAGTTTAGAAAAAAAGCCAGAGAAATAGCTTTAAAAGTCTTATACGCATATGACATAGATAAGGAAAAAGATATAAATGAAACTTTAGAAGAGACAATATCAGATATTAGACAAAATCTTTCTGAAAAAACACTAAAATACGCATATCAGATAATAAACGGAGTTTACGAATATATTGACGAAATTGACAATATTATTCAGTCTCATTTGAAAGATTGGAGATTAGATAGACTTGGATATATAGAAAGAGCTCTTTTAAGAATCGGAACTTACGAGCTTGTATTTTCTGATATTCCAGACAAAAAAAGGGTTTTTATGGATATTTTAGATATTGCAAAATGCTACAACCTTGATGAGAAAGCGCTAAAATTTATAAATGGAGTGTTAAGCAAAATTTACAAAGACTTTAAAGCCCAAAGTAAAACTGCTTGATGTATTCTCCAAAAAACAGGTAAATAACTGCAGCTAAAGATAGAAAAGGTCCAAAAGGAATTTCATATGTAGATTTATCTTCTGCTTTGCTGAAGTAAGCAGACAAAATACCAATTACAGCCCCAACTAAAGACCCAAAAAATATTATAAATAAGCTCCCAAACCACCCAAAATAAGTACCAAAAAATGCAAGAAGTTTTACATCTCCCATTCCAAGCCCTTCAATACCTCTATATTTAAGGTATAAAAATGCGATTAACCATAAAAAACCTGCACCGACAACAGCACCTATTAACGCATCAACGACAGAAAAATCATGTCTAAAAAATGAGTAAATTATGCCGGAAATAAAACCAATAAGATTTATTTCATCTGGAATAATTTTAAAATCAAAATCAAT
>NZ_ABHJ01000323.1:0-1539 GCF_000171895.1 Hydrogenivirga sp. 128-5-R1-1
CGAAAATTGATGAATCAGCAACACCTGGGTTAATTGTTAACATTGCAGTAAAAACAAAAGTTCCTATCACTTACTTAAGCATAGGGCAGAGAGTTCCCGAAGATATAAAGATTCTTACTCCGAAACTACTTGCAAACTACTTTTTAGAGGATTTTAATGAATGAGCAAGCAAAAGAATTAATAGAATTAGCAAACAGGAAAACTATTGAAAGTAATAATAAGTTTATAGCAATAACTTCCGGTAAAGGAGGTGTAGGTAAGACCAGTTTCGCAGTGAACTTTGCATATCAGCTTGTCAATACTTTTAGTAAAAAAGTCCTCCTTATAGATGCGGATATTGGAATGGCTGATGTTCATGTCGTTTTAAATATAAAACCAGAAAATAATTTAAGACATATTCTAAATGGAAAAAGATTAGAAGATGTAGTAATAAAACGCTTTGGTATAGATGTTTTACCAGGTTTTTCCGGTATAGAGTCCTTAGACGAAATGGAAGATTTTTTGGCAACGAGAGTTATCCAAGATTTAACAGATTTTTCAGAAAAATATGACTATGTCATTATAGACACTTCAGCAGGTATAAATACAAGAGTTTCCGCATTTGTAAGAGCTGCTAATAGGAGTTATGTAATTACTACTCCTGAACCTACAGCATATCTTGATGCTTATGCCTTAATCAAATCTATATTTAAAATTTATAAATATTCTAATTTCAAGCTTATTATAAATATGTGTAAGAATAAAAATGAAGCTATAGAAACTTATGAAAGATTAAATCAGCCTTTTAAGAGGTTTTTGGATAAATCTTTTGAATTATTTGGGTGGATACCTTTATCAGAAACTGTAAACAAATCAATAAAAGAAAAAAGGCTTATATCTGAAACATATCCTTCGGATAAATTTGTTAAGCATATTAAAGAGATAGCAGCAAAAGAAGTTGGAGAACCTATATTAGACTCAGATAAAAATTTCTGGAAAAAATTAATGGAATTTATAAAAAGGTAATGCAAAAATTAACCAAAGAAGAAAAAAATAAAGTTGTTTTAGATAATCTAAATTTGATAAAAAAAGTTGCAAGTAAAATATATTATAGACTTCCAAAAGGTGAAATTGACTTTGATGAGCTTGTAAATATTGGAGTTATTGGTTTATTAAAGGCTTTAGACAATTATAATGAGGATTTGGCAAAGTTTTCCACATATGCTTATATAAGAATTAGAGGTGAAATTTTAGATTATTTAAGGAGTTTAGATATAGTCCCGCGAGGTATAAGAGATAAAATAAAAAAAGAAGAAAAACCTGTTGACGAGCAAATGGAAATTCCTTTATCTTCATCAGCCATATTTTTAAGTATAGAAAAAGCTATTGGCGGTACTGAAGATTTAAAATTTATAGATACATTAAAATCCAGAATGGAAAGTCCCGAGGAGTATGCGTATAAAGTAGAACTTAGAGAGAAGATAGAAGAAAAGTTGAATTTACTTACAGAAAATGAGAAAAAGGTAATACAGATGATTTTCTTTGAAGAAAAGGATTAAA
>NZ_ABHJ01000322.1:0-1541 GCF_000171895.1 Hydrogenivirga sp. 128-5-R1-1
ATTTTTAAAGTCCCTCATAACCATCCTCCCGACTGGCAGGGGCTTAATAGCCCAATCAAGTAATTGGGTTTTGAGGGACAGGGGGACATACTCCCTAAGAGGCTTTAGAGCCTATGAAAAATGGAGTCTTTGTCCCTCGCTTTATTTTAAAAACTTATTCTATTTAAAAATATAAACTAATTTTTTGCAGGAGGAGAAAAATGGAAATCAAAAGATTAATTGAAGAATTTGATGAAGAAACAATTAGAAGTTTTGTGCAAAAGAATTCAGATTATTATCTTGCAAAATGGAAAATTATGGCTGCAAGTGGTTCAAAATTTTCGTGGAACTGGGCAGCTTTCTTAGCAACTGCTCCATGGATAGGTTATAGAAAAATGTATTTTTATGCTTTTATATACATCCTTTTAAATGTTTTAACAGTTATTCCATTTATAGGAATATTGATTTGGCTTGGTTTATGGTTTGGAATTGGGGCAGTAGGTAATTATTTATACGGAAAATTTACATACAATAAACTTACACAGTTAAGAACGGCTTTCCCAGATGAAAACGAGTTTAAAGCACAGGTTGTAAAAGCTGGCGGTACATCAATAGGAGGAATATTCATAGTACTGCTTATGACAATAGCTATTTCTGTTGTATTAGTTTTAATTTCATATTCCATGATGGGAAACTACACATATACTAATTTTTAAAGCTGAATATTATCTATTAAGCGGGTAGAACCAACAAAGGCAGCTACAAGGATAATATCTCCTTTTTCTGCTTTTTCTTTTGGTTCTAAGTTTTCTGGATTTACTATTTCTATATACTGTATTTCTTTTACATGAGGATAACTCCTCATTATTTTTTCCATTTCTTCTTTTAGTTTAGAAACATCTGTTTCACCTTTTTCAAAAAGCTGTTTTGCCTTAAAAAGAGCTTTACTTAAAGAAAGGGCTGATTCTCTTTCTTCTTTAGACAAATATTTATTTCTGGAAGACAAAGCAAGACCATCTTTTTCTCTTATTAAAGGACAGCCTATAATCTGTATGTCCATATTTAAATCTTTAACCATCTTTTTTATAACAACATACTGCTGATAGTCTTTTTTGCCAAAATATGCTCTATCAGGTTTTACAATGTTAAAAAGCTTATTTACGACAGTCAAAACGCCTTTAAAATGTCCTGGTCTAAAAGCACCGCAAAGTCTATCAACTAAACTTTCCATAATTACATATGTGGAATATCCTGCAGGATACATCTGCTCCACAGATGGATAGAAAACATAGTTAACGCCAACTTCTTTACATATTTTTAAGTCCCTTTCTAAATCACGGGGATATTTATCTAAATCTTCATTTTTTCCAAACTGGGTAGGATTTACGAAAATACTTACAACTGTTATATCGTTTTCCTTTTTGGAACATTCCATTAAAGATATATGTCCTTCATGAAGATAACCCATAGTAGGAACAAATCCAATACTTTTACCTTCTTTCCTTAACTTCTCTGAGATTTCTTTCATTGACTTTATATCTGTTATAAGCATTTGCATTATC
>NZ_ABHJ01000321.1:0-1550 GCF_000171895.1 Hydrogenivirga sp. 128-5-R1-1
GACAAATTTACAAGAAGGCAATGTGAGAATTTTTGATGAACATAAAAAGGGATTATTAGTTAAAGAAGTTTTTTACTTAGAAGGACAAAGGATTATTTACGGATTATTAGAAGGAGGAGAATTTGGAGAAGCCCAAGAAATCATAAATAAAGAAACAGGAGAAAAAACAAAGACCAAGGAAAAAGATGAAATTCCTTTAAGCCCTTATTATTTTCTTATTTATATCCCTGTAAATAGTGATAAAGGCATACTACTTTTAGAAAAGATAAGCCAATATGGTATAAAAAGCTATTTTGAAGATATACTGAAAAATGGTTTAAAGAATAAAGTATATGGATTTACATTATATATACATCCAATAGTTTTAAAAGATGTTTTAGAAGAAGTTTTTTCCCATGAAATAGCAAAAATAAGAGTAATAAAAAACAAAATTCCTATGGATATAGCTGATAAATATAAAATTAGAGGAAATGAAGCATATGAAGAGATAAGTTTTGTAGCAAGAAGAAACAGGTCATTTTTACCAGAATATTTCAAAGATATAAAAGATAAATTAATAAAAGGAGAAAAAGTTAGTTTTATTGAAATCGTTCCTAATATTAATGAAAAAGAAATAAACAAAGTAAAAATTGAATTTAAACTACCGAATAATAAAAGAAGAACTGTATCTATAACTGATATAGTAAACATTAAGAGTGATTTTATATTAGATGACATCACATTATCAGAGAATGGATTTCCAAAATTTGACAAAATACATGAAGAAGCATTATCTTTATTAGAGACAATACAGGAAGCTATTTATGAACAATGAGGATGTTATGTTTTCAATAATAAATCCTGTAGGGATAATAAAAGGGCATATAGAGTCTTTACGTAAATCTGTGCATTTTATTACTTTAATGATTTTATTTTTAGTTTTACCCATTTTTACTGCTTTTATTTTGGTAGCCATCTTGAAAATATATTTAACAGAAAATATGATTGATTTTTCTTTAACATCTTTATCTGTATTTACAGGATTGCTATTTAGCTTGCTTTTTATTATCTACGATATATTAAACAAGGAAAAAGAAAAGCTAAATCCAAACGATAAGAAACAAGCGGAAAAATTAGAACTATTAAAACAATTATACGCGAATGTGTCATTTACAATATTATTAGGTTTTTCCTTAATTTTTACATTACTTTTAGCGGAACTTTTTCTTAGGAATAAATTTATCCTTATAGCTTCTTCCACTTTATTTTATATAGAAATAGCCCTATTTTTTTTAACATTATTGCAAATACTAAAAAGAACACATGTTTTATTAGAAGAAGAATTTTAAACTACAATATATGATGAGTTAACATGCAATCCGAACTCATAACTTCAATCCGAAGGGGAAGGGCGACCTTATGACCCAGCAATCCGAAGCCCTTCCTCAAAATATCAAAAAAATAGCTATTCTTATAGATTGGGAAAACCTAAGAAAAACATTAGACAGAGCTATATCAAGGTATAAAATTAGGAGAAGAGAATTTACAAAATCAATATACCATTTTTCTAA
>NZ_ABHJ01000320.1:0-1552 GCF_000171895.1 Hydrogenivirga sp. 128-5-R1-1
CTATGAGCTTTGATGCTATGTGAAGCTTAACACCTGCTATCAGTTCCTTTTTTTCAGTTTGATTAACCTGTATTTCTACTCCCAGCGTTTCCTTTATTGCATTTTTGATTTTTAGTATATCCTCATTATCTAAAAGGTAAGCAGTTTCCACATTAATAACAGGATGTTCTTTAAGCTCCTGTGCAATATTATCTCGTTCTTCTATATCTATATTTTTTATCCCTTCAACTGCAAGGTCTAAAAGTTTTTTATGTAAATGATTATCTGCAAAGTTATAAAGCATTTTTGAAACAAGTTTAAGAGTTGTTTTAATTGTTTCTTCTTTAATTTCTGTAAGAACTTCTTTTTTTTCAGTTTCCAAAGATTCTAAAAATTTCTGTCTTTCTGCGTCAAGCTCCCTTCTTATCTGCCGGTATAGATTTTCTTTTTCCTTTTCAATCTCCTGTGTAATCTGAGCAAGTTTTGATTTTCTTGTTTCTTCTATCTCTTTTAAAAGCTCTTCGTACTGTTTTTGAAGCCTTTGATATTTACTTTCTGCTTCTTCAGCTTTTCTTATGTTTTCATCTATATAATCCTTTCTTTTCTTTAAAACAGATATTATAGGGTTGTAAAGCAGTTTTTTTAAAATCCAGAGGAGTACAAAAAAGTTTATTATTTCAAATAAATAGGTAAGGATATCAACTTTCATTTTTCACCTATTTTGTAAAAAGATGTATAAATGGATTTGCAAATAATATAATTAAAGCTATAACCAGAGAGTAAATGGCAACAGATTCAACAACAGCTGCACCTATGAAAAACAGCCTTATAATTGTGTTGGATTGTTCAGGTTGTCTTGCCACAGATTCTATGGCTTTAGTTAACGCTTCACCTTCTCCTCTTGACGGCATAATTCCGCCAATTGCTATTGTAAGTCCTGCTGTTAAGATTGAAACTGCAGCTACAATTGCCAGTGCATCCATTTAAAACCCTCCTTTTTATAGTTCATACCAGTTTTCTTTTAAGTATGATAACTTTTTATCTAACTCTTCAACCTTTAAACCTGCAACAATATATGCAAGGGTTAACACGCCAAATAGATAAGCCTGTATTAAATCACCAACTATATTAAAAAGCATCATAGGAACTGGAACTAAAAGTCCTGTAAGTAAAACAAGCATTGCTATAATTAAATCCCATCCAAGCATATTTCCAAAAAGCCTGAAAGTTAGAGATATAATTCTTCCAAATTCTCCTATTATATTTAAAGGAAATAGGATAAAAATAGGTTCAAAAAATCTTTTTAGATATGAAAATCCATGAAATTTTATTCCGTAGTAAAAAACAGAAAAAAATGTTATTGTTGAAAGTCCTGCAACAGCTGAGAGATTTCCTGTAGGGGTGTGAAATCCGGGTATCATTCCCATAAGATTTGAAAAAACTACAAATATCCACATTGTTGCTATAAGGTTAAAAAATGGAGATATGGGCATATTTGAAAAATCTCTAATCTGCCGTGCCATTGCAACTATAACAGTTTCTATAAAAACCTGCTTTATTGATGGATTTTTTA
>NZ_ABHJ01000319.1:0-1554 GCF_000171895.1 Hydrogenivirga sp. 128-5-R1-1
AAAAAACTTGAAAATAGAAACACCAAAAGAAGAAAAATTTGGAGATTTTTCTATAAATGCTGCGTTTTTACTTACTAAATATTTAAAAAAGAAGCCTTTAGAGATTGCAAATCAAATAAAAGAAATTTTAGAAAAAGAAGATATTTTTGAAAAAGTAGAGGTTGCAGGAGCTGGCTTTATAAATCTATTCTTATCTACAAAATTCTTCCAGCCATTTTTACATAAAGCTGTTGTTCACGGAGATAGATACGGAGAAAAAATAAATAAAGATAAAGGAAAAATAAATGTTGAATTTGTAAGTGCAAATCCCACAGGCCCACTACATCTTGGACACGGAAGGGGAGCAGTAGTAGGGAATGCCCTTTCAAACATTTTAAGTTATAGCGGATATGAAGTTGTAAAAGAGTTTTATATAAACGACGCTGGAAATCAGATAAGAAAACTTGGAGAGTCTATATATGCAAGATATAGACAGATAGAGCAGCCAGATTTTCCCTTTCCAGAAGACGGTTATCACGGCAACTACATAAAAGAAATAGCAAAAGATATTTATTACCATGAAAGGGAAAAGGTTTTAACATTTTTAGATGAAAGTCAGGCAGTAGAATGGATGGCAGAGTACGGCAAAAATATACTTTTAGATAGAATAAAAGAAGATTTAAAGCTAATAAATGTTGAGTTTGACATATGGTTCAGTGAAAAAGAGCTTTACAAAACAGGAAAAGTTCAGGAAGTTATCAACTATCTTCAAGAAAAAGGTCTTGTTTATGAAAAAGACGGAGCTTTATGGCTTAAAACAACCTTGTACGGAGATGATAAAGATAGAGTACTAAAAAAATCAGACGGTACATATACATATTTTGCTGGAGATATTGCATACCATTATGATAAATTTAAAAGAAGCTATAAGCAGGCTATTAATATATGGGGAGCTGACCATCACGGGTATTTTCCAAGATTAAAAGCTGCAGTAATGGCACTTGGAGCATCTGAAAACTGGCTTCAGGTTTTATTTATCCAGCTTGTAAAACTTTTCAAAAACGGCAAAGAAGTTAAAATGTCAAAAAGGGCAGGCGAATTTATAACATTAAGAGATTTAGTAATTGAAGTTGGGGCAGATGCAGTTATTTACTTTTTCCTTTCAAAAGACAGCAATACCCATTTAAACTTTGACATTGACCTTGCTACAAAAAAATCTTCTGAAAACCCTGTTTTTTACGTGCAGTATGCACATGCACGAATAACATCAGTTTTTAGAGAAGCAAAGGAAAAACTTGGAATTGAAGCTAATTTAATTGAAGACGTTAATATAGAACTTTTAAAAGAAAAAGCTGAAAAAGATTTAATGAAAAAAATATCTACCATTCCTGAAGATATATACAATATTGCTGAGCAAAAGCAACCCCACAAAATAACAAACCTTGCATATGACCTTGCTTCAAAATTTCATTATTACTACAATAACTATAAATTTTTAAACGAAAACGACGAAGAATTAACAAAAGCACGACTTTACCTTTTAAGGGCTGTAAGAAATACATTAAGAACATTGTT
>NZ_ABHJ01000318.1:0-1560 GCF_000171895.1 Hydrogenivirga sp. 128-5-R1-1
AAACTGCAAAATTTTATATAGATAAAATTGATGAAAAAGCTTTAGATAAAGATGACTTTCCTTTTTATATTTATTTAAAAGCAAATATTTTTAATAACATTTCTTTAAAAAAACTCCTTGCTACTGAATACATATATGATAGAAATTACGGATATAAAACATTCGTAGAAATTTATAAAAAACTTTCTCAGAAAGAACTGCAAAAAGCTGTTGATATATTAATCTCAAAAAGAATGTATAAGAGGGCACTTGACATAATGCCTTTACTTAAATCTTCAAATAAAAATTTATACTACTATCTTTATTTAAATGTAAAAATTAAGGATATAAAAAGAGCAAAATACTACCTGTCTCAAATAAATCCTGATTCAAAATGGTATGCGGTCGGACTTTACATTTTAGGATACTATGCAAAAAGCTGGAAGGAAAGGAAATACTACTTTAAACAGCTTTTAAATACAAAAAACCATAAATACATAAAAAAATTAGGCACTGTTTTAATGAAAAAAGCTTTTCATTATAAAAAAAATGATTATTTTCTGTATTTCAAAAAATTTTTACCACTGTCAGAAGAGAAAGTATGGTACACATTTTTATACAAATATTTTTATAAAAATAAAAAGATAGCTTACAGATATTTACTGAAAAACAAGGATTTTATTAAAAACAAAAACAAACTTAACTACTGGCTTTACCTTTCATCTAAAAATAAGAAGTATCTTTATAAAGTAAGAAATTCAAAGAAAATGGACTTTTATAAAGTTATATCTGCAAATGTAATAAAAACCTATCCTCATAGAGTTTCCTTAAAGAAAAACAGGCTCATAGAAATTTTAAAGAAAAATGGAGATTTATACAAATGGGCATACCGAGAAGCTAATTATTTTTATAAAAAAACAGGAAATTTAGATTATCTAAAGCAAGTTATGCCGGAAGTTATAGTAAGAAGTTTAACTCCTGATGAAAGATATATTAAACCATTTGGCAGTTTGAATCCTTTAGTATATGCAATAATGAAGCAGGAAAGTCTTTTTTATTATAAAGCCATATCTTTTTCAAATGCAGTTGGTTTAATGCAGTTTGTACCAAAGACTGCCTACTGGACTGCACAAAAAAGAAAAGACAAATATTTTGACATAACTCATATGTTTAATCCTTACATTTCTATAGACTACGGCAGATGGTACTTGAAGTATTTATTGAATATGTTCAATGGAAATGTTTTTTATACTGTAGCTTCGTACAACGGCGGTGCAACTAACGTGAAAAAAACTTTAAAAAGGTTCAATCCTAAAAATATTGCAGAATTTGTTGAAACACATCCTTTTGACGAAACAAGAGATTATGTAAAAAAGGTTTATACTAATTATGTAATTTACAAAAAGCTAAGTGAGGATAAAGTTGTTTACAGGGCTCATTGAAGAAATTGGTCAGATAGAAAGCCTGCAGAAAAAATCTGACGGTATGCTTTTATACGTGAAAGCTAAAAAGATACTGGAAGATGCAAAACTTGGGGACAGCATAGCAGTAAACGGAGTTTGTTTAACTGTAGTTGACATA
>NZ_ABHJ01000317.1:0-1561 GCF_000171895.1 Hydrogenivirga sp. 128-5-R1-1
CCGAGACCCACTATGAGGTGGCAACCCGCGTAGCCATCTCCCATAACCTCTCCGCACCACTCAAGGACTTCCCAGTAGGTATCCCACCTGTGAGGGCTGTTCATGGGTCTGCCCCTGAGCTTGTCAAATATCTCCGGAGTAGCCGCATCAAGGGCAACCGTCAGGGTGTCAGCACCCAGCTTTTTGTAATCCTCTATGTCTTCGTAAGTCTGACCCGTAGCGTTCATGAGTATAGACACGAAGAGCTGGTCGCCCAGTTCCTCTATAACCCTCTTAAGCACATACTTGGTGTCCCTTATGGATCTGGGATGGGTTATCTGGGATATACAGAGACGCTCCGCGTGACCAACCTCCTTAGTCCTCTCTATAATATCGTCAAGCTTGACGGTAGGCCACTCAACTCTGATAAAGTTCTTCTTTGAATACTCCATGTCCCTCGCCTTCTGAAGCCCACAGTAGGCACAGGTTGCGTGACAGCCGGAAGGGTAGGTCAGGAGTGTATTGATACAACTGAGCTTGGTATTCCTATAGAACTGACCCGGTATCAAACCGAGGGTCATGGCTGCCGCCCAGCTTATCTGGAGATACTCAGGACTTTCCTTCTGCTCGGTGAGGCTCTCAAGGGCAAGTTTATTCATATCCTTAACCTCCCATACTCGTGAACTTCTGTGTAATTATACTACGGCTGGGGCAGACTCAGAAGCTCACAAAGAGGTTGAGGCTCACCACATCAACCGACTCAACGGAGGGAGAAATCCTCTGTATCTGCATACAATAGTGGGAATACCTCCGCAGGAAGACAAGTATTTGGGCTGGGCTACAGAAAGGATATTCCTGCCTCTCATAAAGTTCAACCTACCGGAGGTGGTGGACTACCATCTACCCGCCGAAGGCGGGTTTCATAACTTCTGCTTCGTTTCTATAAAGAAAAGGTTTCCCGGGCACGCCTACAAGGTTGCCTACGCTTTGCTGGGGTTGGGGCTGATGTCCTTGGAAAAGCATATAGTTGTATTTGATGACTGGATAAACGTTCACGACATAGGGGAGGTTCTCTGGGCGTGGGGTAACAATGTGGATCCTGTTAGGGATGTTCAGATACTCAAGGGTCCTATAGACGTGCTTGACCATGCAACCAACGAGGTAGGTTTTGGTGGAAAGATGGTGGTGGACGCCACGACCAAGTGGAAGGAGGAGGGCTATACCCGTGAGTGGCCGGAGGTTATTAGAATGGACGAGGAAGTCAAGAGGAAGATAGATGATCTGTGGGGTAGGCTGGGGATAGAGTGATTATACTTGACAGGATAATACTATAAAGTATAAATTAATTATGCTGTGAAGCATGATAACCCGTTCTTCTTCGGGGGTGTGGTTGAAGAAGAGGACTTCTGCGATAGGGAGGATGAGCTTAACTCCCTTGAAAAGGACGTGCTTTCGGGCATTAATGTCCTTCTCTATGCGCCCAGAAGGTTTGGGAAAACCTCTCTCCTGCTTGCTTCACTCAAGAGGCTAAAAAACAAAGGTGTGAAAGGCGTTTACATAGACCTCTTCCCTGTCTCCTCAG
>NZ_ABHJ01000316.1:0-1561 GCF_000171895.1 Hydrogenivirga sp. 128-5-R1-1
AAAAAAGGAAAGATTCATCATAACAAAGAAAAACAAACTTTTTAAGACCATTAGGAAGAAGATAGAGACTACTTCAGCAGATTGAAGTATATGGGAATTGAAAGTATTAAAGCTGTTTCTTTGGAAGGGTTTTTAGCTAAAATTCACTTTTTTATTTTAGCTCTACAGTTTAAAATTATACTTAAGGTTTAAATTGGAAATTAGGGTTATATGCAGACACAAGAATTTATAAAGGTTTTAGAAATATTAGAAAAAGAATTTCCAAAATGGAAAGCCCCTGTAGTTTCATTAATGGCACAGCAAATAAAAGACCCATTTAAAGTTTTAATTTCTACAATTATAAGCCTTAGAACTAAAGATGAAGTAACAGCTAAAGCTTCAAAAAGACTTTTTTCTGTGGCAAAAACGCCTGAAGAAATTTCTAAACTTTCTGAAGAAAAGATTGCAGAACTTATTTACCCAGCAGGTTTTTATAAAAATAAAGCTAAAACAATAAAGGATATATCTAAAATTATTTTAGAAAAATATAATGGAAAAGTACCAGATACCTTGGAAAAGCTTTTAAAATTTAAAGGTGTTGGAAGAAAAACAGCTAACCTTGTATTAAGTGAAGGATTTAATAAACCTGCCATTTGCGTAGATATACACGTTCATAGAATATCAAACAGACTTGGATTTGTTAAAACAAAAACACCTGAAAAAACGGAGTTTGCTTTAATGGAAAAGCTTCCTGAAAAATACTGGAATAAAATAAATAAGTTATTAGTAGGTTTTGGTCAAACTATTTGTAAACCTGTTTCACCTTACTGCAGTAAATGCCCTGTTGAAAATTTATGCAAGAAAAAAAATATAAAAACTTTTCGTTAAAATAGATGTTTAGATAAAGCTCCTAAAGTATTTAGCACAGCACTGTCAGTTGTTGTAGCTTTAAATTCAGCATCTATAGATACATCATGAATATTTTTTTTATATCTCAAAAGCCTGTATGTAGTAAAATCGTCTTCCTTTTTTTTCAATATGAAATACAAAACATCTTTAGCCAATTCAGGCTCAATGACGTCTAAAATCTCAAATCCTTTTGATAGTTTATACAATGTAATTCCATTTTCTAATTTAAACTTTTTTACCAATGGAACTAAGTTTTCTGGTGATGTAATTTCCATTAATCTCCCTCTTATTTTTCTTTTTAAAATTAAGTACTTTTATTTTAATTGTCAATACTTGCAAATTTATTTAATATTGGGTTAAGTTAAATTTGATTACATAAAAATAACACGAGGGCTATATGTGGGGATTTAACGATATACTAAGGGAGAGGAACAATCACAGTTCAAGATACAATAATTTTTTAGTATTTGATATAGAAACCATTCCTGATGAAAGTATGATTTTTGAAATAGCTGATGATAAGGAAAAAGAAAAGTTTGAAAACGGTGAATTTTTACCTCACGCATACCATAAAGTTGTAGCCCTGAGTTATATGGTTATTAAAAATGGAAATGTTTATGAGTATATTTCAAAGTTTCAGATATGAAGCAATATTTTAAATACCTTCTGGATA
>NZ_ABHJ01000315.1:0-1565 GCF_000171895.1 Hydrogenivirga sp. 128-5-R1-1
TTTTGGGTACTTATGGGTAATGATGACACTATTCAGGAAATACTTTCAATACAGTACTCTTTCATTCTGCAAATGTGGCACTTCAAAGACTAAATGAGATTTATCTTTGAAAACAGAACCAAAATATCCACATTTAAAAAATCCATTTAAAAATAAAACTACCGTTTCCATAAAACTTGAGGATGTATGGTTTTCTTATGATAAGGAAAATTTTGTTTTAAAAGCAGTTAACATGAACATTCCTGAAAAAAGCAAGATAGCAATAATTGGAGCATCAGGAAGTGGAAAAACAACAGTTGCAAACATTATAGTTGGTTTTTATCCTGTAGATAAAGGACAGCTTTATTATGACAGTGTTCCTGTGAATGATATAGGTCTTGACGTTGTCAGGGAAAATGTATATGTTGTACTGCAAAATCCTCAAATGTTTAATAATACAATAAGATTTAATCTAACACTTGGAAAAGACATTCCAGAAGAAGAAATATGGGAAGCTTTAAAAATTGCAGTTGCAGATGAATTTGTTAAAAAGATGCCAAAAGGACTTGATACATTGGTTGGTAAAAATGGAGTTAGGCTTTCTGGAGGTGAAAGGCAAAGACTTGCAATTGCAAGGATGATACTTTCTAAACCAAAAGTTGTAATTTTAGATGAATCCACATCAGCCCTTGATTATAAAACAGAAGAAAAGCTAATGAAAAATTTAGAGGATTACTTAAAAGATAAAACAACTATTTTAATAGCCCATAGATTATCAACTGTTAAAAATGCAGACTATATTTATGTTCTTGATAAAGGTAAAATAATAGAAGAAGGAACCCACTATGAGCTTTTAGAAAAAGAAGGAATTTACAGCCAGTACATAAAAACTTTAAAGGGATAAAGATGAGTAGTATTTTAGAAGGATTAAATGAAGCACAAAAAGAAGCAGTTTTATATTTTGATTCACCTCTTTTGGTTTTAGCAGGTGCAGGTTCAGGAAAAACAAGGGTTATTACACATAAAATAATGTTTTTAACACAGGAGTTTGGTATTGATATAGATAGGATACTTGCCATTACATTTACAAACAAGGCAGCAAGCGAGATGAAAGAAAGGGTAAAAAATGCCCTTGGTCTTGAAAAAG
This sequence comes from Hydrogenivirga sp. 128-5-R1-1, assembly GCF_000171895.1. Taxonomy (NCBI): domain Bacteria; kingdom Pseudomonadati; phylum Aquificota; class Aquificia; order Aquificales; family Aquificaceae; genus Hydrogenivirga; species Hydrogenivirga sp. 128-5-R1-1. Next base: position 1,127 of record NZ_ABHJ01000315.1, read on the forward strand.
AGCCAAACTGGATAACAACATTTCACAGTTTATCAGCAAAAATACTCAGAATAGAAGCCCAGCGCCTTGGATACAACAGAGATTTTGCCATTTATGATGAAGAAGACAGTAAAAAACTATTAAAAGACATTGTTGAAGAGGCAAATTTAGACAAAGACCTTTATAAACCTGAAAGATTAAAAAATATAATTTCACAGATAAAGCAGAATTTAGATGAGTCTTTACTTGATTTTTATGAAATGCAGCTTCCACATATAAGAACTATCTATGAGAAGTATCAGGAAGGGCTGATTTTTGCTAATGCTATGGATTTTGATGACCTTCTTTTAAATGTAGTTAAACTTTTTAAAGAAAATGAGGAAATAAGACAAAAATGGCAGGATATGTTTGATTACATACTGGTTGACGAGTATCAGGATACAAATAAAATACAGCACGA
>NZ_ABHJ01000314.1:0-1569 GCF_000171895.1 Hydrogenivirga sp. 128-5-R1-1
TAGTTTCCAATTCAAGAGAGAAGTTTAAATAAAAAACTCCAGTGGCAAATAAAGATAAAAACCACTGGAGGAAAACCAATGACATATAAAGATTATATAACAACAGTTTATGTAATTGTAGACGAGGTATTAAAGTTGATAGGACATAAACACAAAACAAATAAGCCTAAATTTTCAGATAGCGAGTTAATAACCCTTTTAGTTTATGCCACAACATTTAGAAAAGGAGAAATAAAATCTACACTAAAAGAATTTAAAGAAAACTACAGCGATATGTTTCCTTATGTGCCAGAGCTACCAGCCATTGTAAAAAGAGCAAAAAAGTTGAAAAAGTTAGTAAAAATTTTAATTATACTGGTAAAAAATTTGCTATCAAACAAAGAATCACTAATTGCAATACTTGATACAAAACCAATTCCAGTTTGTGAACTTACAAGGATAAAAAGATGTAAAAAGGTAAGTGGGAAATTATATAAAGGAAATAACGGACATAGAGAATGGTTTGGGTATAAATTAGGACTAATAATAGATACTTATGAACAACCTATATCGTTTAATATAATGCCAGCTTCAAAACACGATATAAACGCATTAAAAGAGTTTAAAGAAGAGCAAACGATTATAAATTTACTAAATGGCAAGATTTTAATAGCAGACAAAGCATTCAATTCAAAAGGTTTAAAAGAAGAACTAAAAAAAATATGTATAGAGTTAGAAGCTATAAAAAAAGGAAAGATTCATCATAAACAAAAGAAAAAACAAACTTTTTTAAAGACCATTAGGAAGAAGATAGAGACTACTTTCAGCAGATTGAAGTATATGGGAATTGAAAGTATTAAAGCTGTTTCTTTGGAAGGGTTTTTAGCTAAAATTCACTTTTTTATTTTAGCTCTACAGTTTAAAATTATACTTAAGGTTTAAATTGGAAATTAGGGTTTAATTCTACAATTGCATCTATTCCCATCATATCCAACTTTGGGTTAGATATTAGCTTTTCGTCAAATAAAGCATTCCATAAATATTGAAAATGAAATTGTGTTAGAATAGACATCCAGATTCTGTACAGTCTTGCTTTAAAGCCTTCTTCCACAAATTGTAAAGAACAGCCATAAAAGTATTTCTTTATGAAATTATAGATGTATGGACTTAATTTTTCACTCCAATAAATTCTAAAGATATCATCGTAGTCTTTAAAGTTAGTTGTATCCCAATAATACCTATAATATATTTCAAGAGGTAATAAATCTCGTGGTAAATCTTGTTCCACGGTCTTAATCATTCTTAAATGTGCATATTTCTTTATATCTATATTCTCAAGAAAGTTCTCGAATTTATCTAAATCTTTCTTCCAGTTTCTTGACATATTAATAACTCCTTTATTTTTTTTAATTCTTCCTTTGTAGGTAAAGGAATTAGTTTCAATTGTGTTATGTTAAAGTGATAAGTTATATTCCTAAAAACATCTTTTATATATCTTTTAATGATTTCAGAATTGAGAAAGCTTACAACCTCTTCATCAGTAAGGTCAAATCTCATATTAATTAATGTGCGTTTCCTCAGTAAATGATA
>NZ_ABHJ01000313.1:0-1572 GCF_000171895.1 Hydrogenivirga sp. 128-5-R1-1
TTGAGAGCAGGATAGGAGTATAAAAAAAAGGGGCAAGAGCCCCGTTATTATATTAAGCTTGTTTTGCAGCCATTTCTTCAGCTTTTCTTTTAGCATCTTCAATATCAGCAACCATATAAAATGCCTGTTCAGGAAGATGGTCCCATTTACCTTCAACAACTTCTTTAAAGGATTTGATAGTATCTTCTCTTTTTACGTAATCACCAGGTTGTCCTGTGAACTGCTCTGCAACGTGGAATTTTTGAGCTAAGAATCTCTGTATTTTTCTTGCTCTGTAAACAGTCGCTTTATCTTCTTCAGAAAGCTCTTCCATACCAAGAATAGCAATAATTTCCTGTAGTTCTTTGTATCTTTGGAGAATTCTCTGAACTTCTCTTGCGACTGTATAATGTTCTTCACCAACATACTCAGGGGCAAGAGCCTTAGATGTAGACTCTAATGGGTCAATAGCAGGATAAATACCAAGCTCTGCAAGTCTTCTTTGAAGAACAATTGTAGCATCTAAGTGTGCAAATATTGATGCTGGAGCTGGGTCTGTAATATCGTCAGCAGGTACATATACAGCCTGTATAGATGTGATAGAACCATTTTTAGTTGAAGCAATTCTTTCCTGCACTTCACCAACGTCAGTTCCAAGAGTTGGCTGATAACCAACAGCTGATGGAAGTCTTCCAAGAAGTGTAGAAACTTCTGCACCAGCCTGAACAAATCTAAATATGTTATCTATAAAAATAAGAACGTCCTGATTTTCAACATCTCTAAAATATTCAGCAATTGTTAGCCCTGTGTGTGCAACTCTAAATCTAACTCCAGGAGGCTCATTCATCTGACCATATACCATAGCAGTGTAAGGAAGAACCCCAGATTCTTTCATTTCCATCCAAAGGTCATTACCTTCCCTTGTTCTTTCACCAACACCAACAACAACAGAGTATCCAGAGTGGAATTTTGCAATGTTATGAATTAATTCCTGCATTAATACAGTTTTTCCAACTCCTGCACCACCAAATAATCCAACTTTTCCACCTTTAATAAATGGGACAAGTAAGTCTATAACTTTAATACCTGTTTCAAAGATTTCAACTTTTGTTGCCTGGTCTTCAAAAGTTGGAGCAGGTCTGAAAATTGGCCAGTGCTCTTCAGCTTCTACAGGACCGGCTTCATCAATAGGTTTTCCTACAACATTAAATATTCTTCCAAGGGCAGCTTTTCCAACAGGAACTTTAACAGGAGAACCTAAATTTTCAACTTCCTGTCCTCTTACAAGTCCATCAGTTGGGCCATAAGCCACTGTTCTAACTCTTTTTTCTCCTATGTGCTGTGCAACTTCAAGGTAAAGCTCTTCTTCAAATTCATTTCCCTTATCGTCAATACCCTTTCTTATTGTTTTTAATGAGTTTCTTATTTCTGGTAAATCTCCTGTTTCAAATTCAACGTCAACAACAGGTCCTACAACCTGAACTATTTTTCCTTTGTTTTCTGCCATTATTTATTTCCTCCTAAATTTTTACTTATTGTATTGCCTGAGCAGCGTTAATAATATCAATAAGTTCTGTTGTAATAGATTCTTGT
>NZ_ABHJ01000312.1:0-1572 GCF_000171895.1 Hydrogenivirga sp. 128-5-R1-1
TAAAGTTTGAAAATCAACCGACCTTTCAGCAAGCTATGACTATGTCTCAAAAATGAGAGCGTCAATACTGGTTTTAGGCCCCATGCTTACAAGATTTGGATATGCACAGGTAGCACTTCCAGGGTGGATGTGCTATTGGAAGTAGACTCTGTTGACTCTTCATTTAAAAGCTCTAAAAAAGATGGGGAGCTGAAATATCTCTAAAAAGAAGGAAAATATAATTGCAAAAAGCTCCTTACGGACTAAAAGGTACACAGATAACTTTTGAAAAAATCACCAGTAACTAGGTACAGAAAACATAATGATGGCAGCAGTACTTGCAAAAGGAAAAACCTATTATCAAAAATGCAGCAAAAGAACCTGAAGTTTTAGACCTTGCCAACCTTTTAATAAAAATGGGTGCAAAAATAGAAGGTGCCGGAAGTGATACTATAGTTATAGAAGGAGTAAAATCATTAAATAAAGCTAGACATAAAGTTATACCTGATAGAATAGAAGCAGGAACATTTGCAGTTCTTTCTGCACTGTGTGGCGAAGGTATCACTATTGAAAATTATCCTATTTGAATATTTAGAGTATTTCAATGAAACACTGGAAAAAATAGGTATTAACTTAACAAAAATTGGAAAAAATACTGCATACATTAAAAAAGCAAGAGAGGTAAAACCTATAAACATAGAAACAAAAGAATATCCATATTTCCCAACAGATTTACAAGCTCAAATGATGGTACTACTAAGTTTTGCAGACGGCACATCAAAAATAAAAGAAAACATATTTGAAAATAGATTTATGCACGCAGATGAGTTAAACAGACTTGGAGCAAATATTAAGGTTGATACAAAAAACAATACTGCAATTATAAAAGGTGTAAAAAAGTTAGAAGGTGCTAAAGTAAAGGCTACAGATTTACGAGCAAGTGCAGCGATGGTTATAGCAGGTCTTGCTTCAGAAGGTATTACAGAAATAGAAGAAATTTACCATCTTTATAGAGGATATGAACACATAGACCAGAAGTTAAGAAATATTGGTGCAGAAGTTTATAAAAAGGGGCAGTAGCCCCCAATTTATTATTTAGCTTTAAATGAAATTATATGTTTTGTATTATCCCACTGAACAACCTCAACAACTTTTATATCATCGTTTTCTTCATCAACATATATTTCAGTTGGTCTATGAATTAAATGGTCGTGTCTTTCGGCAGCAACTTCAAAAATATCATTTTTAGGGTCATAGTTTAATCCAACAAGCTCCTGCCAGAATGTTTCAACCTGGTCTCCAAGTTCAGGGTTTACAATTTCAATCTGAACATCTCTTTTTGGAATAAGTCCTTCTCTATACTTTCTGTCCCATTCTGCAAAATAAGATTCCCATTCTGATTTCTCAAGTTTTCTTACTGCCATTGACGTGCCCTCCTTTAGTTATAATTTTTATTAGCATAATTTAACATATGTCTAAATGAAAACAAAATCAAGTATTTTAAGGTGCAAAATTGAAAATTAAACAATTAAGTGAAGAAGTTATAAACAAAATAGCTGCCGGTGAAGTTGTAGAAAGGCCGGCAAATGTACT
>NZ_ABHJ01000311.1:0-1572 GCF_000171895.1 Hydrogenivirga sp. 128-5-R1-1
TGAAAAGTTCTATCTGCTTTTTTATATTATCCTGACCTATATAGTCTTTTAGTGTTAAAGGTCTTAAGTCGTTTAAAGAATTTTTCATTGTAATAGCACTTTTAGAAGAAATTCTTCTGCTTTTTTTTGTACATCTTCATAATACAATTTTTGATATTTTTCAGTTTCATAAAGATATTTTATCGCATTTAGGAGTTCGCTTTTTTTCCATACATTAGATGCGTTTTCAACAGCCAATTGTTGTGGTCTGTAATTAATCCCAACTTTAGAAAATGCCAGCTGTTTTGGAGTACCTTTATCTATTAAATCTTTAAAATAAATAATTTTATTCAATAAATTTAGGATAAATGACTGTATTTCAAAAGGATGTTGACCTTCTTCAACTAACCTTTGAAAAGTGCTTACTGCATTTATATCTTTTTTTAAAAATTGATTTTGAAATACAAAGATATTAACTTGAGGTTTTGTCGTAATTACAGCATCTATATCTTCTTTAGTTATTTCGTTTTTTTCTGCTGTGTAAATCAGTAATTTTTCAATCTCCTGTTTTGTATTGTAGAGATTATTAGGAAGTTTTGAAATTAGATATTTTAAATTTTCTAAAGATATATTTTTTCCTTCCCGCTGTATTTTTTTATATACAGATAGCTCAAAAGCTTTTGGTGTAAGATGAGGGGAATTTATAACTGTTGCAGTGGAAGATATAGTTTTAAACGGCTCTTTTGCAGGAACTTTTTCTTTTTTTGATACTAAAAATAATTTATTCGGAGAGTTTATTCCTTTTATAAAATTTAAAAATTCTTTAACAGCATCTTTGGAAAGTTTTGATACAAAGGAATCTATATCCCATAAAACAGCCACATTTTCCGATGAAAAAAGCGAAGCAGAGCCAAAAATATCTTTTAACTCAGTTAAATTAACCTCATCTCCCCACAAAAAGTGAAAATTTGAACCTACGCTTTTAAATTTATCAATAAACTGTTTTTTCAACAGGTCTTCACCGCCATAAATATAAATTACAGGATTAAGATTAATTTCACTTATGTTCTTCTTTAAAAGCTTAACTATATTTTCTTCTTTCATCGTATCTGACTTAGCAAAGAAAAAATTCTAACCTGAATTAAATCTCCAAGATACTGAATGGCATACCTTTTTTCTATATCTGCTCTAAGTCCTGCCCCTATGTACTGGGTAGTTTCAGTTATGTCTTTATTTAATATAGTGCTACCTTCTTTGTCATCAACTTTTAAATTTAGACTCATAGCTATTTTATAAACATTTGCCCTTTGAGATTGAGAATATCCAATTGGATAAAAAGATAGACTTTTTAATGTTATGTACACAACTATATTTTTTTTATAACTACAATCAAGTTTTTTTCCTTGAGAGACTATAACATCTCTAAGTTTTCTATTTAAAACATCTAAAATCAGAGGCTCTGGAGAATTTATATTTACTTTTTCTATACAGACATTTAGTTTTTGTTTTTCAAAGTTAACAGGTTTATATCCGCAAGAAGAAAGAAAAAATAACAGTAATAAAATCCTTAACATTTGAATTTCTCTTTTAATT